>JAYVOQ010000154.1:0-12561 GCA_043757845.1 Hyphomicrobiales bacterium | reverse complement strand
CTGGGCGCAGCCAAGAAAGTCAAAGCAGCAGCGATAAAAACAGTTGAACGGATCATTTGGGGTTCCAATTTTGAGGCTTTGCGAATGCTAAAGGCCCTAGCGCCGCATTGTGACGAATTTAGGCCCAAGGCATAAGCCGTCGCAAGCTTGGTAAATAAAAAGACTTAGGGTCTCCGGCGCAGGAACACGGCGCCGGAGGTTCGCTTGGAGTTAAACTACGATTTCAGCCCCATCATCTTCATCATCTCGGCAGTTGACGTGGCGCAGGCGGCTTCATCTTTGGCGGTCTGGGCTGCGGTGGCCGCCTTCATCAAGTCTTTGGCTTTGGCGCTGCCCGCGTCGTCCAGCGTTGCGGTTTTCATGGCCTCGGTAATCTTGGCCATATCACCCGCGCAATCGGCAAAAGCCGGGGCGGCAAAAAGAGCAGTGGCAAAGCCAGCAGCGATGAGGATACGTTTCATAGGATATTCCTTATGTTTGACATCTGCCGTCCTAGGCACAGCGTCACCGCCTACCAAGGCCAAAGGCTGGCAGAGATAAGGCCATTTTGTGATCTGCAGGGGGCTATTTATCGGAGGCATTTGGCGGTGTGGTTGCCAAAGCCGCGAATTGCGGTTACGGTGAATTCATGTCGTTTTTAGCCAACCGCTTTGCCTTTGCGCCTTCTGCGCAAGCGTTGTTGCTTGGCCTGCTGCTTCTTAGCCGCCCTTAAGGGCCGCCCGGGTTTTTGCCTTGGCCCTTGAGGGAACTTGAACGGCCAAACAAAACCCTTAAGAAGTATCATAAACATGATGATCAATCCGAAAGATAAATACCGCGCCTTCACGCCTGTGCATTTGCCAGACCGTAAATGGCCTTCAGCGCAAATCACTCATGCCCCCATTTGGGCATCGGTGGATTTGCGCGATGGCAATCAATCGCTCATTGAGCCCATGGGCCATGAGCGCAAGATGCGCATGTGGAATTCGCTTTTGAAAATCGGCTTCAAGGAAATTGAGATCGGTTTTCCATCGGCGAGCCAAACTGATTTTGATTTCTGCCGCCACCTTATCGACAAAAATCTCATCCCCGATGATGTGACCATTCAGGTTCTGGTGCAGTGCCGTGAGGATTTGATCAAGCGCACGTTTGAGGGAATCAAAGGTGCCAAGCACGCCATTGTGCATTTCTATAATTCGACCAGCGAACTGCAACGCCGCGTGGTGTTTCAGAAGGACCGGGCAGGGATCAAGGAAATCGCTGTCAACGCCGCCAAACTCGTCCGTAGGCTGACGGATGAAAGCGGCATGGCTGAAGCCATTCGTTTTCAATACTCGCCCGAAAGTTTCATGGGGACGGAATTGGATTACGCAAAAGAGATTTGCGAGGCGGTGATGGATGTCATCCAACCCACGCCCGCCAAGCGCTTGATCCTCAATCTGCCCTTCACGGTGGAGGCGGCAACACCCAATGTTCACGCCGATCAAATCGAATGGTCAATCCGTAACATAAAAAACCGCGAGAGCATCATCTATTCCATCCACGCACATAATGATCGCGGCAGCGCCGTGGCGGCCACTGAGCTGAGCGTGATGGCGGGGGCAGACCGAGTCGAGGGCACACTTTTCGGCAATGGCGAGCGCACCGGCAATGTGGATATCATCACGCTGGCGATGAACTTGTTCTCACAAGGCGTTGACCCCAAGCTGGATATTTCCAACATCAATGATCTGGTGCGCATGGCGGAATATTGCAACCAGCTGCCCATTCACCCGCGCCATCCCTATGCGGGCGAGTTGGTGTTCACGGCGTTTTCCGGCAGCCACCAAGATGCCATCAACAAGGGCTTCAAACATATGAAGGCTTCAAACGCGCCGCTGTGGGAAGTGCCTTATCTGCCGATTGATCCCATGGATTTGGGGCGCAGTTATGAGGCCGTGGTGCGGATTAATTCGCAAAGCGGCAAGGGCGGCATTGCTTATGTGATGGAAACCGAACACGGCATAGAGCTGCCGCGGCGCTTGCAGATTGAGTTTTCAAAAGCGGTGCAGGCCATTGCCGATGGCGAAGGTGTTGAGCTTGAGGCCAGCCGCCTGTGGAGCGCCTTTGAGACTGAATATCTCGAAGGCAACGGTAAATATAAATTCGTGGAACATCACGCCACATCCGACCATGGCGATCAACCGCTCAGCGCCAAGATCATGGTGGATGGCAAACCCAAAACCATCAAGGGCCACGGCAATGGCCCCGTCGATGGCTTTGTGGACGCGCTGAAAAAAGAAAGCGGCCTTGCGTTTGAATTCGTGGATTACCGCGAACACGCCATGGGCCATGGCGCCAATGCAACGGCGGTGGCTTACGTAGAGCTGCGGCTGACCGATGGCGAGGCGCTGTTTGGCGTGGGCATCGACAAGAACATCGTGGTGGCCTCGCTCAAAGCGGTGGTCAGCGGGGTTAATCGGGCGGGGAAGAGGTAAAACCGCGCCCTTGACTTTGCCATACTCCGTACGTACTATGTCGGCATGCGGCATTTCGCTTGGAGCGATGAGAAAAACCGGGAATTGAAGTCCAATGCCAACCGGACTGTCTGCTTTGAGGATATAGTTGCTGCGATTGACGGTGATGGATTGCTTGATGACGTTGAGCATGTGAACGCCGCGAAATATCCGCGCTAACGCATGTTTGTGGTTTTGTTGAATGACTATGTATACGGCGTTCCCTATGTGATGGATAGCGGCGTGATTTTTCTTAAAACGGCTTTTCCAAACCGAAAATTGGCGCGGAAATATCTTAATGAGCAAGCACATGACTAAAACACCAGACATCAAGCCCTATAGCAGCGATGAAGAGCGAGAGTTGATTGAGGCGCTGGAAGCCGCTGGTGCCCAATTTAAAAGCGTGCTCACACCCGCGCGACGCAAGAAGTTGAAGGCGGCTGCCCGCGCCACAATGAATGGCGCGCGTGAAAAAATCACATTGCGCATTCCGCGCTCTGATCTTTCGCGCCTCAAATCCCGCGCCCTACAAGAGGGCTTGCCCTATCAAACGCTGATCAATTCCATTTTGCACAAGGCGGTTTCGTGAATTGCGGCAGTGTTGAACTGCGGCTGGCCGAAGGGGGCTTCACGGTGGCGCGGGCGGCGGAAATTCTGGGCGTGGGGGCGTCCGGCACTTAGCGCCGTGCTCAATGGCCGCGCCAGCCTCTCGCCCGAAATGGCCTTGCGCTTTGAAAAGGCCTTTGGGGTTTCGATGGAGCTGATGTTGAAGATGCAATTGCAATTCGACATCGCCAAAGCCCGTAAAGGTGCCAAGGCGATCAAGGTGCAAAGGTTTAGGCGGGCGGCTTGAATTCGGCAAATTAGCACCACCCGTCATTTCCGCGAAGGCGGAAATTGCGCTGAAAGCGGCTCAAGTGGTTTTGGGTTTAGCCTTTGAAAGAAGCCTATCAATTCTGTCTGGCAATTCTTTAAGAGTGGGAACAATTTTTTCTGCGGGATGGATGTTTGTCCTTTGCAGGAAATCCGCAAAGCCTTTGTCAGTTCTCCACAGATCAACTTGCTCGATATAAACTGAATGAAAAATATCTTTAAAGTCTGATAATTTGGGGTGAAATTGGCGATCAAATAGCGCTTTGTGATAGCATCTCATTGTATCTCTCAATTGCGGTTGGAAAGCGTTGAAAAATTTGGCCAAGCTTGACATCTCGTATATTTCATCAAAGCTCGGAACCAACGGAAGATCGGGTGTGTCATGCCCGACGTTAATTCCAAGTGAGAGCAAGACTGCGTTGCTTTTTTCAGCATTTGCAATAGCATCTTTAGCTAGTTTTCGACTAGCTTGTGCTTTTTGGTAGAGATCAGGGAGCTTGCCATGAAATTCCTGACTCAACTTAAAGAATTTCTCAATCGTCTCACCGTGAAATTGCGCAAGTGCATTCTTGTTTGAGAAGCGTTGATACCAGATAGTAAAGAATTTTGCAGGCTCAAATACGCTTTCGCGAAATTGTGTATTAGCTTCGTCCTCAGTAATCTTTCCCAGAAGAAAATCTCTAAAAAAATCAAAGTTGAAGTCCCCAAGTTCGGGGTTCCAGTTTGTTGATGGGTTCCCAGTTAAGATTTGTTTTTCAAGAAATCCCTGCAGAAAATTGCGCAGTACCAGGGGGTTTTGTAGGTCATGACGTAATTGTCTGGGAATATTGGCTCGTATCTTAATTTCGTGTCGAAGAACGCTCAGCATACGTCGTACTGCAAAATTATCAGCCGAACCAAATGGAAGCCATGAGTGGTAATCGATTGGATTATTGATTATTGCAAGGTCTTGGAAATAGGGAAGTGTGTCATTGCCGCATAAATCGGAAAGTAGTTTTGCTCGATCTATTCTATCTTTTTCGTATTTTGCATCATAATCTTGAGTGAATTCAAAAAGCAGCAGGTATGTAAGTGGAAAACTTACAAGTCCTTTGCGTTTCAATGTGACTAAGTATTTTTTGATTTCAAAAAATTCAGCAGACAGTTCTTTTTTGTAGAGATTGGAAAAGTCTTGCGTATCAAGATAGACTTTTAGCATCGAACGTTCACGCCACTTCCCGCCGCAACGTAATCCCACCCACCGCCTGCCGCCTCGGAGCAGGGCGCACCACCACTTCCACATCTCTGCCCAATTTGGTGAGCATCAGCATCAGGCGCTCCACGGAAAAACCCTTAAACCGCCCGCGCAGCAGATTTGAAAGATCGGGCTGGGCTGTGCCTGTTAGAGCCGCCGCCTTGGCTTGCGTGAGTTTCTTCAGCTTCATGGCGCGTTCAATCTCCACAGTGATTTGCGCTTTCAGCAAAAGCTCATCGGCATTGGGCAGACCCAAGTCTGCAAACACGTTGCCGGAACTTTTTTCAAATTTGGGAAGTTTGGCCATGTCAGTCTCCTTTGGTTGCGAGGTGCTTATGCAGCGCCTCAGCGTCTTTCATTCTTGCAGCAATCAAATCCAGTTCATGCTTCGGCGTGGCGATGCCGGATTTGGATTTCTTTTGGAAGGCGTGCAGCACATAAACCACTGTGGCAAAGCGCAAGGTGTAAACCGCGCGATAGGTGTTGCCGTCATAGTCTTCCACCACTTCCAAAACGCCGCGCCCGCCAAAGCCTTTCAGTGCTTTCGCATTGTTGGCCTCACCGCCCGATTGCGCAATGAATAGCGACTTGCCGATGCCGGACTTCACGTCATCTGGAAAGGCAGAGATGACTTTCTTGGATGAGCCGATGAAGTAACAGGCTTTTGGCATGGATGGGTATTATAGTATATCTACTATAAGTCAAGTCTCTGCACAGGAGGCCGGGTTCCAGTCGCTCCTGCGCTGCGTTTCGGCTTAGCTGGAATGACGATTGAGTAGGGTGTTGCTAAAAAGTCACACGTATAGATTTAAATCCTAACCCTCTTTCTAATTCCTAATCTATCTCTATATTCCTCCTCAGTCGGACCCAAACAAAGGAGGGGACATTGTCGACAGCGTCTCTACATTGCCGGGTTCTTCTGCAGCGCCTGCAGGGGTTAAGGTTTAACGCGCCTTTCCCTTCCGGGGGCTTTTTGGCAGGCCCTCGGGCATTACGACCTGAGCGCCTTCAATGGCTTACAACTTCAGCGGTCAACAGACAGGCCTCTATGAGAACTAAAATGTGGAGTTTGGGCGTGGGCCTCATTGCGCAGGCAGCCCCGGACAGAAGCATACATTAGAGTGGACCCCGTGCGATCTGAAGCTCTGGAAGAACTGCCAAGAAGACAAAAAGACGTTGCGTTCCAAGGCCGGGCTTCAGCCCATCTTTTTTCCACAATTGTGATCGGGCTTGAAGCCAGGGCGGGGGCATCCCCTCCTTCTTCTATTGCGCCAGCGCTTATCCGAAAAATCGAACAACTTTTCGGGCGCGGGCGTTTCACCCCTAACTCGCGAGGGCCACCTTGAGCAAAAAACCAAAATCTCACATTCGCGTCGCGCCTAAGCCGTTTTATTCCAAAACGCCTTGGGCCGGCTTTGCGCGCGGGGATGCGCCGCGTGACGTGGCGCTGCCTGTATGTCCTGACCAACGCTGCCGCAGGGCCAAGCTCTGCCACGCGGCTCATGATGGTTTATTTTGCCAGCGTACGCATTTTTCACCTGCGGAGAAGAAAAAGTTCGATGCGCCAACACAGCGCCAGTTTGTCAAAAAGTTTCCGGCCTATCCTCCAAACGCACCTAAAGAAGTGCGCGAACTGCGGATGCAGGGCATTCTGGCATATCGCAAATCACAACAGCAAGAGTTGCAGGCCCGCTGGAAGGCAGGCGAGTTTGATCATCTTTACGGCAAATGGCGGGCCCGCGGTGCGTTGCTGAAACCGCCGCCAAAGCATTATGTGGAACTGCTCTAAAGCCTTTCGCGCCTTGCTGCTGTCGTAATCGTGAGTGCAACGGCCCGACCATTCCATTATCCTCGGTGGAATTCTTGAGGAGCATGTGCGGTGCCAGATCGTTCGAAAATTTCCGAGGCGCTTTTTGCGGATGAGCAGGGCTTAGTCACTGCGCTTGCCACAGCAGCGACCCTTGCACAGGGCGATGCGACGCGTGTCACGCAATTGGCGACCCAAATAGTTGAAGGCGTTCGCGCCAATCAACATAGTCAAACGGGCATAGATGCCTTCATGCAGCAATTCGCCCTCACCTCTGAGGAGGGCGTGGTATTGATGTGCCTGGCCGAAGCGTTGCTGCGTGTGCCCGATGCGCCAACGGCCGACCGTCTGATCGCCGATAAACTGGCGGGGCGTGATTGGGCTGATCATGTGGGCCAATCCCAATCTATGTTCGTCAACGCCTCGGCCTGGGGCTTGATGTTGACTGGTCGCTTCGTTGAGCTGGGGCGCGAGGCAAAAAACGCGCCATCATCATTCGTTAAAAAATTAATCGGCAAATCTGGAGAGCCCGTGGTGCGCGCTGCCATGAAGCAGGCCATGCGCATTATGGGTGGGCAATTTGTGTTGGGCCGTACCATTGCTGAGGCTCTGCGCAATGGGGCCAAGGATGCAACTGCACTGACGAGGTTCTCATTTGATATGCTGGGCGAGAGCGCCATGACGGCGGCCGACGCGGAGCGCTATTTCATCTCATACGAAAAGGCCGCACATACCATCAGTGAAACGGCGAAATTGAATGGAGACGTAGTCGCCCAGCCGTCGATCTCGGTAAAACTATCGGCCTTGCATCCGCGCTATGAAGAAAAAACTAAAGATGATTGCACTGCGCCATTGCTAGATAAAATGCTGCGTCTATGCCTCATCGCCAAAACGCGAAATATGGGTTTGACCATTGATGCCGAAGAAGCTGCACGGTTGGATATTTCGCTCAGCCTGTTGGAGCTGCTTGCGTGCCGGGCGGAATTAAAAGGTTGGAACGGCTTGGGCCTGGCTGTGCAAGCCTATGGCCGCCGCGCCAAACCCGTATTGGAATGGCTGGCGGCTTTGGCCATTGAGACAGGTCGCGTGCTTCCCGTACGCTTGGTTAAGGGGGCCTATTGGGACACGGAAATAAAGCGCGCCCAAGAAGGTGGATATGAAAGCTTCCCGGTGTTCACGCGCAAAGTGTCAACTGACGTCAGTTATTTGGCCTGTGCGCGATATATGCTGGGGCGTGGCGATTGTTTTTATCCGCAATTCGCCACCCACAATGCCCAAACGATTGCGGCTGTGCATGTGATGGCTGGAAGTAATCGCAATTTTGAATTCCAACGCTTATTCGGCATGGGTGAAGCGCTTTACGATCAAGTGGCGCAAAGCGAAATCAAACAACCCATCCGTATTTATGCACCTGTGGGCAGCCATGAAGACTTATTGGCCTATTTGGTGCGGCGCTTATTGGAAAATGGGGCGAATACGTCGTTCGTCAATCGCTTGGCTGATCGACACGTTGCTGTGGACGCGATTGTGCAGAACCCGGTGGATCAAGTTCGTGCATTAACGCCGATTGCCAACACCAAAATCTGCACACCGGCCAAACTGTTTGATGGACGCATCAATTCAATTGGGATGCCGTTCTGGCATGGCGCTACGCGGGCCAATATGATGCAGTCCATTGGTTTGGCTTCAGCTGAAACTTACGTGGCGCAGCCCATTATTAACGGCAAATTGATGCGCGGCGGTATTGAGCGCAGTGTTACCTCGCCGCAAGACCGATCAATTATTGTAGGTCAGGTCGTTGAAACGCGCGACGACGTTATTATATCTGCTATTGAGTTTGCATCCAAGACGCAACAGTCTTGGTGCCAAAGCGGTGGCGCGGCGCGGGCGAAGATTTTAGAATGTGCCGCTGATCTTTATGAAAAAAATAGCAGTTCCTTTTTCTCCCTGCTGATGCGTGAAGCGGGCAAAACCCTCGACAATGCCCAAGCCGATCTGCGCGAAGCGGTAGATTTTTTGCGCTACTATGCGCAGCGGGCGCGAAACGAATTTGAATTGCCCCAAGCCTTACCCGGCCCCACAGGTGAGCAAAACGAATTGAGTTTGCATGGTCGCGGCGTGTTCGCTTGTATCTCGCCATGGAATTTTCCCTTGGCCATATTCACTGGGCAGGTGGCGGCAGCTCTGGCCTCTGGCAATGCCGTCATCGCTAAACCAGCTGAACAAACGCCCCTTATTGCTTATCTGGCCGTGCAACTGCTTCATGAAGCGGGTGTGCCGCCGGGCGTTCTGCACTATCTGCCGGGATCAGGCGCACGCATTGGCGCAAAGCTTTTGATGAATGCCAAACTTGCTGGCGTTGCGTTTACGGGTTCAAACGCCACAGGCACAGTTATTGCGCAAACTTTGGCCCATAAGCCCGGACCTTTGGCCGCACTGATTGCTGAAACGGGCGGAATGAATGCCATGATCATGGATAGCACAGCCTTGGCCGAACAGGCGGTGCGGGATGTGGTGTCTTCGGCTTTTGATAGTGCTGGGCAGCGTTGTTCGGCGGCCCGGATATTATTTGTGCAAGAAGATGGTGCTGAGCGCGTTATTGAAATGCTTCACGGTGCGATGGATGAGTTGCGTATTGGGGATCCAATGCAATACGCCACTGATGTTGGCCCGGTGATTGATGAGGCGGCTCGAAGTAAATTAGAAGCCCATAAAGTAATCATGGCGCGGGTTGGCAAAACCATTTCTAATCTGGCGTTGCCAAAATCATGTGGCAGCGGAACTTTTGTTTCGCCTGCAGCTTATGAATTGGCCAATCTTGCGCCACTCACACAGGAAGTATTCGGCCCAATCTTGCATGTGGTGCGCTATCAAGCATCGCATCTTTTAAAAGTGGTCGAGTCCCTGAACGATAAAGGGTTTGGCCTTACACTTGGTCTTCACACCCGCATTGAAGATACGGTTGATCAAGTGCGCAAAGTGGCACGCGTTGGCAATCTTTATGTTAATCGCAACCAAATCGGCGCGGTTGTTGGCGCGCAACCTTTCGGCGGTGAAGGCTTATCCGGCACTGGCCCAAAAGCAGGCGGCCCGCATTACTTGCACCGTTTCGCAGTAGAGCGCGTGCTGTCACGCGACACTACAGCATCAGGAGGCAATGCGACATTGATGGCGATGGGAGATTGATCTTACCAGCTGCCGATGTTCGGCATGCTTGCCCAAGGCTCGGCCACGGCGAGGTGCACGCCTTCGCCACGCTGGAGTATTTCGATTGAAATCCCATCCGGCGTTTTAACGAAGGCCATGCGGCCATCGCGCGGCGGGCGATTGATGGTCACACCGTGCTTCATTAAAGCGGCACAATAATCGTAAATGTTATCAACCGCGATGGCGAGGTGCCCAAAATTACGACCACCGGCATAAACTTCTGGATCCCAATTATAGGTCAGTTCCACCGGGCAATAAGGTGTTTCGGGGCATGCAACAAACACCAAAGTGAAGCGGCCCTTTTCATTTTCAATGCGGCGCTGTTCCACGAAGCCCAAGATACGCGTGAAAAAATCGAGAGATTTGTCAAGATCGGCAACGCGGATCATGGTGTGAAGATATTGCATCGTGTGAACACTCCTATTTTATGCTTCGGCGCTAAGATCAACTCCGAATCGCGTGATGTCAAATGCTGTATTTTGCAGATAACGAGTGCGTTAGCAGCTTTTCGCGGGTTGATTGCAAGTTATTCGGAAAAGTTCGTAGAGGTGTGTTGCATTTGGGTTCGAAAGGGATTCATGTGCTAAAATCGCGGCTTGTTTGCAACAGTTGGAGGTTTAACTGAAGTGCGTGGCACTCAATCACCATAGTATCCACAAGCTGGCTCTGTACAAAGTCGAAAGATTTGATCAATTTACATTTTAATAAGAGCGGGGAGGCTACTCGTTCTCAAGGGATGGGTTGGGTCTGTACATGTCTGAAGCGGCTAAGTTGGAAGGCGCTGTAAAAGCGTCTGTCGGAATTGATAATGAGCACGGCGTAACAATTATCCGTGTTGATGGGCTGGTAAAGTGGTTTGATATTGGCCGTGGTTATGGCTTCATCATTCCGGACAATGGTCTTCCTGATATTTTGTTGCACTTAAGTTGCCTCAAGCGCGATGGTTTCGATGCGCCGCTTGAAGGCTCAAGGGTCGCTTGCGAAGTTGTGGCCCGTCAAAAAGGTTTTCAATGTTTGCGGGTGTTGGGTGTTGATCACTCCACCGCCATTCATCCGGTTGAGCGCCCTGCAAAAACACACAACCCTGTTGCCGCAAAAAGTGCTTGGGTGCGGGCGCGCGTCAAATGGTTTAACCGCACACGAGGCTTTGGCTTTGTTACGGAAGGTGAAGGCCAAGGCGATATTTTTGTCCATATGGAAATTCTGCGCAAGACCGGGATTGCTGAGCTTGTGCCTGAAACTTGGATTTATGTCCGTTACGGCGATTCAAATCGCGGAAAAATGGCAGCAGAAGTGCGCACGAGCCTTGAAAACGGCCCGCCGCATACCAACTAAGATAGGTTTTGGTGTTGTGGTGGGTTGTGTAAAAAAAATTGGTTTCTTGGCGCTGCTCTTTTTGGCGGCGCAGTTGGTTTTTCAAAAGGCCTCAGCGCAAGATATGATGCGCATAGAGTCGGTGATTGTTGTCACGGCTCATTCTTCCATCACGTTTTCTGCAGAAGTTGCCGATACAGACGCAACGCGTGAACGAGGATTGATGTTCCGCCAAGTCATGCCGCCAGACCAAGCCATGTTGTTTGATGTTGGTGCGCCGCGCCCCATCTCGATGTGGATGAAGAACACTTATGTGGCGCTGGATATGGTGTTTGTTCGCCAAGACGGAACCATCGCTGCCATCGCTGAAAATACGGTCCCAAAATCACTCGATACAATTGGTGTCCAAGAGCCCGTGAAAGGCGTGATCGAACTTGCGGCAGGAACAGCCAAACGTATCGGCTTGGCTAAAGGAGATCATGTGCTCAGCAGCATTTTTACACCGCCCGCAAACTAATTTGCAGTGCGCTTGGAAGCTGCCTATAGGGGTGCAAATTCATCCCTCAAGGTGCTTCTATGCATGACATCAAAGCCATCCGTGAAAACCCAACCGCTTTTGACGCTGGCCTCGCGCGTCGCGGGCTAGCAGCGCAATCCAGCGCACTCATTGCGGTGGACGAAAAGCGCCGCGCACAAATGGCTTTGCTGCAAGAAGCCCAAAGCCGCCGCAACGCGCTATCCAAGGAAATTGGTGCAGCCATGGGCAAGAAGGATGTGGCCCTTGCTGACAAGTTAAAAACTGAAGTTGCTTTGCTGAAAGATCAAATTACTTCCGGCGAAGAGCAAGAGCGTGTCTTGGGCAAGGAGTTGCATGATGCACTGTCTGTCATTCCAAACATTCCACTGCCATCCGTGCCGGACGATAAAGATGAGCATGGCAATGTGGAAGTGCGCCGCTGGGGCACAAAGCCTGAATTTAACTACACGCCCTTGCAGCACTTCGACATTGGTGAAGGCTTGAAACTGATGGATTTCGAAATTGCCACCAAACTGTCTGGTGCACGTTTCGTTGTGTTGAAAGGGGCTTTAGCACGCATGGAGCGGGCGTTGGCGCAATTCATGTTGGATATGCACATCACCGAAAGTGGCTATCAGGAAATCTATGCGCCCTACATGCTGCGCGATGAGGCGATGTATGGTGTGGGGCAACTTCCTAAATTTGCCGAGGACTTATTTAAAACCACATCAGGCCATTGGCTTATCCCCACAGCCGAAGCTTCACTCACCAACTTGGTGCGCGAGCAAGTATTGGACGAAGCTACTCTGCCGCTGCGCATGACAGCCTATACACAATGTTTCCGTGCTGAAGCTGGGGCTGCGGGCCGCGATACGCGCGGCATGATCCGCCAACATCAGTTTTCAAAAGTCGAGATGGTGTCGGTCACTACGGCGGAGCAAGCTGATGCTGAGCATGAGCGGATGACTTTGTGCGCTGAGGAAATACTGAAGCGTCTGGGTTTACATTACCGCACCATGCTGCTGTGTACAGGTGATATGGGCTTCGGTTCGCGCAAGACTTATGATCTTGAAGTTTGGTTGCCAGGGCAAAACGCGTTCCGTGAAATATCATCGTGCTCGCAGTTCGGTGAATT
>JAYVOQ010000153.1:0-12624 GCA_043757845.1 Hyphomicrobiales bacterium | reverse complement strand
CCCGCAAAACACAACGTCAATATCGCTTGCAAAACGCAAACCAGCGTCCATCACACAATCGCACGTCAAAACAACAATTGATCAGAGGTTCCTTAGATCAGAAGTGGAAGGCAACACCTGCCGTTACAGCCAAGGGATCAAGGCGCTCGGGGTAAGCTCCCAAAACTGCGTGGTGCACGGTAGCAGTGAAGAACTCCTTCTTCAAATCAACAAACACACCCCAATTAGACGAGACCTCATATTCTACACCAATTTGGAGGACAGGCGCGAAGCCGCCGTCAACGCTTGTTACGCCCGGAACCGTGTTACTGAAATAGATATTATAGGCAAGGCCGCCGCCCAAATAGAGATCAAGCGGGCCTTGGTTGATCAGGTGGAATTGACCATCCAAAGCGAAGGCGCCCAATGTAACAGTGCCGGCTTTCACCCCACTCACCAGAACGTCATGGGTTGGAGGAATGCCTGCCGTCATTGAAAGGCTGAAGCGATCATTGAAAAATCGACCGGCCTCGATAGTGCCTGTAAACGCGTTACCAACTGTAACGGGGCGAAGCAGCCGTGGAAGTGTGCCTGCCGAATCTGGCATGATATAGGTGCCACCAAGCTTCACGAACCAATCTTTCTGATCCACGATCGGTGCAATATCATCGGCATGTGCTGATACTGACACTGCGCAGATTGACGCCACGGCGGCCAAACATTTTTTCATTTTTTTCGCTCCCTCGTTTGCCTGCCGCATTTTGCGGTTCTTGATTTTGTGAGGGTTTCTTAACGGAACAGTTGCCGCCCGGCAAGCAAGTCCCGCAAAAATTGAGCGTCAACCAGTTTACGTAAATCTCTCAGGAATGTGGCTTTCGCGGGCTAAGTTTGAGAATTTGGTCAACCTGCCTTCAAATTGCAAATCAATGGTTCCAGTGGGGCCATGGCGTTGTTTGCCGATGATGACCTCGGCTTTGCCATGGGCGCGGTCCATTTTCTCTTGCCATGCTTGATGGTCGGTAGAGCCCACTTGCGGTTCTAACCGCTGCAAATAGTATTCCTCACGATACACAAAAAGCACTACGTCGGCGTCTTGCTCGATCGAGCCGGACTCACGCAAGTCCGACAGTTGCGGGCGCTTGTCATCGCGTGATTCCACTTGGCGCGAAAGTTGCGAGAGCGCGATGATCGGCACATCCAATTCTTTGGCCAGCGCTTTCAAGCCGACCGTGATTTCAGTGACTTCCTGCACCCGGCCTTCGGAGGCTTTGCGGGCCGAGCCTGCGAGAAGTTGAAGATAGTCCACAATGATCAGACCCAGTCCGCGTTGACGCTTCAGCCTGCGGGCGCGGGCCGCAAGTTGCGCAATGGAAAGACCGCCGGTGTCGTCGATGTAAAGCGGCAAGCTTTGCAAATCGCGGCTGACTTCTACCAAGCGTTGAAACTCTTCTTCGCTGATTTTGCCGCGGCGAATTTCTTCCGATGAGATTGCGGTTTGTTCGGCGATGATACGCGTGGCCAACTGTTCGGAACTCATTTCAAGTGAAAAGAAAGCCACCACCGCGCCATCGTCAACTTTCATTGAACCATCAGTTTGGTAAGAGGCCTTGTAATTCTTCGCCACGTGATAAGCGATGTTGGTGGCCAGCGCGGTTTTGCCCATGGCTGGACGGCCCGCAAGGATGATCAAGTCTGAGCGTTGCAGCCCGCCCATTTTCTCATCAATATCCGTGAGCCCGCATGAAATGCCTGAAAGATGCCCGTCACGCTGAAAAGCTGCGGCTGCCATGTCGATGGCTTTTTTCATGGCCCCTTGGAACATCTGGAAACCTTTACCGAATTGACCCTTCTCCGCGAGGCTATAAAGCGCAGCTTCGGTTTTTTCGATCAGATCTTTGGCGGTGGATTCAATATCTGGGTCAAAGGCCTCGTTGACGACATCCGTTCCCAATGAAATAAGTTTACGGCGCTGGGCCAATTCAAAAATCATGCGACCATATTCGTCGGCGTTGATGATGGTGGTGGCTGAGGCCGCAAGCCTAGCGAGATAAGCTGGGCCGCCGATTTCTTTCAGTGTTTGGTCATTTTCAAAATGGGTTTTAAGGGTGACGGGTGAAGCCAGCTTGCCCAAACGGATCAAAGTTGTGGCTGCCTCATAGATGCGCGCGTGAACAGCTTCCGAAAAATGCTCCGGCCCTAAAAACTGGGTGACGCGGTCAGCGGCTTCGTTGTTAGACAAGATGGCGCCCAACAGCGCCTGCTCTGCCTCCAAGTTTTGTGGAGGCAAGCGGGATAGTTCAACAGGCGCGTCAACGGCGCGAAGGGGGACGGTGTTCATGGTGGAACCTTAGCAAGGAAACATCAGCCGAATCGGCGCTGCAATTACTTTGTTACCGCTATCCACAGGGCAATAAAAAGGCCGCTCGAGAGCGGCCCTTAAGTTGTTGAACTTGTAAAGAATCATTCAGCCTTTGGAGCCTTCTTGGCTTTTTTTGCCTTGGCTTCTTTTGGGGTTTCGATGCCGGGCTCTTCGCCTGCTTCTTCAGCGGCTTGATCAGCTTGGGCTTCGGCAAACAGGGCTTCCGCGGCTGCGCGGGTTTCAGCGCGGTCAGCAGCAGCGCCGATCATCACTTCGCCACGGGCTTGAGCTTCGGCTTCAGCAGGTGATCGCGCAACGTTCACTTGCACTTTCACTGTCACTTCCGGATGCGGAGACACTTCAGCATCATAAACGCCGATGGCCTTGATGGTGGAAGCCAGATGCACATGGTTCTTATTAATGTGGAACCCTTGGGCGGCCGCAGCTTCAGCAATGTCGCGTGGGCTGACCGAGCCATAGAGTTGGCCTGATTCACCAGCTTGACGGATGATGACGAAGATCTTGCCATCAATATGCTTGGCTTCATCAGCTGAGACTTTGCGAGTTTCAGCGTTGCGGGCTTCGATCACCGTACGGTCACGCTCAAATTTAGCTTTGTTGGCTTCGGTTGCGCGCAGAGCTTTTTTGGTGGGCAGCAGGAAATTACGGGCATAACCGTCTTTCACTTTCACCACTTCGCCCAAATAGCCCAGCTTGGACACACGTTCGAGAAGAATAACTTGCATGTTCCTTATCTCCCCTTAGCCGATGACGTAGGGCAACAGGCCCAGAAAACGTGCGCGCTTGATAGCTTGCGATAATTCGCGCTGCTTCTTGGCACAAACGGCCGAAATGCGGCCCGGAATGATTTTGCCACGTTCAGAAAGGTAACGCTGCAACAGGCGTGTATCCTTGTAATCAATCTTTTGCGCATTATCGCCCGAGAACGGGCAAGATTTGCGGCGACGGAAAAAGGGGCGACGTGCGCCTTGTTCAAATGCCATTATCCAATATCCTCCATCGAGAAGCCTTCATCATCGCGGCGCTTTTCTTCGCGGCGGCGCATTTGGGCGGATAGGCCTTCTTCCAAGGCCTCAACCTTAATGGTCATGTGGCGGATCACATCTTCAGAGATCGCCATCAAGCGTTCCATTTCGGTAATGGCTTGATGTGGGCCATCTATGTTGAGGAAGCAGAAGTAAGCCTTGCGGTTCTTCTTAATGCGGAAGGTGAGGGACTTGAGGCCCCATTGTTCAAGTTTCGCAACCTTGGCGCCACCTGTGGTGAGAACGCCGGTATATTGCTCAATCAACGCGTCAACTTGCGTTTGCGCTGCATCTTGGCGCACCAAGAATATGTGTTCATAAAATGCCATTGAATCCCTTTCAGAGGCCGTTAAATTCGCGATCCCAAAAGCGCCGAGCCCCATACGAACCTCACGAAAGGTTCGAAGCAAGTTTCGAATGAGCAGAGACACGGGAAGACGGGCTTTATGCCCTGAGCCTTTCACAAGCCCCTTCCGTTCAGCCACCAGCTTTCGGATTCGATTGGATGCCTATGGCGAATTGCGCCCAGCATTGCAAGGGCGGAATGGGCAATGTGACAATGTGTGCGACGCAATATTATTGTGCACCGCAACATAATCTGTTAAGGGCGATTAACTTAATCCTCCGGAGAGAAAAATGTCACTGAACCAAACCCAAGCCGACCAAAGCAAAATTGCCGCTCTTGCCCACAAGTTCTGGGAAGACGAAGGCCATCCTGAAGGCCAAGCCGAAATTCACTGGCAACGCGCGTTGAGTTCTTTGGAAGCCAAGCCAGATATTAAAGCGCCTGCCGCCAAGAAACCCACGAAAGCCAAGGTTTAAGCCTTTCTCTTTCGTAATTGATGAACCCCGGCTGAGAGGCTAGGGTTTTTGTTTTGAAGGTTGATATCAAAATGTATTTTGATATCATTGATAGCTGTGATATTAGTTTAGGATGGGAAACTTATTGATCCGACAGATGACAGACGGCGATAAACGTCGGTTACGAGTGCTGGCAGCAGAGCACGGACGTTCGATGTCCGAAGAAGCGCGCCTGTTGCTGTCTGAACAACTCGCAACGCGGGAGGAATCCAATCCAAGTCATTGGGTTAAAGTGATGTTGCAGCTAACTCAAGCCATTGGCGGGATTGAATTGGAATCGGCGTCGACAAGTAATCCCACCGATCCTTTTGCAGAATTAGGTAACGATGCTCCATGATTTTGCTCGATACTAACGTAGTAACCGAACCTATGCGCCCGCGACCCTCGCAAAAGGTTCTGGAATTCTTGTTAAGTAGGGAATCCTCTTCTCAATTTATTTCATCGATCACATTGCAGGAACTTTACTACGGCGTTTGGCTGCAAGCGGGCACTTCTAAGTTTGAACCCCTCTTGGATGTTGTCAATCAGACCCGAACGAAATTGTTTGAAGGACGAATTTTGCAATTCGACGCAGACGCTGCTGAAATTTGCGGTAAACTCCAGGCTGATCAGAAACGACTTGGACGCGCCATTGATCAAGCCGATACTCAAATTGCCGCTATCGCTCTATCACGTGGATTTACACTTGCCACACGCAATGTGGCGGATTTTCAGTTTGAAGGTTTAAAGCTGATTGATCCGTGGACGGATTAATTTTATCGAGGTGGGGAAATTGATGTCGGAATGGATCAAACGTTTTTCTTTGGAGGGCCGACGCGCACTTGTGACAGGGGCCACCAGAGGCATTGGGCTTGAGGCCTGCAAAGTTTTAGCCGATGCCGGGGCTGATATTGTTGCCGTTGGGCGCGATGTGGATGGATTGAAAGAAGCAAAGCTTGCCGTTGAAAAACATGGCCGCAAATGCATTGCCATAACAGCTGATCTTGCAACTTTGGAAGGGCCAAAAGAAGCAGCGGCAAAAGCACTGGCCGCCTTTGGCACCATCGATATTTTGGTCAATTGCGCGGGCGTTACCACCATCAAATCCATCATCGACACGCCAGATGCGGATTGGGAATGGGTGAACAATGTGAATTTGCGCGCACCATTTTTACTGGCGCAAGCGCTGGCCCCCAACATGATCAAACAGAAGATGGGCAAGATCATCAATGTCTCATCACAATCTGGTGTGGTAGCGCTGCAAGATCACTCGGCCTACGGCGCATCTAAAGGCGGGCTGAACATGTTAACGAAAGTGATGACGATTGAATGGGCCAAATACAATATTCAAGCCAACACCATTTGCCCCACAGTTATCTTGACGCCCATGGGAGAAATGGTGTGGGGCGATCCTGCCAAAGGCGATCCCATGAAAACCAAAATTCCGGCTGGTCGCTTTGGCAAAACAGTGGAAGTGGCGGATTTGATTTTGTTCCTCGCTTCTTCTGCATCAGACATGATCAATGGGCAAGATATTTTGATCGACGGCGGCTTTACGGCGCAGTGAATTTACACTGCGCAGCCACCCTTTGGCGCGAAGGTCTAAAGCCGCTGGAAGGTGAAACCGTTTCCTTGATAATAGCCCGCCTCGCTCACCAATGCGGAACAGCGCGATTGGCCGCCCAGCCACTTGCTCCACGCAATACACAGTTTATCGCCGCTTAAGTTCCAGCGGCCATTATCATGCTCCGTTTTCATATCACCCAACATGGTTCCGTTGGCACGCATTGTGACTGTCATGTTCACCGCACCCATGACTGTAACTTGATAACTGCCAGGCACCATGTGGCGCAAATTGGCTGAGGTAAGGGGTTGGCCCGCTTGGGCAGCGTATGAACCAAGCAGCAGAGCGCCCGCCAAGGCAGCGGTCTTCAATAAAAGTATCATAATAGCCTCCAATATTTATGTTGCGACGCAACAAACGCCTAAATGAGGCATGAGTGAGGCTGTTTGAGAAGATTGCTCGATTGTTAGAAAGTGTGGACTTTTTATAACATTCTTATCGTAGAGTCACCGCGGTTCGTATTGGGGTGAGGAACGGAAAGGCAATTAGGCCGATGCCCGTCGCACGGCCTCCGGTTCTCTTTCCATGATGCCATGAGTGTTGCTGGCCAGCGCAGCGCTCACGTTGCAAGTTCGACCGACGAAACACACCGCCCCTACGCGAATTGATGACGAACCCTAACCACTCGCAAGCCAACCCCGAAAACCAGACGGCATGATACAGCACCCGATTTGTTACTCTCGCCTTTCAGGCCTCGTGACCACCAGCCACGCACGGTGTTGATGGCGGCAAAAACCTGCTCAGGTTTTTTTGAAACGGTGAATGAAGATGTGAAAATTTTCTGTACCATGCAATGCCCCCTCACGCGTCTTGTGGAATGCGCTGTTCGTACTGCGCCTTGTAGGCCGTGTGGTGATCCCAGAAATTTTCGGCCTTGGTGTTGGCAAGGCGGGCTTCGAACACATCAAGATGCGCGTGCCAGCCAGAGCTGACGCCCACCATCATGCCACGCGATGGTAGCTTGGAATGCGTTAATGTGAGCAGCACACGGGTGCCTGATTTCTGCAGTTCGAACAGCACCTCTGAATCACTCCAGAACATAAAACCCAATTTGTGCGGTGGCTCACACACCGTAACGCGCGAGGGCAAAAGTGAAACTTCATTTACGCCCTCAGGGCGCTTGCCCGGCGGCGTGGTGGTTTGATCATGATGCCACACCAATTCGACGGGTGCGCCCACAGTCATTTCCATCTCGCCCGAGGCCAGCCACTGGCGGCGCAGGTCTGATTTGGTAAGATAATCCCACACGCGCTCGATGGGGCCAGGCAAATGGCGCTGCATAACGAGGGTGCGCGGGGCGGTGATTTTGCCATAGTGGTCTTCATGGTGGGTTGCGGTTGCGAGACTCATTTTTTTGCTCCTGACTTGGGGTTGGACTTAGTGTTAGACTTGGGGTGGGATTTTGGTTTGAGTTTTGCCTTGGCGGCATCTTCGGCTTTGAGCAAAGCCTCAAGAACATCGAGGCGGCTCGTCCAGAATTTCTCATAGTAGTTCAGCCAGCCCTGCGCGTCGGCCAGTGGCCCTGCATTGAGGCGACACGTGTGCGTGCGGCCCTGCACTTCGCGGGTGATGAGGCCGGCCGCTTCAAGGCTTTTGATGTGCTTTGACGCGGCGGCCAGAGACATGGAATAGGGTTCGGCCAATTCACTGACGGTGCATTCGCCCTTTGCGAGATGCGCCAACATGCGGCGGCGGGTGGCATCCCCCAAAGCGTGGAAGACTATATCGAGTTGGGAAGTTTTATATTCAACCATAACGTTGAATATGGATGAAGCAGGAACGATTGTCAACCAAAAGGTTGAATAATTTTTTGATTACGCATATGAATGCTGCCAACCCTTAAGGAGTAGGGCCGATGAAAACCTTCCCCTGCAAAGAAATCATGAACGACGAAAGCGGCTGCGACATGAAATTCTCAGGCGATGATGCCATGAGTTTTGCGGGCCAATGCAGCACTCACATGGCCAGTTCCACCGATGAAGCCCACCGCCCCATGCGCGAATTGATGACGAACCCCAACCACACGCAAGCTGACCGTGAAAAGTGGATGGCATGGTGGCAGGGTGAATGGGATAAGAAGTTGGAAGATTGAGACGCAGAGCGAACCCTACCGTCGCTCTGCCGCCTTATAGGCCTCATTGCGTTCGCGTTTGCCCACAGCGACCACCAGCACCAGAAGTTCGCGGTCTTTCACCTCATAGACGAGGCGATAACCTGCGGCGCGCAGTTTGATCTTGTAGCGCTCCTTGGAACCATGAAGACGGGCCGAAGGGACTTTTGGTTGCTTCAGGCGCTCAGCTAGTTTGGCCTTGAACTGTTCGCGCGAAACGCTGCCAAGCTTGCGCCATTCTTTCAGGGCTTCGTCGAGAAAGGCAAGTTCATATGTCATCCAGCGAGACCTTACGAACTTTCTGGCCCTTGCGTGCATCGGCAATGGCATTCAGTTCAAGGTCTTCCAGCCTATCCAGCATTGCGGCGTAGGCTTTTGCGGGCACGCAATAAAAAGCCGGTTCATTGCGGTTGAGAATGGCCACGGGGAAGCCTTCACCGGCGGCAACGGTTCCCATCGGGTTCTTTTTCAGCTCTGAAACGCTGGCCGTGGTAGCGGCGTGAAGGTGATTGGGCATAAATGGCTCCTTTAAGGTGCTTTAAATAGCACTATTAAAGGTGCTTTTCAAAGTTCTTTTAGAGATGCTCTTAAGACTTAGCCCAAGAACAACCTCTTACCCCGTCATTCCGTGCAAGCGACCTGAATGCGCCAGCATTCAAGCCGCGCGACACGGAATCCCGCTTTAGAAGGTTCAGCGAATGTGGAAAGCGGGATTCCGGCTCTGCGTCTGCGCTGCGCTACGGCTTGGCCGGAATGACAGTTGATAAGGGGCGGAATTTGGTTTCTAACAATGTGATGGCTGAGAAACTTTCAAACTATGACCCAGCATCGGCCCTGATGGATGATGAGGAGATCGCCTTTTTCATGTCCGATGCCTTTGCCACAGGCGATGCCGCCTATGTGGCCAAGGCCTTGGGCGTTGTGGCCCGCGCCAAAGGCATGAGCGAGATTGCGCGCAAGACCGACCTTTCGCGCGAGCAACTTTATCGCTCCTTTAGTGAAGACGGAAACCCCACGCTGACATCAACGCTTGCCGTGATGAAGGCGCTGGGGATTGAGTTGAGTGCGAAGCCGGGCGAGGCGGCGTGACGGGGGCGTATGCATTGCGCTATCGCTGTAACCCTGGTTGAATGCGGTGCCACCGTAATTACCACCGTAATTACCAATTCAACTTTTTAGAGTAGAGAGTTCAATGATATCTCACCCCTAT
Organism: Hyphomicrobiales bacterium; assembly: GCA_043757845.1. Taxonomy (GTDB): domain Bacteria; phylum Pseudomonadota; class Alphaproteobacteria; order Rhizobiales; family Aestuariivirgaceae; genus Aestuariivirga. The sequence goes on along the minus strand of JAYVOQ010000153.1, from coordinate 3,456 downwards.
TCAAGTGCAAATTTCCACAAAATCTACCTAGCAGTCTTGGAGGCGCACAGGGAAAGCCCGTCCACATTCACTCACCAAGAATGCAATCGCATCCTGTCTGCCATGATGGCGGCAAAATCATTTTCGTGGAAAGTCATTGGGATAACTGAAGCCGCCTTGAAAAGGTTTGAAGAGATCAATTTCAAACGGACGAAAGGGCACGGGATTGTGCGTGCCCATATCTTGCCAAGAATTGACACTGTAAAAAAATTAATTGGTCGGGATAGTCCGTTTGAACCAGAGGAATTCATGGAATTTTGGATCAAGAGAGATCAAACTGTATTTTGTATAAAAAGTGAAAACAGGCAAACAATACCCGACTACCTGCCCATTTCAAACGAAAACGGCAAGCTGTTTTCGTGTGATGGGGTGCTTGCAGGTTGGCATCACAAAAAGGCCGAGCGGGAATTTCTAGAAGGATTTTCTGGTGATTTTAGAAACAAGAAAATCAAACCAATCAGACCACCCGCTCCATCATCCCCACAAAGCGCTTAAACAAATAGTGCGAGTCCTGCGGGCCGGGGCTGGCTTCGGGGTGGTGTTGCACGCTGAACACGGGTTTGCCTTCCAGCGCTATACCGCAGTTTGAGCCGTCGAATAGCGAGATATGCGTTTCAACCACACCCGCAGGCAGACTCTTTTGATCCACCGCGAAGCCGTGGTTCATCGAAACGATTTCCACCTTGTTGGTGGTGAAGTCTTTCACCGGATGATTGGCGCCGTGGTGGCCTTGATGCATCTTCATGGTTTTGCCGCCAAGGGCGATGGCCAGCATCTGATGGCCTAAGCAGATGCCAAACAGCGGAATGCCACTGGCCACCAGTTTTTTGATTTCAGGCACTGCATATTCGCCTGTGGCGGCCGGGTCTCCGGGGCCGTTTGACAAAAACACTCCGTCTGGCTTCATCGCTAAAATATCTTCAGCCTTAGCGGTGGCGGGCACCACGGTGACGTTACAGCCAGCAGACGTGAGGCAGCGAAGAATGTTGCGCTTCAGGCCGTAATCCACCGCCACAACTTTGAACTTGCCTGCCCCGCGCTCATAGCCCCTTTCCCAATCCCACAACTTCTCATCCCAATTCATGCGTTGAGTGAGGGAAACTTCCTTGGCGAGGTCCAGGCCTTCAAGCCCGCTCCAGCTTGCGGCTTTTTTGTGCAGGGCCTTCACGTCAAACTTGCCCTTGGCATGATGCGCGATCACGCCATTGGGCATGCCTTTGTCGCGGATTAAAATGGTTAGCGCACGCGTGTCGATGCCGGAGAGGCCGATGATGCCGCGGGCTTTCAACCATTTGTCAAAATGTTTGGCTGAGCGATAATTTGCCGGCGCGGTGATCGGGGCCTTGACGATCAAGCCCTTCACCGCTGCTGAAGCGGCGAGATTGGTGGTTTCAATGTCATCATCATTGGTGCCCACATTGCCAATGTGAGGAAAAGTGAAAGTGACGATTTGGCCCGCGTAAGAAGGGTCTGTCAGAATTTCCTGATAGCCCGTCATGGCCGTGTTGAAACACACTTCGGCCACTGCATCGCCTTCTGCGCCGAAGCCATAACCTTCAATCACCGTGCCATCAGCAAGAACCAATATCGCCGTCACCTTTTCCTGCGGCCAATCGCCAAAGGGCGCGCGTGTTTTCGGCTTGGCCTTTTTGGGGGCTTTGATGACGGGCATGAGATTCTCCGGAATTTGAGTGGGGATAGTGGTTGAGCCCTGCCCCGTCAAGGTTGTAGCGCGGCACAATTGGGCCTATGCGGGCCTTTTTCCAGAGGATATTGCCCCATGAACCTGCGCGAAAAGCTGACTGCCGATATGAAAGACGCCATGAAAGCTGGCGACAAGAAAAAACTCGGCGCAGTTCGCTTGATGCTGTCTGCCATTAAAGAGAAAGACATCAACAGCCGAACCGAAGGCCATGACTCAGCGTTGATCACTGATGCCGGCATTCTTGATGTGCTGACCAAGATGGTCAAACAGCGCCAAGATTCGATTACGGCCTTTGAAGCGGGTGGGCGGCCAGAACTGGCGCAGAATGAAAAGGATGAGTTGGCCGTCATCCAATCTTATATGCCCAAGCAGATGGACGAAGCTGAAGCAGAGGCCGCCGTGGCCGAAGCAATCAAATCGGTGGGTGCCTCCTCAGTTAAAGACATGGGCAAAGTGATGGCGGAACTGAAAGCCAAATTCTCTGGCCAACTGGATATGGGCAAAGCTGGCGGCATCGTGAAAGCGCTGCTGGGCTGAACCTCAGCGACGGAAATTCATCACCGACGCGTCCTGACCAATAGGACGACTTTTGCGTTAGTGAGGAAACAATGAAAAAAATCATTTTGGCCGTTTTGGCCGTAGGGCTTATGATTGCCGGGGCCAGCACCGCTGATGCCAAAGGACGTCATGGTCATCGTGGTCATCACGGTGTGCACGGTCATCACGAACATCACGGTGGGCACGAACATGCTTGGCGGCATTTCAACCACGGCCACGGACACCACATGTTTATGATGACATCGAATTATGGTCCGGGGCTTTGCCACTGGCGGACCAGTTGGCACCATGGACACCCAGTGAATGTTCGTGTGTGTAGGCCAGTTTATTTGTAGGATGAGGTCGGATGAATAATTCATCCACCTTGTTTTTTTGATGATGATCTAAACAGGAGTTCAAGATGAGAAAGTTTATTATTGCAGCAGCAACCACAGCAGCCCTTGCCTTTGGCATGGGAGCAGCAGCACCCGCCAGCGCGCAAGTATTTTTTGGTTTCGGCGCTGGACCGGGCTTTGGCTATCCTGGCTATTACCACCATGGATATGGTTGGCGGCACCGGGGATGGCGCCACGAATGTGGCATCGTAACGGTGCGGCGCCATCACCATTGGGTGAACGTGCGCCGCTGCCGCCCCGTTTATTGGTGATCGCTTAAACGATGTTGGTTGTTACTGTCACATTTCCTTTGATGGCGTGTGATTAGGGGCAAACAACGTGTCCACGTTTAGCAAGCTCTTCGGCATCAGCTTTGCTGAGGCCGGGGAGTGAAACGTTGAGGGTTACCGCTATGCCAAAACCTGCGCCATCATCGCGTGCGCCAATGCCCACGGCTGAGGCAACCGTTGCTTCTACTGGCATCATCAGCTAGTCGCGGCCCTCAACAAAACGCATGGCACCCAGATAGCAGGCCGCATAACCGCTGGCGAAAATTTCTTCCGGATTGGTGCCTTTGCCAGAGCCACCCATTTCAGTTGGCGAGGCGGTTGTAAAAGTGAGACGGCCATTTTCTGTGCTGGTTTATACCAAAGGTCGCCAATTCTGACTCACTGGGGATTCCCACGAATCGAAAACTCTGATTCCATGGCGCGAGGAGGGCCTGCATCATGCCATCAGCTGTCAAACTGCGAACTGATTTTTCGTCTGTGGAACTTCGGC
>JAYVOQ010000152.1:0-3380 GCA_043757845.1 Hyphomicrobiales bacterium | reverse complement strand
CATTGACGATCTTTGGAAAGCCATTGGAAACATCTGCACCCTCTTCACCCCAGAAGAATGCTCAAACTATTTCTCCGCAGCAGGGTATGGATTCAATTAACCATCCGATGCTCTAAATTTCGTTCTGGGTCGCCCTTGCTCCGTTAAAGTTGCCCAAACTCAAAACACTTTTACTGACCACAGTTCGCAAGTTGGACGTTCCCACCACAGATTCGCAATAGAAATAAGTTGTTTCAACGAGAAGAATTTGTTTAGTTCATGCCTATGAGTTACATGCCTGACACATCAACCTTGCTCGCTTATTCGTTGGCCTCTGTGATTCTATTTATCACGCCGGGGCCTGATATGAGTTTGTTCTTGGCGCGCACAATGTCGTCTGGCAGGGGGGCGGGCATTGCCTCGGTCATGGGTGCCAATTTTGGCTGCGTGATCCACACATTTCTGGCCGCCTTTGGCATTTCTGCTTTGGTTGCTGCCTCACATACTGGGTTTCTGATTCTGAAAATTGTGGGTGCTGGCTATTTGCTGTGGCTGGCGGTGGATGCCATTCGCAATGGTTCATCGCTGAATGTTGGCGATGTAAAAGCCAAAACAGTATCGCCATGGTCGAGCTTTCTGATGGGTATCACCGTCAACCTCACCAACCCTAAGGTCGTGCTTTTTTTCATCACCTTCCTGCCCCAATTCGTTTCGGCCACCGATCCTAATGTCACGCAGAAAATGCTGTTCCTTGGCATTTATTTTGTAGTGATCAATATTCCGCTCTCAATTGTCATGATATTGGGAGCCGAGAAATTAGTGCACTGGCTGAAAACCCGCCCTCGTGTGATGCGCGGAATCGATTTTACATTTGCAGGCGTGTTTGCTTTCTTCGCGCTGAAGATTGCACTGTCGCAAGGCCGCGCATAAAAAAAGCGAGCATCGCTGCTCGCCTTTAAAATATAGTTTCAAACTTAGTGCGCCCTTGCACCCTCACCTGCTTTATCAGCAAGTGCGCGCGCGGCGGCAGCGGCTTCTTCTGCCACTTCATCCCACACGATAGCAACGGGTTGAGACACAAGCGCGTGTTTCAACACATCATCCATCATGGCAACTGGAATGATTTCCATGCCGTTCTTCACGGAGTCTGGAATGTCGGCCAAGTCTTTCACGTTCTCTTCGGGGATCATCACCGTTTTGATGCCACCACGAAGTGCGGCGAGAAGTTTTTCCTTCAGGCCACCAATCGGCAACACGCGTCCACGCAGGGTGATTTCACCTGTCATGGCCACATCCTTGCGCACCGGAATGCCGGTCATCACCGAAACAATGGCCGTGACCATAGCAATACCTGCGGATGGGCCATCCTTAGGCGTTGCACCTTCCGGCACATGCACATGGATGTCTTTCTTTTCGAAAACAGGCGGCTTCACGCCGATTGAGGGTGCGCGTGAGCGAACGTAAGACGATGCGGCAGAGATTGACTCTTTCATCACGTCTTTCAGATTGCCAGTCACAGTCATCTTGCCACGGCCCGGCATCATCAAGGCTTCAATGGTCAGCAACTCGCCGCCCACTTCCGTCCACGCCAAGCCAGTCACAACACCGACTTGATCAACACCATCTACCGCGCCGTGCTTATATTTTTGCACACCAAGATATTTTTTAGCGAGCTCAGCATCAACGACGATCTTCTTTTTCTTGTGGATCATCAAGTCTTTCACGGCCTTGCGTGCAAGTGTGCTCATTTCACGCTCTAAGCTACGAACACCAGCTTCGCGCGTATAATTCTCAATCGTCACCTTGATGGCATCGGCTTTGACTTCAAATTCTTTCTTGTCCAGTCCATGGTTTTCCATGGCCTTAGGCACAAGATGGCGCTTGGCAATTTCCGCTTTTTCTTCTTCGGTGTAACCGGCAAGACGAATGATTTCCATGCGGTCAAGAAGAGCTGGCGGAATGTTCAGCGTGTTGGACGTCGTCACAAACATCACGTTCGACAAATCATATTCCACTTCCATATAGTGGTCCATAAATGTGCCGTTCTGTTCTGGGTCTAAAACCTCAAGCAAAGCAGCCGAAGGATCACCTCTGAAATCCATGCCCATCTTGTCGATCTCATCGAGCAAAAACAATGGATTGGATTTCTTGGCCTTCTTCATGGATTGAATAATCTTGCCGGGCATAGAGCCGATGTAAGTGCGCCTATGACCACGAATTTCAGATTCGTCACGCACACCACCTAAAGACATGCGCACAAATTCGCGGCCTGTTGCTTTGGCAATAGATTTGCCAAGCGATGTCTTGCCGACACCAGGAGGGCCAACCAAACACAAAATTGGTCCACGTAGTTTTGCTGTCCGGCTTTGCACTGCCAGATATTCAACAATGCGTTCTTTCACTTTTTCCAGACCGAAGTGATCAGCATCCAAAACACCTTGCGCGAAATCCAAATCGGTTTTCACCTTGCTCGGATTTTTCCACGGAATGTTGAGCAACCAATCGAGATAATTGCGCACAACTGTGGCTTCAGCCGACATCGGGCTCATCTGGCGTAGCTTTTTAATTTCAGCATCAGCGCGTTCACGGGCTTCTTTCGAGAATTTGGTTTTCTCGATGCGAGCTTCCAGTTCGCCGATTTCGTCCTTCTCGCCTTCGCCATCACCCAATTCTTTTTGAATGGCCTTCATTTGTTCATTCAAATAATATTCGCGTTGGGTCTTTTCCATCTGGCGTTTGACACGGCTGCGGATGCGCTTTTCAACTTGCAGAACCGAGATCTCGCCTTCCATCAGGCCAAAGCACTTCTCAAAACGCTCTTCAACCGATTGGGTTTCGAGAAGCCCCTGCTTGTCTTTAATTTGCACGGCCAGATGGGCGGCAATCGTATCAGCCAGTTTCGCATGGTCAGTAATCTGGCCAATCGTCGCTAAAATTTCTTGCGGGATCTTTTTGTTGAGCTTCACATATGATTCAAACTGCGTCACAGCAGTGCGCGCCAATGCGTCAGCATCAGGGTCAGCTTTTAAGATGTTAGGCAACAACGAAATCTCAGCTTCAAAGAAATCTGTGCGGTCGGTGAAATGCTCCACCTTGGCGCGTTCAATGCCTTCAACCAAAACTTTAACAGTGCCATCAGGAAGCTTCAAAAGCTGCATCACTTGAGCCAACGTGCCCACGTCATAAATCGTATCAATTGCCGGATCATCATCCGCAGCATTCTTTTGCGCCACCAGCATAATCCGCTTGTCTTCGCGCATCACTTCTTCAAGCGCTTTGATGGATTTTTCACGACCCACAAACAACGGCACAATCATGTGCGGAAACACAACGATATCACGCAATGGCAGAACGGGTAGAATTTCCGTTGGGCCAGAAACTTCAGCAGGTTTTTTTGCCAT
>JAYVOQ010000151.1:0-12657 GCA_043757845.1 Hyphomicrobiales bacterium | reverse complement strand
TAGAGCGTTTTCCTGTCGTACTGAATCGAAGGGGGATTCCCAAATCAGTTGAGGCATGATTCAAGGTCTGTGCTGGATAGGAGGCTGGCATAGATGGTGAAAGCTCTTTCGGTTGATTTGCGCAAACGTGTTGTTGCAGCTATTGATGGTGGGATATCGCGCAATCAGGCTGCGGCCCGTTTTGGGGTGAGTATTGCCAGCGCGGTGCGCTGGTGCCAGTTGAAGCGACGGCAAGGCGATATCAGTCCTAAGCGACAGGGTATTACCACAGAGGGCGGGGATCGAAAATCGGGTCGTATTGAGTCCGAAGCGCCTTTTATTCTGGCAACAATCAGAAAAGAACCAGATATCACGCTGGCTGAACTGCAAGCCTTGTTGCACCAGCGCAAACAGAGCTTTGGCCTTGCCACGCTCTGGCGGTTTTTCCATCGCCACCAGATCACGCTCAAAAAAAGTCGGCCTACGCGGCAGAACAGGAACGTCCTGACATCGTAAAGAGCCGTGAAGAGTGGGTTGCACGACAGCCCCTACTTGCTTCGTCTTCGTTGGTCTTTATCGATGAGACTTTATCGATGAGACTTGGGCTTCAACCAGTATGGCCAGACAGCGCGGACGATCTGCAAAAGGAACCCGCCTGCATGTTGGCATTCCCCATGGTCATTGGAAAACCACAACTTTTGTCGCAGGTCTGAGGTCATCTGGCATGGTCGCCCCCATGGTTCTCGATGGCCCAATCAACCGAGAGGTCTTTGTCGCTTATGTCGAACAAATTCTCGCCCTCACGCTCAAACCCGGCGACATCGTAATTATGGATAATCTGCCCGCCCATAAAGGCGCTCAGGTTCGAGATGCCATCGAAGCCGTTGGTGCTGAACTGCGTTATCTTCCGCCCTACAGTCCTGATTTCAATCCTATTGAAAACAGCTTCTCAAAAATCAAAGCCAATCTCCGAAAAGCCGCTTCCCGAACCGTGACCGAGCTATGGCAAGCAATCGCCAAAGTCATTCCAAAAATTACTGCATCAGAATGCACAAACTATTTTGTCAACGCAGGTTACAATCCAATATGATCGGAAAACGCTCTAGTGCTGGGTTGCAGTTCAAACCATTTCAATCAAGCAGCAATTCAGTATCGCTACCACTACCATGTTGGACTTCGATGCGTGGTCAGTAGTTCTTCTACTCCGAATTCACAACACGTTCCATTTGGTAATAGCTCTGCCAAGTTGTAGGGATTGTTTTTGGCGGGATCCCAGGAATCATCCAAAAGCTCCTGTTCTATTTGCCATGTTCCAATATGTGCCGTTTCTGTCGCGAAGCGTTCAGTCAAAGTCTGGAATTGGCTTTTCGCGATCGCCAACATCCCGCAGTCGGCCAAGAACCGCGTTGGATGTTTGCCATCATTGAGAACAAAGCCCCAAGCTTGGAGGTGGCGGTTCAAAACGGCAAATCCGACTTTTGATGCGTCACGGGCTATATGGAATTGTGATTCAGTAAAAAATACTCTGCCGATTGCAAGTCCAAAAGCTCCTCCGACCAAAGCACCGTTTTCCCAGACTTCAACGGAATGGGCATGACCTTGCTTGTGCGCTTTGCCGTAGAGCAATTTAATGCGTGGTGTAATCCACGTCAGCGGCGTTCCGCCAGGGCGCGGTTTGGCACAAGCTTCAACAACTGCGTCGAAAGCCTTATCGAAAGTGACAGCAAAGCGTTGGTTGCGCAAAAGTCTGCGAACGGTCTTTTCTAATCTGGTATTTTCAAAAAACAGAACCATTCTATTTCGCGGCGCCCACCATTTCAACGGGCCGATATGATTCATCACGAACATTCCGCGGCGATATCCCTGCAGCAGTTCAGCGACGTCGATTGCTCCCGCAAGCCCGCAGAAACCATCGGGATTCACCGTTGCGTTTGCCGGACATGGCACCAAGGGACGCATAAGTCTTGGAACATCTGCGATCGACCTAGTCACGAGCGGAATTATTGAAGAGCGGCGACGGCTGACCAGCAAATAGGCCATTCCCAATGAATATTGCCGTACCGGAAAAGGCGTGGCTGCCAATAGGCCTAACAGTTTCGCTTTGAATCTGGAGGTCACAGGGGTCACTTGCTCCATGGTTGTCCTAATTCGCTTTTGACCAAGAATTTGGCCGTGAATGCAATGCTCAAATTTTGGTGCGGCAACTCGATTGCTCTCAAAGTGTAAGCGCTTTCTATCCACAATGACTTAATTGTTTACCATCAAAGTCAATTGCGAAGTTCACTTCGAGTTAAGACCTGTACGTTAGAGGTTGAGGCTCGGTTTCGCTGTCGCCGGGCTGGCTCAATGGCGAGGGAGAGTTCCATTTTACAGATCAATCGTCGTATCGTTGGAAAAGGTCTGCGGTGCGGGTTATTCCTGTCCGTTTACGAGCGGCTTGCCGAATTTGAAGCGGAGTGGCGTGAACTCGAGACCCATGCCGAATACACTCCGTTTCAATCTTTCGATTGGGTTAATTGCTGGTTAAGCAACGTAGGAAGGGGGAAGAACACACGTCCAGTTCTGGTAGTGATCCGCAATGACCGCGGCGCTCCGGCTCTCGTTGCCCCTTTGGGCATTGAATGTATTGGCCCGTTTCGTGTGCTGACTTGGCTAGGCTCGCAAATCAATGACTACAATGCGCCGATCTTGGGATCAGATGATACAGATTACCAACGGATCCACGATCAGTTTGCGGATATTTGGTCAGAAGTCATAGAGCATTTGAGATCAATTAAAAACTGCGGGTTTGATCTCGTAAACTTTTCAAAGATGCCTGCGTTAATGGGCAAGCATCAGAACCCCTTCGTGAAGCTCGATGTCACACTTAACCCAAACCGGGCACATGCGGCCTCCCTGCCAGCCACATGGGACGAAATGTATGGGCGGAGATCATCCAATACGCGAAACCGAGACCGTTCAAAGTTACGCCGCCTCAATGAGCTCGGCGAAGTCAAATATTTTGATCCCAAAAACGCGCCGGAAAAATTGGCAATTACCCGCAAACTTCTGCAGATGAAATCACATCAACTCGCAGAAATGGGGGCAAGAAATCGGTTCGCCTCAGAAAGCTATCGCGATTTTATTGAGGCCGTATCCTCACTAGACGGTTCCACGCACATTAGCGCCCTCCAACTCGGAAGAAATGTTGTAGCGGCCAATCTGGGGTTTATCCTTAATAAGCGCTACTATCATTTCTTGATGGCGTATGATCATGGTGAAGTCTCAAAATTTGGCCCAGGTGCCGCACATCTCAGAGAACTTTTGCAGTTTGCAATCCGTTCTGGAGCTAAAACATTTGATTTCACCATCGGCGACGAGGCCTACAAAAAAGACTGGTGTGACCAGGAGATGCAACTTTACGACCAACGCACCTCGCAAACATTTCGCGGCCAAGTTGCCCTCTTTGGCGTCCAAAACTTCTATAGACTGAAGCGATTGATAAAAAACAACGACTGGGCTTGGCCGGCCTATCTGAAGCTTCGGTCCACTCTCGCTAAACTAAGGCGCCGCAAAGGCACACCTGCGCTGAAATAATGATGCTCTCGGGTTTGGCCAATATTCGTCAATGTCAGGCTTTGGCCGCTGATGCGCTGATTTTACTGTTTCTTTACTTTAACAATTAATTTCACATCAATCGAATGTGAAAAATTACATTCACGGCCTGTAACTTACTTCATAGGTGCAAAAGCCCGCAATCTTTAGGAGGACTTCTATTTGCCTGCTCGCGAAAAATTAGTGGATAGGCAATCCACGTTGCCAGTACTTAGGCAGCCGAGCAGATTGCTGGCCAAATTGCAGCACCTAGTGAAATTGGGAACAGGCGCGCATGCGTTGGCTGTTCTTGACCAAATGCTGGTGAGTGGCACAAGCTTCCTAATGACTGTTGCGGTGGGCCGGTGGACCAACGCGCGTGAGTTGGGGATTTACGCCATCGCCATGTCTGTTGTGGCGGCCGCAACTGCGTTTCAAGATGCATTAATTATCAAACCATTTACTATTCAAAGATTTAGCACGGAGAGCCCGAAGGCGGAACACGCCGGCAGTTCTCTGATACTTAGCTTCGCCTTGGGTTTGCTATTGAGCTTTCTTATCGGGGTGGGTGGTTTGGTTTTTAATTTTGGGACTGAACTTAACGGCCCCATGATCGCTGTGGCTGTGGCCTGCATGATCCCCTTCGTATTGGCCCGCGAATTCGCTCGCAAGATTGCAATTGCAAACTTGCAAATGGCATCGGCATTGGTTTTGGACTTTGCTTCTTCATGCACGAGTTTGCTCATCCTCTTGGTGCTTGCTGTGATTGATAAAATCTCACCGACAACCGTGTGCTTTAGTATTGCCGTAGTGAGCAGCATTGTCACATTGTCGTGGTTTCGTCGCACTCGATCAGGCCTCAATTATTCTCGAAAAAGCCTGGTCGCGACCGCTTCACAAGACTGGCGACTCGGTAAATGGCTTTTTGTCGGCCAGCTCACTCGTGAGATTCAGCAATCAGCACCCTATTGGATTGTGTTGTTCATTTCTGGTGCTGCGGCTACGGGGCTCTATGCGGCGTGCATGAGTATCATTGCCTTTGCCAATCCTGTGATCTTTGGCATCGCCAATGTGCTGACACCCAAGTCCGTCATTGCATGGAACGATACTGGGGGCGAAGGGCTGCGCAGACAATGTTATCGCGATACCCTATTCCTCGGCGTACTGATGGCGATGTTTTGTGTAGGTGTTGCAATTTTCGGCACAAGCATGATCAAGCTGCTATTTCATGGATCAGACTTTGCTGGCTCAACGCAGATGTTGATGATTTTGGCGTTGGGCATGTCTGCTTCCACACTTGGCCTGCCGGCCTCCGTTGCCCTCGCTACGATAGAGCGCCCCCGTGCCATTGTCGTAACTGGCGGCTTTGCTGCGGTGTTGAGTGTCATACTGGTCATCGTCTTCATGTTCCTGTGGGGCACCATCGGTGCTGCATATGGCTTTTTTATTGGCAATTCTTTGGGTGCATTGGGGCGTTGGGCGGCGTTTCTCAAAATTGTTCCGCGTACAAGCAATACTCAAGAAGTGCTGAATATTCTCCAAGTATCAGGGCATCTTGACGGGCAGACGAAAGCCAACGTCAGAAGGGTCGGCGAAGGTGATGACGCGGTTGTCTATGCTGTGGACGGCGGCGCAAAAGGTGTTTTGCAAGATAGTAAACCATCACTGATCGTCAAGCTTTTCAAGAGCGAGGCGGGAATTGACGAACAAGAGATGCAAGCGCAGTTTCACGCGCTGGGCCGATTACACAAGGCTATTGGCCATATCACACGAGCGGGGTGGACCGCTGAAGTACCAGCGCCACTCTACGCATCATCAAAACCGCTTGCAATTGTCATGACACTTGCGCCCGGTCGCAACATTCTAATGGCAGCCTCAAATCTTGAAAGCCTACCTGCAGCCCAATGGCTAGAGATTGCTGACGTATGTTGGAGCGGCCTGTCCAAGTTGTGGTCCCATGATCAAATTCATGGCGATCTTGGATTACAAAATGTGCTGGTTGATTTTGCGCAAAGCAGATTGTCCCTAATCGATCCCGGCACTGTTGAAAGCTGCAAGGTCTGCAGCCTGCGCGGTTCCGGATCGCCAGTAGCGTTTGACCTAGGCCATCTGCTTGCTGATTACGCGATGGATGCAGCCGATATTTCCGGTAACATTGCTTCGGGCAATCGACGGCAGATATTGACCGAAACTTTGATTGAATTGTCGCTGTTAAACGCGAAACCGGAGGCCGCACGACGCGAGCTGTTGCGCGCTATTCGCGACTGCTATGAAAATCATTTGGCCGACAAATTGAACAATGTCGGCGCGCTTCGCGGGCTCTGGCTGCGCTGGATCAAGAAAAATGGTGAGAGGCGCGTATCGCAATTGCTCATAAAGCTTGCAGATACCCATTTACCGCATGGGCCAGCAGGCTCGCTTGCTGCGGCGGAATAGCAGCATGAAAATGATGAAGGGTGAAACTGGGATGCCGATGCGGTCTAACAGCATAGTATGGCGGGGCAAATCGCAGCAAAAGCCCAAATCGCGACGAACCAGTCCGCCCACATTATCACCCAGTTTCGCCTCTGCGAGCGAGCAGCAATTCTATGAAGGCTATGATTGGTCCCTGAATGTGTTTCCGACCATTGGTGAGGCTTGCGATTTTTTACAGCTTGAGATATCGCGTTTCGCACAAACCAAAGAGGACTGGCAGCGCCGAGAGCGTATCCTCAATATCTACTTCCTAGCCTGCGGTATTCTCAATTGTGTTGACGAACTTCTGCGTGGCCCCACTCTAAAGTTGCCCACAACAATGACATTGCTGCCCGGCGTAAAATTTGCCACCCGCCACATCAACTTTGTAGCACAAGTAAAATCAAAGTTCGGACTGATCGGCAGCAGGAAATGGCGAAACCAATGGTTGGAGGCGATTGACAATTTCGCCACGTTTTTTATTGGCGGCCTCAAGCCTAACAACGCCGCCTTCGCGGAAAAAGTTGGCAGCTTGGCTTCGCTAGCCTATAGCCTTCGTCAAAAGTCGTTGTGTCGGCAACGTCTGGGCATTCCATCGCCATTCACACGCCTCGACCTCACGCCTGAAGATGTTATTGCGTTGGGAGAGTTGATTGCTATACGATGCCCTGATCAATCCCAACCCATTGTCTTGGTGGGATTGCGGACTTCAGGTTCGTATTTTTGCCCCTTAATCCGAGCCGTTCTGTTGGCGAAAGGCTATCAAAGTGTTTCGACAGCGACATTGGAGCCCAGTAAAGGGCTCGACCGCGTAGAACGCCGCACACTCACGCGCTGTGCTGTCAAACGCTGCCTGGCGATTGTGGTTGACGATCCACCACATTCTGGAAGCGCCATCATTTCCGCCTTTGATGTTTTGCAGAAGGAAGGCTTTGCACTCAGCAATATCAAAGCTGCAGTTCCCATCCATCCTGCGAAGCGAAATTGGTACGCGCCGCTTCCCCCCGATCATTTCATTTGTTTGCCGCCTGAATCTTGGCACAAACAAATGTTGATCAGATCCGACGTCATCGAAACTCGAATCCGCGAATATTATCGTGGGCAGGGATTTGCCGAAGCCAATCCTGTTAAGAGTCGGAAAGCAGACCAGATCAATTCGGGGTTTCCGGTCAATGCGGCAGATGGCCGTAGTGACAAACTCAAACGGGTGTTTGAAATAGGTCTGACGACCTCATCCGGCAAAGCGGAACGACGATTTGTTCTCGTCAAAAGCGTCGGATCGGGTTGGTTGGGTTATGGCGCATTCCTGAGCGGCCAAAGGCTGGCGGGTTTCGTGCCGACGCTTTTGGGCCTGCGCGATGGCTTGCTTTATATGGAATGGGTTACTCAACGAAGCCAATCGCGTTCAAAACATGGTAACCGCACAACCATCATTGCTACGATTGCCGCCTATTGCGCGGCGCGCCAAAAGACGCTGCGCTTGAATCCCGCAACGACGCAAAGCATGGATCTTAAGCGGCAAAATAACGGTGCCCGCTTACTCGAAAAGGCCCTCAGCCGAGCCTATGGCGCACTGTTTGCAAGCACCTTCATCCGGACCGCCATTGGCAAGCGTTTGCGCGCGCTGGCGAATGATGTGCCTGTTCTGATCGACGGCAACATGGTACCTTCGGAATGGATTGCGAGCGGTCAAAAGTTTCTGAAGACTGACTATGAGCATCATGGATTGGGCAAGGCGGCCGCCAATGTCACGGATGTGGCCTTTGATCTTGGAAGCGCCATTTTGAATTTCTCTCTAACCAAGCAAGAAGAACGAACGTTGTTGGAGCGCTATATTGAACTTACGCAGGATCATGGGATCCGAGAGCGACTTTTTCTTCACAAACTGATGGCGGGACTTTGGTCGATGAATCAAGCCCAAGAACAGATCCTGGGGCATGCAAACGGTTCCTCACCCCAGCAGGAAAATCATGGGAGGTTTCTTGCGGCGTGGCATTTTCTGACCGTCGAATGCGCACGCCACATTGGCCTGCCTGCGCGTCAAGCTGTAGTGCGGCGGTGGCAGGGGCCACTCATTTTTCTGGATGTTGATGGAGTCATTGATCGCAGAATTTTTGGTTTCCCTACGACAAGTGCAGCCGGAGTAGCTGCGCTGCTTCATCTCAACCGAAATGGATTTTCCGTGGCGCTGAATACGGCAAGGTCAGTTTCCGAAGTCAAAGAATATTGCGACGCATATGGCTTGGTGGGCGGATCGGCCGAATATGGCAGTTACATCTGGGACGCTATCAATCGAAAAGGGCGCGTGGCCATTGACGCAGCCGCTGCCAAGCAACTTGAGAAATTACGCCTTCGCCTGAGAGCTAAGCCGGGAATTTTTCTTGATGAGCGACATGAATATTCCATTCGCGCATTCTCCTATAAGAAGAAATCGGGTGGATTATTTGAGAACCTCTCGAAGCGCTCGGAAATTGGCGACGGTGCAGTTGCACCGATATCATCCTTTGTTATTGATGGCATCATTAACGAACTAGGACTCGACCTCATATCATTTCATCACACGGGAATTGATACGACGGTTATTGCCAAAAGCGTGAACAAAGGCACTGGTCTTATTACTTTGCGCGATTGGGTTTTGGGTGCGGATGTCAAGACAATTGCCGTTGGCGATCAGAGGCCCGACCTCCACATGTTCCGCGCCGCATCTTATTCCTATGCGCCAGCGAATATAGACTGTCGCAAACACGCCCGCATTTTGGGTTGCAAGATTGCGAAGCAAGCCAACCAGAATGGGCTGCTAGAGATTGCTCAAGACATAAACGCAAGATTTGAAGGCCAAAGAAAAAAGGGCCTCCCTTCAGCACCGCCAGAAGCACATCTCCCTGATCAAGGAGTATTCTTTCAATTGCTTGAAATTGCTGACAATCGTCCCCTTACTAATTTCCTCCGTGCTGTATTTGACCGTTCTGCCTTCAAAGTGTTTTTCCGATAGGATTTTCCTGCCTACCAAAGGATTCTCACGCTCTAGATCATGATCAATTTAGGATGAGGCGTATTGAGCTGCTGCCGGTTTCGTGGACAGGACCTTAATTTACACCTGCCTTTCTTTCGAACTTAATAGGGCTGATATATCCAATCGTCGAATGACGTCGGATTGGATTATAGAAGCGCTCAATGTATTCGAATATGTCGACTTTGGCTTCTGAACGTGTGCGATAGGTTTTGCGCGCTGTTCGTTCCGTTTTGAGCGAAGAGAAAAAACTCTCCATTGCTGCATTGTCCCAGACATTGCCAGACCTGCCCATCGAACAGGTCACACCATTGTCGGAGTATTGCGACGACAGTTTGAATCTGCTTTGAATTTCCCAATCTGTGTTGTCAGTAATTGATATTGAAGTCGAAACGGTGGTTGGACATGATGCTAATTTCCTTTTTACATTCAATGCATCGCTAAAGCGTGGTTGGACAGCTTAAATATCTAAGTCATCTAGTTTCTCGTATTCCTGCCGGAGCCGCCAATTGTGGTTAGGCTATTGCATTGTCCAGCTGCAGGCCACGGCACCACCTGTGCCAATGTCGTGCGGTTTTACGGTGCAGGTTAGATCCCTCAACACAAATTCCATTTTTCCTGCGGCTCCATCAGGTTGCACGCCATTCTCCACGGCTGTGGCATAGAGTTCATTAGCGGCGCGGCCGGTGATGGTGAGGTGGCTGGTAACATAATTTAATTCACACTCATGGAAATTCTCGGCCACATTGCCAGACAGGCATTTTAAACCCTTAGCTGTGACGGTGATGAGAGCTGGTGCGCCGGGGCCTGCATTGTGATTACCCAGATATTGCATCAGTCGCCACTTGTTGGCGGCACTGAGCGTTGGGGCGTGTTGGGCCATCAAGGCCGCAAGTGCCATGCCGGGGCTGCTGCCGGAGGTGTCGGCTTGGGCTAAGGTGGGGAGGCAAAACAAAGCGAGGGTGGTGAGGGCTTGTTTCAACATCGGCATTCTCCAATGTGGATTGCTGCCCTTTAACTTTCCGCCTTCACGTTGCCCAGGTCAAGTGATTTAGGGCTGTACGTAATCACCGCATTTGGGGCCTGCATCCGTGCCCCAAGGCATGATTGGAACAGTAGAGGTTGAGTTTTTGGGTGAGCCGTCAATCAACTTATCAGTATAGCTTAAATAGACCAGCACGTTGCGCTTAGGATCACAGCCGCGCACAATATGCATGGTTTTGAAAAACAAACTGCGGCGCTGTTCGTAAATGTCATCACCTTGTTTAAATTTGGCATTCATTTTCACGGGGCCAACTTGCCGACACGCAAGCGATACATCGGATTTCTGTTCGGCAAAGCCCGCCCAACCCGTCCACCCGCCCTGTTCGGGCACGGTGAAATAACACGCCACACCCTCTATCTGCGGATCATCAATCACATAGGTTCCAAGTTTCGCATCGGGTGACAAGAGGTGAAACACGGTGTTCTTTTTGAAGATAAGTTCTGGATCATCTTGCGCCTGAGCCATGGGGGCGAGGGCGAATGTGGCCGCACAGGTGGCGGCGAACATTAAGGCGGCAGCAAATCGCATTGAGGTTCTCCTAGCGACATAGATTGTATTTTTTGTGCGAAATTCAAGTGACGGCGTTGAGACGGGCTAGACCCGCATCCAAATCTGCAATCAAATCATCAGGGTGTTCAAGGCCGATTTGCAAACGCAGCGTGGGGCCAGCAGGCTGCCAAGGTGTTACAGTGCGCTTGGGATGAACTGGCAAAATCAGGCTTTCAAAGCCACCCCAGCTGTAACCCATCGAAAACAAACTCATGTTGTCTAACATTGCGGCCAAGGCGGGTTCAGATTTTGGTTTAAGAATGATGCCGAACAAGCCTGAAGCGCCAGTGAAATCGCGCTTCCACAATTCATGTCCGGGCGCGTTGGACAGGGCAGGGTAGAGAACGGTTTCGACCTCTGGTCGTTGGCGTAACCATTCAGCCACTTGCACGGCGGATTTCATATGGCGTTCAAGGCGCACATCCAATGTGCGTAAACCGCGCAAAGCCAGATACATGTCATCTGGTCCGGCAAACAGACCCAGATATTCATAGCCCGCCTTGAATCGCGGCCAAGTGGCTTCGTTGCAAACCACTGAGCCGAACATCACATCAGAATGGCCCACGATATATTTGGTGGCGGCTTGAATGGAAATATCCACATCATGAGTGAAGGCTTTGAAGAAATGGCCCGCCGACCAAGTGTTATCCAACATTACCACAAGTCCATTTTCGTGCGCGATTTTGGCAAGCAGCGGCACATCTTGCACTTCGAAGGTGAGCGAGCCGGGACTTTCAAGGAAAAGCACTTTTGTGTTGGGCTTTATTAAATCCCGCAAGCGTTCACCGATCAGTGGATCGTAATAGGTTGTCTCAATGCCAAGCCCCATAAGCATGTGATCACAGAAATCGCGGGTGTTGCCGTAAACTGAATCCACCATCAGCAGATGGTCTCCAGTTTTTAGAAAGCTCAGCAATGAGGCGGTGATAGCTGCCACACCCGAGGGCGCCACTTTGCAGGCATGGCCGCCTTCCAATTCAGCAATCGTGTCCTCGATGGCGCGAGATGTTGGTGTGCCGCGCCTGCCATAAACATAAGGTTGCCCGCCCGGTTTCAAGCTTTCAACGGTTGGAAATGTAATGGTGGAGGCGCGGTAAACGGCGGGGTTCACCATGCCGTGTTCGGTGTATTCGCGCGCGGCGGTGGCCAGTTTCGTTGCCGGTTTAAGTTTATTGCGGTCGACGGGCTTCTTGGCCATGATGTTCTTTCAATTCAGCTCTTGCTATCACGGCAATGGAAAGGCGCAAAGCACTTGGGCGACGAAAAAGATCAAAGCCGTCATTGGCTGGGCCGCAGCGATACGGGCATGTCGCCGATCGTGATCACGTCTATGGTGGCAGCACGAATGATGCTGATTATACTTGCTGGTCTTGTGGGCCTGATTATTGCCGTTTACCTTTGGCAAAAGATTCAGATCATTGGCGGGCCCATGACAGGCGGCGATTGGGGGATGCTAGGCGTGTTGGCAGCCCTTGTGGCTTTGCCACTGATACTTGCCCGCAAAATTGGCAACGAGTTGACGAAAGGGCGTTAGACGCCCTTACCTGCGGGCCCCAATGTGGCCACGCGCAACAGGTTAGTGGTGCCGGGATTGCCGATGGGAACACCCGCGGTGATTAAAATTTTCTCACCCGGCTTGGCAAACCCCTCCTGGTAAGCAATTTCGCCCGCGTGGCTCATCATTTCATCAAGTGATTTTGCGTCAGGCACGATGACCGGATGCAAGCCCCAGGTGAGAGTAAGCCTGCGGGCCGTGGCAACGATGGGGGTTAAGGCAAGGATAGGTGCATTGGGCCGTTCACGCGCCACGCGGTTTCCGGTTGCACCTGCTCCTGTGTAGCAAACGATAACGGGTACTTGCAGCGTTTCGGCAATGGTGCGGGCGGCGCTGGAAATCGCATCCGCAGTGGTTTTGTCCGGCTCGTTGCGTTGGGCGTGAACGATGCCTTGGTAATAGGTATCATTTTCGGCGGCGCGGGCAATTTTGTCCATGGTTTGCACGGCTTTTTCTGGCCAAGCCCCAGAAGCGCTCTCAGCGGATAGCATA
>JAYVOQ010000150.1:0-12706 GCA_043757845.1 Hyphomicrobiales bacterium | reverse complement strand
CAAACTGCGAAGTTTTGACGAGCCGCCTTTTAGGTAAATTATGTGCGGACATTTTTACATCACAAAAAAGTGCGTCGGCCATAAATAGGACAAAATTGCTTGGCAAGTCCTGCTTTATTAATATAGGAATTGCGATAATGAAATTGATTTTAGCTGCGTTTTTATCACTTGTTTTGATTTCCCCTGGTGCGGCGATGGCCGACGATGCGAAGAAAACTCATTTTCTAACGTTGCAAGGGCATGGCGAAGTTAAGGCGAAACCAGATTTGGCCATGGTTGAAATGGGAACGCTTTCGCAAGCAGCAACTGCCAAAGCCGCATTGGCCGCCAACACAGCCAAAGTTGCCGCCATTTTTGCCATGCTCAAAGCCAATGGCATTGAAGACAGAGATATTCAAACCAGCAATTTTTCAGTCGGGCCGCGTTTTGAAAATAGCAAGGTTTCCTCTAGTGCAACAAGGATTGCAGGCTATGATGTGACTAATTCGGTGACTGTTACAATTCATAAACTGGAGAATTTGGGCGGCATTCTTGATCAAGCTGTGGAGTCTGGCTCTAACCAAATCAACAGTATTTCATTCGGCATCAATGAGCCGCGGGCGCTGCAAGACGAAGCCCGCAAATCCGCCGTGGCGGATGCTTTAAGCCGGGCGAAATTATTGTCTGAGGCAGCTGGCACAAAATTAGGAGCTATCGCTACCATCACCGAAGGCGGCGGCTATGCCCCGATGCCGATGCGTGAACGCGGCATGCAAATGGATCAGATGGCCAAGGCATCTGTGCCCGCGCCTGTTGCGCAAGGCGAGTTGAGCATTTCGGCAGATGTTAATATGGTTTGGGAATTGGACTGAGTTTCAACTTGTCCGCTGCATCAGGGCCACGAAAAATCCATCTGTACCATGACTGTGCGGGCTAAGCTGCAGGGTGTCGTTGCGACCATCAGCTGAGATGGGCGGCGGTGAGGCAAATACATTCTTCCATTGTTCTGTATACGGAATAATTTTAAATTGGCTGTGACTTTTCAAAAAGGCTTGCACTTGATCGGCGTTTTCTTGCGGCAGTATTGAGCAGGTGAAATAGGCCAACTTGCCGCCTTTGCCCACTAGGGGAGCAGCTTGTTCTAACACTGAGATTTGCTCTTTCAGACGGATTTGCAGTTGTTTTTCGCTCAGCCGCCATTTTGCATCTGGCTTGCGGCGCCAAGTGCCCGATCCGGTGCAAGGCGCGTCAACCACGACAAGGTCATAGCCGCCTAATACTTTGAGCTTTTGTGGTTCATCATAGGCAACCACTTCGATGCAGTTGGCTCCGCTGCGGGTGATGCGTTCAAAGATTGGGCGCAGGCGGTGCTTGTCGCGGTCATAAGCAACCAGCTTGCCTTGGTTCTGCATGAGGGCCGCCAGCGCCAACGATTTGCCCCCTGCTCCGGCGCAGAGATCTAACACCGTGTCTTTGGGTTTCACACCAGTTAGCAAAGTTGCCAGTTGTGAGGCTTCATCTTGCACTTCAAATTGGCCCAAGCCGTGGGCAGGTTCGGCTTCCACGTTAACATTGCGCACGTCGATACCAGAAGGCGGAATGCGTATGCCTGTGGTGCTGAAAGGTGTGGGCTTTGCTTCAAATTTGGCGAAAGTTTCCAGAACATCGTTGCGCAACGTTTTCAAAGTGTTGACGCGCAGATCAACTGGGGCGCGTTGCGACAGCGCGGCCATTTCTACACCAAGGTGCTTTCCGAAAGTCTTGAGCAGATCAGCTTCCAACCATTGCGGATAGTTTCCAAGAATATGAGGAGCCGCATCTTTTGGCGGTGAAGTGGCCAAAGCCATTTTCTCTTGCTCGGTTAATTCGCCGGGGCCGAATTGTTCTGTACACAGAGTTTCAATCTCGGAAATGGGCAGTTGCCAAATTTCGGCCAAGGTTCCCAAAGCAAGCCCACGCGCTGTTTCGTTGCCTGCACGCATTGCGGCGCTGTTGCGGTTGCGCAGGGCATCATAGACCAATGTTCCAATCACGTGCCTATCTGATGAACCAGCAAAACGGTGGGCTTTGCCCCAATCTTTCAGTGCTTCGGATGCGGGGCGATTTCGCGTGAAAATTTCGGTTAGAACTTCAATCGCCGCTGCTATGCGGCCCGCCCGTTTCATGATCAGCCAACAATAAACAAGCGAATTGCAAACCACACCCACATGGCGGTGAGGGCTGCGAAGCCTGCCAAGAACGCATACATGCGGTATCGAATATAATTAGAGCCTGTATGAATATAGCTGTGCGCCAGACGTGTGGCCACGAACAGCCATGACAGAATAACGAAGGCTATATCAACCTTTGTTGTGGTCACAATCAACGCTGTTAGCGCATACCACACGGTGGGCACGTCAAACTGATTATCAAAATTGTTGCTCCACTTTTTAACATGTGGTGGCCAGTTGCCGGAATTGTTTACGATGTCTGCAATTTTTGTCTCACCCTTCATGACCGACGTGATGCGCATAGAAATTGTACGCAGGCCAACGAAGAGTGTGAGGGCCACATGAATGAAGAGTGGAGCAAGAAGCCAATTCAGATTATTCATGTCAAATTATTCATGTATTGTCTCGTTGATAGTTTGGCGCTTCGCGGGTGATCATCACATCATGGACATGACTTTCGCGAAGCCCTGCATTGGTTATACGCACGAATTGCACTTTGGATTGCAGTTCTAGGATTGTCGCAGCACCCACATAGCCCATCGCGGCGCGAAGCCCCCCTACCATTTGGTGCAGCACGGCTGCCACAGCACCTTTGTGTGGCACTTGGCCTTCTATACCTTCGGGCACAAGCTTCAGCGTGTTGCCCACATCTTGTTGGAAATAGCGATCTGCTGAGCCACGCGCCATGGCCCCTACGCTGCCCATGCCGCGATATGATTTGAAGCTGCGCCCATTATAAAGAAACACTTCGCCGGGCGCTTCATCGGTGCCAGCCAAAATTGAGCCCATCATAACCACAGATGCGCCCGCAGCTAGTGCTTTAGCAAAATCACCTGACAATTTAATGCCGCCATCAGCAATGACCGGAATGTTTTGCAATGCCCCCTCTTCGGCACATTCAATAATGGCCGAGAGTTGCGGCACTCCCACGCCTGCCACCACGCGCGTGGTGCAGATGGAGCCTGGGCCGATGCCGATTTTTACGCAATCTGCGCCTGCGCCAATGAGGGCTTTGACGCCTTCAGCTGTGGCCACGTTGCCCGCGATGAGTTGTACACGGTTTGAAAGTTTCTTAATGCGTGTCACTTGGTTGGCCACATGAATGGAATGGCCGTGGGCCGTATCAAGCACCAGTACATCCACACCCGCATCAAGAAGTGCCTCGGCGCGCGCAAAACCCGCATCGCCCACGCCGGTTGCGGCAGCAACGAGGAGTCGACCCTTTTCATCCTTTGCAGCCAGCGGATGATTAGCTTCTTTTTCCATATCATTTACGGTGATCAGGCCGAGACATTTGAAATCATCATCCACCACGATTAACTTTTCAATGCGGTGCTTGTGCAACAGGCGCTTTGCCTCGGCACGGTCCACACCTTCACGCACGGTGACAAGATTGCGCGTCATCAGTTCAGCAACTTTAGAATTCAGGTCTGTGGTGAAGCGCACATCGCGGTTGGTGATGATGCCACTGAGTTTGCCGAAGGCATCAACCACCGGAATACCAGAGACTTTGTGGCGCTTTTTCAATTCAACCAGGTCGCCCAGCGTGGCTTCGGGCGCGATGGTGATGGGGTTCACCACCATGCCGCTTTCAAAGCGCTTTACCCGCGCCACTTGTTCGGCCTGTTCTTGCGGGTTCAAATTTTTATGGATCACGCCAATGCCACCGGCCTGTGCCATGGCGATGGCCATGGGGGCTTCTGTCACAGTGTCCATTGCCGCCGAGATGACGGGAACCGAGAGCTTGAGCGATTTTGTCAGGCGCGTGGCGGTGGACACTTCCGCAGGCAAAACCGACGAGGCTCCTGGCTTCATCAACACATCGTCAAAGGTTAGATATTCAGGGAAATTGCCAGCCATAGGATCCTCGCAGGTGGAGTCGTTATTTAGGATGACGGCTGCACCTAACACCTGTGCATTGGCAGGGCAAGGGGCGGTTTTAGAAGCTCAGCAGGGTTGCCATAAGTGTCTCGTTGCGGCCAGATCAAGCGGAATGAACAAATCGTCCTGTTTTGATTTTGACTTTTCCGTGCAAAGTCAAAACGCTTACATGATTGCAGTGTAGGGGCTGGCCGTGCGATACTGTGCCCATGAATGACGTTCCAAAATTTGAAATTGTTGAGCCCTTGAAGACACATGAGCACAAGCACCATGGCCCCGAAGGTGCTCATGGCCATTCCCATGCACCTGCCTCATTCGGTTATGCCTTTGCTTTTGGCATTTTATTGAACGGCAGCTTTGTGGTGGGCGAGGTAATTTTTGGTTTCCTCATCAATTCCGTGGCGCTGCTGGCGGATGCTGGGCACAATTTGTTTGATGTGTTGGGGCTGGTGGCAGCTTGGGTGGCTTATATTTTGGCCAAGCGCGCACCAACCGCACGCTACACCTATGGCTTGAAAAGCAGCACAATTCTGGCCGCATTGTTTAACTGCATGCTGTTGCTGATTGCCGTGGGCGCTATTAGTTGGGAGGCCATGCAACGATTTTCGCAACCGGTTGAAGTGCCAGGCTTCTGGGTGATGGTGGTTGCAGCGATTGGTATTTTCACCAATGGGGCCACGGCGCTGATGTTCATGCGCGGGCAGCAAGATGATATTAACATTCGTGGTGCCTATCTGCATATGGCGAGCGATGCCGTTGTGGCTGCTGGTGTGGTGGCCGCTGGCTTTTTAATGGTGAAGACGGGCTGGCTGTGGCTGGATCCGGTGACCAGTTTGGTGATTGCGGCGGTGATTGTGTGGATCAGTTGGGGTTTGCTTTCGGAGTCTCTCGCCATGTCGATGAAGGCCGTGCCGTCACGGATTAATCCGGATGACGTGCGCGCATTTTTGGCGGCACAGCGTGGCGTGGACAGTGTGCATGACTTGCATATCTGGGCAACCAGTACGACAGACACGGCCTTGACCGCTCATTTGGTGATGTCTGCCGGACATCCCGGCGATAAGTTTTTGGCGATGGTCTGCGATGAGCTTGAACATCATCACGGCATTGGCCATTCTACTTTGCAAATTGAAACCAGCACCGACGTTGCTTGTGCAGCACAGTGCGACGTGGCGGCCTGAAGGAGAATAGACAAATGGGTTTCTGGAGCCATTTATTCAGTTCACACAAAACCACAGAAGAGCCTTCTAAATCATTGGAATATAAGGGCTATGTTATAAGCGCTGCGCCCTTCAAAGCGCCGGGTGGTTGGCAGCTTGCCGGCCAGGTTTCTAAGGATGGAAAAGTGCATAAGTTTGTGCGGGCTGATCAGTTTTCGGATCGCGATGAAGCCTGCAGTTTTGCTTTAAGCAAGGGCCAGTTGATTGTTGATCAACTTGGCGAGACGATGTTCAAAGCATGAATCGTCGCGCAGTTTTGATGGGACGTTTGGGGCGCAATTCGTTTTGGGCAGGATTGGTGATTGCCATTGCGCTAGTCATTGGCATGGTGGGCTATTATTATTTTGGCGATAACATAACGTGGCCCGCCGCTTTTGCTGATGCCTCCATGATCCTTTCAGGCCAAGGGCCGTTGGATCAGATGAAAACGGGCCCGGGGCAAATTTTCGAGGGCATCTATGCCTTAGTGTGCGGCTTTTTGTTTTTTGCTATCGCGGGCTTTGCGTTGGCCCCAGCGCTGCATCACGTGCTCCGCAGTTTTCATCTGGAGGATGAGGAGCGAACAACTAAAAAGCGAATAGCGAATAGCGAATAGCGAATAGCGAGAGGGGCTATTTGCTGCCTATGACATAGTTGAAACTGATCGAGATGCGCAGGCCCTCAGCGCGGTTGACTGGAACTTCATGGCGCAACCAACTTTCCCACAGCAGAAGCGTGCCCGCTTTCGGCGTTTCGTGAATGTGGGTGCGTAATTCGCGGGGTGTGTTTTCTTTGCGTTGCGGGGTTGCCATCATCATGGCGTGGCGCGGATCTTCGAACACCAAGGGCCCTGCCCCGTGCGGCACGGCCACATAATACGTTCCGCTGATTACCGAATTCGTGTGAATATGGCCGGTGTGTGAACCACCTTCGGGCAGCACGTTCACCCACAGACTATCGCAAACCGATTTGCCTCCGCGAATGTCCCAATGAAGGGCCTTGGTGAAGGCGGCGGCGTGCTTATCTAACAGTTTTTCCAGCGCGTTAATAGCAGGGATGCGCCCGGCAAAATCGCTTTGTGTGGCAAAAGACGTGTAGCCATTATAGCCATGCTTTTCACACCAGCGAATACCCACATCATCTTCCTGCGCCAGCATCAGTGCTTCTTGTTCGAGCTGAGTATTCAACTTGGCGGAAGCAGCCTGATCGGCGCGGTAAACCAAGGTGGGGAAAAAGGACTGGATTTTGCTCATGGCCACCGCCATATCCCTTCTTACGAAATTGCACAACACGGAGGCCAAATGACACTGCCTGAACATCTTCTTAGCGGCTATGGACGTTTTCGCAGCGGGCGTTATGTTCAGGATGAACAGCGTTATCGCAAGCTGGGTGCTGGAATCCAGCAACCAAAGCTTATGATTATTGCCTGTTGCGACAGCCGGGCCGCACCTGAAACCATTTTTGACGCCGGCCCTGGTGAGATTTTTGTGATGCGCAACGTGGCCAATCTGGTGCCGCCTTATGCGCCAGATGGTGGGCATCACGCCACGTCGGCGGCCATAGAATTTGCGGTGTTGTCGCTTGGTGTGAAGGATGTGGTGGTGATGGGTCATGGGCGCTGTGGTGGCATTCGCGCGGTGGTTGAAGGTGGTGATCCGCTGAGTGCTGGCGACTTCATCGGCAAGTGGATGAGCGATGTGCGTGATGTGGTCGAAGCCGTGCGGCAAGACCATGACCATTCACATGATTTGCAAACAGCCGTGGAACATGCCTCGGTTGAGCATTCCCTTGCCAATCTGCGCACTTTCCCGTGGTTGCGGATGCGCGAGAACAAGGGTGATATCGGCCTGCATGGTGCGTGGTTTGATATCAGCTTAGGCGAGTTGCATTCTTATGATGCCGTGGGAAAGACTTGGGGCGTGATTTGAGCGATCCTCCCATCGACAACGAAAAGCTCCGCAAATTTTTCTCCCGACAGATTGGATTGGCGTCCAAAATGGCGGGTGCTGGCACAGGCGTAGTGATTGCCTATATGTCTGGCGTGCCATTCCTAGGCGCGTTGCTATCGCCACTTGTTGCGCAATCACTAGAGAGAGCGGGATCGGCAATTATCGAGCGGCAGCTTGCACCTCGCCAGGAAATACGTGCTGCAAGAGCTTACATAGTCGCATTAGGCCAGATTCAAGAACGTGTAGCAAAGGGCGAAATTCTTAGAGACGACGGGTTCTTTGATTTAGAGCTGCAGACAGGACGATCTATTGCCGACGAAGTTTCAGAAACGGCATTGTTTGCGGCAATTAATTCAACGCAAGAATTGAAGGTCGATTACATCGCTCTCTTGCTAGCGAATATCGCTTTCGAAGCGGCAGTTGATCCTTCAACAGCCAATTTCCTCATTAGGACGTCTGAATCTCTCAGCTACCGCGCTTTTGCTGTACTTAAGATGTTTAGTGACACAAATCGCGCAAATTTGCATACCAGAAGGGACATCGTTGATGAAAGGTCGCCTCCCGGCCACAGCCCTCTTCTCGCTGAACTGTATTCTCTACTGTCGCTTGGAATTCTAGTGATGAAAGATAGCGCGGCGGACTCATATGCTCACGCGGCGTTAAGTCCGGAAGATATCGACCCGGCCAAACTATTCTTGACCGAATTGGGCGAACTTTTCGCGCGCATGTTAGAAGTTCGTCGAATTCCTGAGACTGATCTTACTCTGAATTTGCTCGCCAGAGATTTACGGTTAATTGGGTTGAGAAGACCTGCCATTACAAAAATTGACGGCGGATCATTTTGAACCTGATGCTGCCCGCTAGGCCCTTACTCGCCCCTCGGGCACCCGCTCCCAAGGAAGTGGGGCGACTAATTCAGGATCTTTGCTATGCCCGCTAGTTCGGCCTTACTGAATTGGACATTCTTCAACGCACCCACTGCATCTTCAATTTGTGATGGCTTGGAAGCGCCGATCAAAGCCGATGTCACTTCTTTATGTGACAACACCCAAGAGATCGCCATTTGGGCCAGCGTTTGACCACGCGATTCGGCCAGCATGTTGAGAGCTTTCATTTTGTTGACCAATGGTGCTGTGATTTGATCCTTTTTGAGGAATCCACCCAACGCCGCACGGCTATCATCGGGAATTCCGTTTAGGTATTTCGATGTGAGCAAGCCTTGGGCCAAGGGTGAAAAACAAATTGCTCCCATGCCGGTTTCAGCGATGGCTTTGAACACGCCTTCTTTCAGCGGCTCTTGTTGCAACAAGTTGAAGCGTGGTTGATGGATAAGACAAGGTGTCCCCAAATTTTTCAGGATGGCCGCGGCTTTGCGCGTGGCGGCAGCGGGATAATTACTGATGCCAACATAAAGTGCCTTGCCGCTGCGGACGGCAAAATCTAGCGCACCCATGGTTTCTTCCAGCGGCGTATTGGGGTCAAAACGATGTGAGTAATAAATATCGACATAGTTGAGGCCAAGGCGCTTGAGGCTTTGATCCAAGCTGGCAATCATATATTTGCGGCTGCCCCATTCGCCGTAAGGCCCGTCCCACATGTGATAGCCGGCCTTGGAGGAGATGATGAGTTCATCGCGGTGCGAGGCAAAATCTGCGCGCAGAATCTCGCGGAAAGCATCCTCAGCGCTGCCGGGTGGCGGGCCGTAGTTGTTGGCCAAATCAAAATGCGTGATGCCCAATTCAAAAGCGCGGCGGCATAGGGCGCGCTTATTTTCGTGATCAGCAGTGGCACCGAAATTGTGCCAGAGGCCGAGTGAGACGGCGGGCAGAAGAAGGCCGGACTTACCGGTGCGATTGTATTGCATATTGAGACTCCAAAAACTGAGGCCTTATTGTGTCACCCTTCTTCCGTCAGGAAAAGGGTGATTGATTGCTTATAAACGGCAAGTTTACTTCATCAACGCCTTTGCTTCATCCGGCCCCAAAGGTGCCGGGCGCTTGCAGGTGGATTTGAGTTTGATCACTTTCTTTTTCTCGCCTGATTCCATTACCGCTGTCATCACTTCTACAACATGGGCCACCATGGAAATATCGCAACGTGCGAGGCGTTTTTTCATGATGGCATCGGCCATGTCGGCAAGGCCAGCACAACGATAATTGGCCCACACTAGATCGCCACCAGGGCGGCCCCAGTTGTTTTTGCTGAGCGGATGATCCCAATTTGGCAGCGCGACTGGATTCTGATCGCTGCCTGCCACCATAACATCACCGCCAAAGAAATTTGGATCAGGCACAAACATGGCTCCGGTTTGGCCGTAAAGTTCCATGTTCTGGTGCTTATGGGCCCATACATCCCAAGACAATGAAACCGTGATGCAGGCCCCTTGCGCAAATTCCAACAGCGCATGATAAGTTGTTGGGGTTTTTACCTTCAACTTCTCACCATTGCGTGGATTGGCTGGTTGGCTGTTGATCACGCGCTCTTTGCGACCCGTAACTGCAAGGCCCATCACACGCTTCACCGGGCCGATGAGGTTTACCAAGTTTGAAATATAATAAGGCCCCATATCCAACATTGGGCCACCGCCGGGATTGAAGAAGAAATCTGGGTTAGGGTGCCACATTTCCATGCCCGGCCCCATGAAGTGACAAGTGCCAGAAACGACCTTGCCGATCTTGCCTTCATCAATGGCTTTGCGTGCCAACTGGTGCGAGCCGCCCAAGAAGGTGTCTGGCGCTGAACCCACGCGAAGCTTTTTCTTGGTTGCATATTTCTGCAAAGCCAAAGCGTCTTTGTAAGAAAGCGTGAGCGGCTTTTCAGAATAGACATGTTTGCCAGCGTCAAGAATTTGTTTTGACACTTTATAATGGACGGCGGGGATGGTGAGGTTCACCACAATTTGCACGTCAGCGTTTTTCAGAAGGTCTTTAACACTTTGTGCCTTAACACCAAATTGCTTGGCGCGGGTTTCTGCTGCGGCCAGATTGATATCTGCCACTGCTTTCACTTCGATGCCTTTGAACAACGGCGCGAGTTTCAGGTATGCTTCTGATATGTTGCCGCATCCAATGATGCCGACGCCAAGGGTTTTGTTGGTCATGGTTGCCTCTTAAATTTTTGATAGAAATTTGAATGAATTTTTAGCGAAAGATTTAAAATCTTTCGGGTCGTCATGTTCAACAACGTAAGACGTGCAGCGGGTGTTATCGCGAACCGCCTTGAAAATTTCGGCCCACTTCAACGTGCCTTTGCCCACATCGGCTTGGCCATGTTGATCTAGGTTTTCACCTTTTGGCGCATTGTCTTTCAGGTGAACGGCGGTGATGCGTTCGCCATAAGCTTTAATCCATTTCACCGGGTTTTGTTTGGCATGTGCCACCCAGGCCAAATCACATTCCCAATCCACCATGGGCCCACCTTCGAAAATATAGTCAATGGGCATGGAGCCATCTTTCAGGGGCACAAATTCGAAATCATGATTGTGCCAACCGAAGCCATAGCCCTCTTCACGGATTGCGACCGCGATTGCACCTAAGCGCTTACCAAATGCTTTCCAGCCAGAGCCTGATTTAGGGC
Organism: Hyphomicrobiales bacterium; assembly: GCA_043757845.1. GTDB lineage: Bacteria > Pseudomonadota > Alphaproteobacteria > Rhizobiales > Aestuariivirgaceae > Aestuariivirga. The sequence continues at coordinate 1,912 of JAYVOQ010000150.1, read as the reverse complement.
GTTGATCTGGCATGATATAGGGGCAATAGATATTGCGAATGCCCAACACAGCAGCTATTTTTGCAGCTTTCTTTGGGTCTTTCTCTAACACATCAAGGCTGAAATGGCCGGTGGGCATCGTCAGGCCATTGGCATCGAGGCCTGCGCGGGTGGCAGCAACATCTTCATAATTCGCACCGAAACCTTCAACCTCTTTGTAACCGCACGCCGCCAAGTGTTCGAAGATCGCGGTCCATGGTTGAGTTTTTCTGGCGGAATAGAGTTGGAAAGAAATACGTTTTGGCATTTTGATTTTTCCTAATGTGATGATGAATAAAGGTTACGGATGACCAGATTTTTATGCGCTGCCACTAAATCGTGTGCGTTGGTTGGAGTGAAAATGATTTCAGCTTTTTCACCGGGCAGAAGATCTAGAACATTGTCAGAATAGCTGCCGTCCACGCCCGTCTCAGCGGCGGTGAACAGCGATGTGTGTTTGGCAGTGAGTGTGATGCGCAGAGCGCCGTTCTTGATTTCGGCTTTATGGGTAATCTGCGGATCAACAAAGTGCAAGGCCTTGTAAGGCTCATTTGCATAGTGTGCCCTGCCCTTCGAACCGTCTGCGCTCTGATAATCCATGATGAGGATGTGGCCTTTGGGCAGTTTACCTGCTTTCAAAGTTGTGAGTTCAATGGCTTGATCCGGCGGCACTGATTTCTTCAGTGTACTGAGCTTTGTGGCCCTGCCAGCGGGATCAATAGTAGTAAGCGTGAGGGTGAGCGTTTGCTTGATGAGGCGGTCGTTTACGGCTTTGATGGTGATGCCACCGCTTTTCTCGGGCAAGGCCATGACAGAAACGGGCGCATAGAAGCGGCGCGACATATAGTGCATGGCCTTCCAGTGGCCGCCGTGATCGAGTGATGACCACGAGGCCACGGGCCACGTGTCATTCAGTTGCCAATAAAGTGTGCCCATGCAATGCGGTTTTAAGCTGCGCCAGTATTCCACGGCGGTTTTGATGGCGAGGCCTTGCTGAATTTGGCTGACGTAAACAAAATTTCCGAAATCCTTGGGGAAGCGGAAATAGCGGAACATGGTTTCGGCAATGCGTGCATTTCCGCCCGCATTCTTCTGGTGGCTTTCCATCACTGAGCTGGCGATGTTCAAATCTTCTTCACTGGTGACGAATTGCTTGATGACATGCAGCGATGGATAAGATTGGAAGCCGAATTCGGAACAGAAGCGTGGGTTCACATCGCGGTAATGTTCAAAGTCTTTGCCTTCATGCCAGACCGACCAGAAGTGCATGTCGCCAGAGCGATCATCATGCCAAGCATCACCGAAGGAGAGGAGGCCAGAGGATGGTGAGGATGGCCACCAGTTGATGGTGGGGTCATCGGATTTTGCGGCTTGTTCGACGGTGTGGTTCAGGCGATCATAAGCGGCGAGATAGCGGTCGCGGTTGGCGCGGGATTCGGGGAACCAGTTCAGCGCACCGATCAATTCATTGTCGCCACACCAAACGGCGATGCAGGCGTGGTGTTTTAATCGCGCAACTTGTTCGGAGACTTCACGCCGAACTTGCTTAAGGAAGTTCTCATCCGCAGGATAGAGATTACAGGCGAACTGAAAATCTTGCCAGACCATAAGGCCCAACTCATCGCAGAGATCATAAAACCAATCCTGCTCATAGTAGCCTCCACCCCACACGCGGATCATGTTCATATTGGCATCAACAGCTGCTTGCAGCAGTTTACGCGTAAGTTTCAGCGTGGCACGCGAAGGCAGCGCATCGGCAGGAATCCAGTTGGCACCGCGGCAGAAAATTTCCTTGCCATTCACCTTGAAGGCGAAGCGTGCGCCCACTTCATCTTTCTGGTTGACAAGTTCGATTTGACGCAGGCCGATCTTACGAGTTTCAACCTGATCGGCG
>JAYVOQ010000149.1:0-42134 GCA_043757845.1 Hyphomicrobiales bacterium | reverse complement strand
CGACATTCGACAATTGGGTACATCAGCCCTATTGAGTTCGAAAGAAAGGCAGGTGTAACTTAAGATCCTGTCCACGAGACCGGCAGCAGCTCATACATCTAAAGTGGTTTCGGAAATATACTGCGTCATCAAGCAGGCATCAATTGAAGCTCGACCGAGTGCGGCTATCGAATAGTGATCAAAGTGCGCGGCATCGGCAGGTGCTTGAAAAAATTTATCTACACACAATCCAATGACCATATTATGCGCAATTAACTTTGCGAACACCATCAGCGCTCGACGTTGTCTGCCGGTTCGCAGCTGGCCCAAATTAGATTCTGAAATTACGACCGCGCGGCGAGTTGCCTTGCCAAAATCCGCAAGGGCACTTTCTATTTCCGCTTTTGGGTTCTGTTTTTCCATCAGAATACGGTGACAAGATTACGGCGACAGCGCATTTAACTCTATAGCTCTGCTTTCCCGCCGCAATTCCCGCATTTCCAATGGACCTGATCCTAGAACTCGCGTTCAGCCCTTCCGGCGTTTCGCCAATTCGGCTCTGAATGGACTAGCGGCGTAGGTGCCCAGCACTTTCATATAGGACGTGAAGAATGCCAGTTCTTCCAGTGCCAATTGCAGAGGGCGCTCGCTGGGGTGGCCTTCCACGTCTGCGTAAAACTGCGTGGCGTTGAATTGGCCTTCGACTTGATAGGACTCTAGCTTCGTCATGTTAACGCCGTTGGTGGCAAAGCCGCCCATGGCTTTATACAAGGCGGCGGGCACGTTGCGCACGCGGAAGACAAAGCTGGTCATCACTGGGCCGCTGTTGGGTTTAGCGTCGGCGCGTTTTTTGGAGAGGATGACAAAGCGCGTGGTGTTATGCTCTTCGTCTTCAATGTCTTTGGCCAGAATTTTCAGGCCGTAAATTTCTCCCGCCAATTTGGTGGCGATGGCGGCGCGAGATTTGTCTTTGAGTTCGGCAATTTCACGCGCGGCTCCGGCTGTGTCTGCGGCCACCACCGCCGTGAGCTTGTGGGCCTTAATGGCTTTGCGGCATTGACCAAGCGCGTGGACGTGGCTGTGCACGGATTTCAAATCCGCGAGCTTCGCCTCGGGCAAGCCCAGAAGCTGAAAGCGGATGCGCAGGAAATGTTCACCCACCATCCACAGGCCAGAATCTGGCAGCAGATGATGCACATCAGCCACGCGGCCTGCTGTGGTGTTTTCAATGGCGATCATGGCAAGATCAGCCTTGCCGCTTTTCACGGCTTGGAAAGCATCTTCAAAAGTGCGGCAGGGCAAGGGTTCATGGGCGGGCTGCGCTTCAAGGCAGGCGATGTGGGAGTTGGCACCGGGCTCTCCCTGATAGGCGATTTTCGGCTTGGGCATTTCAGGCTTTCCAATGGCGGCGCAGCGCCTCCAAGTCTTGCGGCGTATCGACAGATAGGGGTGCAATGTCAATCTTGATCACGGCGCATTTCTGATCTGCTTGCAAAGCACGGCGCAATTCCAAGCCGGAAGCATCTTCAGCGATGATGCGCTTATGCGCTACAAAACTAGCAAGGGCCGAGCGCTGCCACGCATAAATGGGTACATGCAGCAAGGCTGGATGGCCTGCATCAGCCGCATCGGCGTGTTTAAGGCCGCGCAGATAGGCCACGTCACGCTCTCCCATCAAAGGTGCATCGACCAGCACTTGGCCACTGATCGCCATGGCCACGGGGCTGGCCAAAGTTGCAACACTCACACCTTTATTCATCAAGCCTGCCAGACACAGGCGCAAAGGCAGACTATCCGACATGGCCAAATGACAGGGGATGATGAGAACTTGCAGGAAGGTTTGGTTTTTGTCACGCAGGGCCAAGATGGTTTCGGCCATGTCTGCATTGGCCTTCAGCGGGGCAGGCGACATAAGCGCATCGGCACCGCCTGCCCTAACCGCTTCGGCCACCACATTCTCAGATGTGGCCACAAAGACTTTGCCGAGCATGGCCTCCTCAGCCTTTTCGACCGCGCGCAGCACCAAGGGTTTTCCAGCGATATCCACCATGGGGCGGCCCAACAAGGGTTGACCCGCCATTTTAGCGGTGATGACGATGGCGGTGTTTTCGAACTCTATCATTTGGTTGATGGCCTTTTCCAAGTAGGGCGCGGCAAATTGGCGTAACGACTTATACTTATTGAACGCGGGCAAATTAGCCACTAGTTTGCGCCGGGAATTCACAGAAACAAATAGAGGTTTGCCGTTTCATGGACAGTTTTGAGTGGAACAAGATTTTTGGTGCGGTGCTGGGCACGGCTTTGTTGGCGTTCGGGCTGAAAATTGTGGGCGGTGGCTTGTTTTCTGGCGAAGCGCCGGAAAAGCCGGGCTATGCTATTGCTGCTGCATCGGCAACAACTGCAGACGGCGGCGCGGCGGCGGCTGGGCCTAAGCTTTCTCTCGGCGCACTTCTGGTTTCCGCCGATAAGGGCAAGGGTGAGGCGGGGGCCAAGGCTTGCGGTGCTTGCCATGATTTCAGCAAGGGTGGGCCAAACAAGGTGGGGCCTAATCTTTACGGCGTGGTGGGCCGCCCCATGGGCAAGGCTGATGGCTTTGCTTATTCCGAAGGCTTCAAGGCCATGGGTGAAAAGCCTTGGGATTACGCGGCACTTGATCAATGGTTGGCTTCGCCAAAGGACATGATCAAGGGCACAAAGATGGCCTTCTCTGGCATTCATGATGATCAAAAACGCGCTGACGTGTTGGCCTATTTGGCTTCACTGTCTGATGCGCCGGTGGCCTTTCCGGCACCCTGATTTTTGGGGAAGTTGAGTTTGGGACCGGCGGGCAAAACCGCCGGTTTTTTTATGTCTATTAAAGCGCTAGGGTGAGCCGAATCATTCTGAGGGTTTCATGCTTACGCGCCGCCGCCTGCTTCAATTATCCGCGCTATCGCCGCTTGTGCGCATTTATCCAGCACTTGCCGCAGAACTGAATTTCACCCACGCCGTGTCGTTATTTGACGACCTTAAATATCCAGCGGATTTTAAAAACTTTGCCTATGTGAACGCGGCAGCACCCAAAGGCGGCAAATTTCGCCAAGCTGTGGTGGGTAGCTTTGACAGCTTGAATAGCTACACTGTGAAAGGTGACCCAGCGGGGATTAACGTTCTGGACACGTTGATGGTGGAATCACTTGATGAGCCTGCCACACATTATGGCTTGATTGCACAGAGCATGGCTTATCCTGAAGATAAATCTCAGGTGGTTTACAAGCTTAACCCGGCTGCGCGGTTTCACGATGGCAAACCAATAACACCTGAAGATGTGATTTTCAGTTTGACCACGCTGAAAGCCAACCTGCCCAACTATGCTGGCTATTACAAAAATGTAGAGAAGGCTGAGCAGACGGGTGAACATGAAGTGACGTTTTTCTTCACTGAGAAAAACAACCGCGAACTGCCCTTCATTGTTTCTGAATTGCCGATTTTGCCGAAGCATTGGTGGATGGCTGCTGGCACTGATGGAAAACCGCGCAGCACTGATGCAGCCTCTTTGGAAATTCCGCTGGGTTCTGGGCCTTATAAAATTAAATCTGTTTCTGCCGGTTCAACCATCGTGCTGGAGCGGGTGGCCGATTATTGGGCCAAGGATTTGCCTTCACGCGTGGGGCAGAATAATTTTGATGAGCTCCGCTATATTTATTATCAAACGCCACAGGTGGCTTTTGAAGGTTTCAAGGGCGATCAATCCGATTACCAATATGAAAGCAGCTCCAAGCAATGGGCCACGGGTTATGATTTTCCAGCGGTTGCATCTGGCAAAATTATCAAGGCCACGCCTGCTTTAAAGCAAGTGCACGGCATGCAGGCCTATGTTTTGAATTTGCGCAAGGCGAAATTTCAAGACATTCGCGTGCGCAAGGCCATGCTTTTGGCTTTTGATTTTCAATGGTCCAACACCAATTTGTTCTTTGGACAATATCAACAGTCGCGCTCGTTCTTCAATGGTTCGGAATTTGAAGCCAAGGGCCTGCCATCGCCTGAAGAGTTGGAACTGTTGACGCCGCTGAAAGATAAATTGCCGTCTGAAGTTTTTACCACTGAATACCAAAACCCAGTCAACGGCGATGCCGCGGCACGGCGCAAGAATTTGCAGCAAGCTTCCAAACTATTGACTGACGCGGGCTGGATTGCTGCTGATGATGGCGGCAAGCCCGTGCTAAAAAATGCCAAGGGCGAAGTTTTGCAAGTGGACTTTGCGCTGGATAATCCGCTTTTCGAACGCATCACCTTGCCTTACAAAGAACAGTTGGAGCTGTTAGGCTTTGCCGTTAGCGTGCGCACTTTAGACCAAGCGCAAATTAAAAAGATTCAAGATCAATTTGATTATGACATCATCGTCAACACTTATGGGCAGAGTCTTTCGCCGGGCAATGAGCAGCGCTTTTTCTGGGGCAGCTCTGAGGCCGATAAGCAAGGTTCCCATAACTATTCCGGCATCAAGAATGAAGCGATTGATGCACTGATTGAGAAGCTGGTGTTTGTAAAAGATCGCAAAGCCCTTGTGGCGGCGTGCCGCGCATTGGACCGTGTTTTGACGTGGAACTATTATATGGTTCCACATTGGTTCGTGCCTTATGAGCGCATTGCTTATTGGGATCGCTTCGGCAAGCCCGACAAAGTGCCGGATTATTCACTGGGTGTGCCCAGCATCTGGTGGTGGGATGAGGCGAAGGCTAAGAAGATTTTGGGCTGATGGGTTCTTATATTCTCAAACGATTGCTGTTGATGATTCCCACTTTGTTGGGGGCATTGTTCATTACTTTTGCCATCACACAATTTGTGCCCGGTGGGCCGATTGAGCAGTTGATTGCCAAGCTGGAAAACCCCGCCGATCAAAATAATAAATTGAATGGCGGCTCTGAAACAACGCAAGTTGTGACCAATAACAAAAATTCCACCTATCAGGGGGCGCGCGGCATTGACCCAGAGACGATCAAGAAATGGGAAAAGCAATTTGGTTTTGATAAGCCAGCGCCGCAGCGCTTTGCCGAGATGATTTGGAATTACGCGCGGTTTGATTTTGGCGAAAGTTATTTCCAATCTCGGCCTGTGCTTTCATTGATCAAAGAAAAATTGCCGGTTTCGATTTCACTGGGGATTTGGCTGTTGTTGATTTCCTATTCGATTTCCATTCCGCTGGGTATTGCTAAAGCAGTGCGCGAAGGCACGCGCTTTGATGTGTGGACTTCGACTATCATCAGCATTGGCTATGCCATACCCAATTTTATTTTTGCGATTATGTTGATCATTTTATTCGCGGGCGGCAGTTATTGGAGTTTCTTTCCTTTGCGCGGGCTAACGTCAGATAATTTTGGTGATCTTTCCATATGGGGCAAAGTGAAAGATTATGCTTGGCATCTGGCATTGCCACTTGTGGCCATGGGCGTTTCAGGATTTGCCACAACAACATTGCTGACGAAAAATTCTTTCCTCGATGAAATCCGCAAACAATATGTGGTGACGGCGCGGGCCAAAGGCTTAACGGAAGCCCGCGTGCTTTATGGGCATATATTTCGCAATGCCATGATGCTGGTCATCTCTGGTTTTCCAGGCGCGTTCATCGGCGCATTTTTTATAGGCTCACTTTTGATCGAGCAGGTATTTTCACTCGACGGGCTGGGCTATCTCACCTACAAATCCACCGTGAACCGTGATTATGCCGTGGTGTTTGCTTCGATGTGGGTGTTCACACTGATTGGGCTGATGGTGGCGCTGTTATCTGATCTGATTTACACGTGGATTGATCCTCGTATTGATTTTGATACGCGAGAAGTGTGACGTGTTTCACCTCTCACCCCTTAATCATCGCCGTGCCGCTTTGTTTCGCAAGAACGCGCGAGGCTTTTGGTCTTTGTGGATTTTCATCGGGCTGTTTGTGATTTCGCTTTTGGCACCACTGGTGGCCAATGATCGGCCATTTCTGGTATCCTATAAAGGCGAGTTGTTGTTTCCGCTGACGCACGATTATCCCGAAAGCAAGTTTGGTGGGTTTTTGGCGAAGACGAATTTTCGCGACCCGGTGAATGTGGATGAGATCAATGGCAATGGGTGGATGTTGTGGCCGCTGATCCACTATTCATTCAACACAGTAAATGCCGAGCTGCCGTTCCCTGCCCCATCGAAGCCTGCCTATATGATGAGCCGTGATGAGGCTTGTGCAAAATTTCCGCTGAAGGCGCAAGATGCGGGCTGCATTGCGGGTAATATGAATTGGCTGGGCACGGATGATCAGGGGCGCGATTTGATTGCGCGTTTGCTTTATGGCTTTCGCGTTTCAGTTGCTTTTGGTTTGATCTTGACGGCAATTTCATCGGTGATCGGCATCGCAGCTGGAGCTGTGCAAGGATATTTTGGCGGATGGACCGACTTGCTGATGCAGCGCTTCATTGACATTTGGCAATCTGTGCCCACGCTTTATTTACTGATCATTCTCTCAGCTTTCATTCAACCGAATTTCTGGCTGCTGCTTTTTATTTTGGTACTATTTTCGTGGACGCATTTGGTGCATTTGATCCGCGCTGAATTTTTGCGAGCGCGAAATTTTGAATATGTGCGGGCAGCCAAGGCGCTGGGACTTTCGGATTCGAAAATTATTTTCAGGCATGTGCTGCCCAACGCTATGGTGTCTGCTGTGACTTTCATGCCCTTCATTGTGGCAGGGTCAGTAACTGTGCTTACATCGTTGGACTATTTGGGTTTTGGCTTGCCGCCGGGATCGGCTTCGCTTGGTGAACTCGTGTCACAAGGTAAAAATAATTTGCAGGCGCCATGGATTGGTATCAGCATCTTCTTTTTAAGCTCTCTGATGTTGGTGTTGTTGATTTTTATCGGTGAGGCGGCGCGTGATGCGCTTGACCCGCGAAAGACTTTTACATGAGTGACGCTTTGCTTGAGGTGAAAGATTTGAGCGTAGCATTCGGTGGCAAAGTTGTTGTTGACCGCATGAGTTTCTCAATGGCCAAGGGCGAAACTTTGGCGCTGGTGGGCGAGAGCGGTTCGGGCAAATCGGTTTCCGCTCTGTCGATTTTGCGGCTTCTGCAATATCCGCCAGCTTCGCACCCCACGGGCGAAATTCTGTTCAGAGGCCAAGACTTGTTGAAGGCTTCTGAACGTGAGTTGCGCGGCGTGCGCGGCCGCCACATCAGCATGATTTTTCAAGAGCCGATGACATCGCTTAATCCACTGCATTCAGTAGAAAAGCAGATAGGCGAAGTGTTGGAGTTGCATAAAGGTGTGAAAGGTGCGGCGGTGCGAAAGCAGATTGTTGAACTGCTGGAAAAAGTTGGAATTCGCGGTGCAGATTCACGGCTGGCGGATTACCCGCATCAACTTTCGGGCGGGCAACGCCAGCGCGTGATGATTGCCATGGCGCTGGCCAACAAGCCGGATATTTTAATTGCTGATGAGCCGACCACCGCGCTGGATGTGACCGTGCAAGCGCAGATTTTGAAATTGCTGAAAGATTTGCAGGCCGAGTTTGGCATGGCGCTTTTGCTGATCACCCATGATCTTGGCATTGTGCGGCGCATGGCAGATAAAGTTTGTGTGATGCAAAAGGGGCGCATTGTTGAAGCGGCAGAGACGCCGGATATTTTTGCAAAGCCGCAACATGAATATACGAAAATGTTGTTGGCGGCTGAGCCCAAGGGGATGCCGCCCGTTTCAAAGCCAAGCGCTGCGGCCATGGTGGAAACGCAGGATTTGAAAGTGTGGTATCCGATCAAGCGTGGTTTTTTCAAAAAAACCGTGGGCCATGTGAAAGCGGTGGACGGGCTTTCGATGACGCTGCGTGAGGGGCAGACACTGGCGCTGGTGGGGGAAAGCGGTTCGGGTAAGACCACAACGGGCTTGGCCATTATGCGGTTGATTTCGTCCGAGGGTGCAATTCTCTTCAAGGGTGGGCGCATTGATGGCTTACGCGCCAAGGCGATGCGACCTTTGCGCAAAGATATGCAGGTGGTGTTTCAAGATCCTTACGGCTCGCTCAGCCCGCGCATGAGCATTTTGCAAATTGTGGAAGAAGGTTTGGAGATTCAAAATCCTTCTATGACGGCCAAGCAGCGGCGCGTGCGGGTTGGTGAGGCTCTGGTGGAAGTGGGGCTTGATCCGGCGAATATGGACCGATACCCGCATGAATTTTCGGGTGGGCAAAGGCAACGCATAGCCATCGCACGGGCTTTGGCTTTGCAACCCAAGTTCATCATGTTGGATGAGCCGACATCTGCCCTCGACATGAGTGTGCAGGCGCAAGTGGTGGATTTGCTGCGGGCATTGCAGACGAAACATGGGCTTTCGTATTTGTTTATCAGTCATGATTTGAAGGTGGTACGGGCCTTGGCCAATGATGTGATTGTGCTTCGCAATGGCAAAGTAGAAGAGCGCGGCACGGCGGCTGAAATCTTCAATGCACCAAAAGCGGAATACACCAAGGCACTTTTGGCGGCAGCGTTGAATTTGAAAGCTGATGAAAAGGTGGTGGGGCAGTGAGCGCGTTTGTGCTTGTGACCCCAACGTGGGATGCAGCACCTTGGGCTGAAGCGATGCGCAAGGCGGCACCGAAACTTGATGTGCGTGTGTGGCCTGAGGTGGGGGATGTGAAAGACATTTACTATGCCGCGTGCTGGCTGCCGCCGGCGAATGTGGTGAAGAGCTTTCCGAATTTGCGCGTGATCTTTTCACTGGGTGCTGGTGTGGATGCGATCCTCTCTGATCCAACTTTGCCGACAGATGTGCCTATCGTTCGGGTAAATGATGATGATCTGACCAACCGCATGAGCGAATTTATTGTGATGCATGTGTTGATGCATCACCGCCAACAACTTCGATTGCGTGAAAACCAGCGCAAGGGTGTGTGGGATGCGTTCTCGCAACATGCGGCGAAAGATATGACGGTTGGCATTATGGGGTTGGGGGTTTTGGGGCAGGATGCGGCGGTGAAATTGCGCATGATGGGTTTTCAGGTGCGCGGTTGGAGCCGCCGTTTGAAAATTATTGACGGCGTTCAGAGCTTTGCTGAGCCTGCACAGCTGGATGATTTTCTGAGCGGCACGGATATACTGGTTTCCCTCTTGCCTGCCACGACAGAGACTGAGGGCACCATCAATCGCACGCTGATTTCCAAGCTCTCGCGCAAGGGGCCATTTGCTGCACCGATCTTGATCAACGCTGGCCGTGGGCGGCAGCAGAATGAAGATGACATTTTGGCTTGCCTTGATGACGGCTCGCTTTATGCAGCTTCATTGGATGTTTTTTGGCAAGAGCCGCTGCCTTCCGCAAGCAAATTTTGGAACCATCCCAAAGTGATAATTTCACCTCATATGGCAGCGGATTCTGATCCTGCAACCATTTGCACTTATATCGCACGCCAAATCACCGCATATGAATCGGGTAAAATACTGACAAATCAAATAGATATCAGTATCGGCTATTAGATCGAAAAGGCTTGCATCCAAGCTGTGTTGCTCTATTTTGCCGTTCATTCCGAAGCGAGGGGCTTTGGGAAAAATAATATCTGGGGGTTTTCCATGTGGAATGATTTTAAAAATTTTGCGTTCAAGGGCAACGCATTTGATCTGGCTGTAGGCGTGGTGATGGGTGGTGCATTTGGTGCCATCGTTACTTCTGTTGTCAATGACATCATCATGCCGATCATAGGCGTGATAACTGGCGGCGTAAGCTTCGTAAATAAGTTTATTCCGTTGAGTTCAACTGTGAGTGCAACAAACTATGCCGATGCTGCAAAACAAGGTGCCGTGCTTGGTTATGGTAGCTTAATTCAGGCTATCATTACTTTTTTAGCGATTGCTGCTTTTCTGTTTGTTCTGGTGCGCATTTCAAACACCATGAAGCGCTCGGAGCCGCCAGCACCGCCGCCAGCCGCCAGCAAGACCGATGTTCTTCTGCAGGAAATCCGCGACAGCTTGCGGCCTGCCGTTGTCGCAACAAAGAAGAAGTAACTTCGGCATTCCAAAATGCGAAAGCCCGACCGCGAGGTTGGGCTTTTTTGTTTGGCGTCCTCACATCAGAAGTTTCACACCATCAATGATAAATTGCACGGCGAGTGCGGCAAGAATGATGCCCAGCAAGCGGCTGATGACGGCGCGGCCGGTTATGCCCATCAGCATGGAAATACGTTCAGCGGCGCGAAACGCGATGTAGCAGGCAAACATCACGAGGCCCGCGAGCGCATAAAGGGCTGCGAGTTTGGAAATGTCGCCTTCCGCACGGCCTGCCAGCAAAATCATCGCCGTGATGGCACCAGGGCCTGCAAGCAATGGAATGGCCAGCGGAAAGGCCGCGATATTGCGCACATGATCGACGCTGATGGCTTTACTGGCCAGTTCCTGTTGGCGCTGGCCGCGACGGTCAAAAACCATTTCCGCTGCGGATGAAAGCAGAAGCAAGCCGCCGGCAATACGAAAGGCTGACAGTGAAATGCCGAGCAACGAAAGAAGTTTTGCTCCGCCGAGGCCAGCACCGAGCAGAATGAAAAACGCAATGATAGTGCCGCGCATGGCCACTTCGGCGCGTTGAGTTTTGTTCAAGTCATTCGTGAGGCCGAGGAAGAGGGCACTAAGGAATATAGGGTCGGCGATGACCAGTAAAGTTGCGAGAGCTGAAGAAATATAGTCTTGCATCGCTTTAGCTCACCGTATCGGGCAATTCACGTTCACGCTTGGCAACGAATTCAGCCAGAGCTTCGGCCTTGGCTTCATCCATGTGAGGCTTCTGATAATTTGCCAAAGCAGCTTTGGCTTTATCGCGGCCGCGCGTGTCATGATCCTTCGCACCTTCGGCATTCCATTGCTCATAAGAGTTGAAATCCATAATCGATGGCATGAAGAAGGCTTTTTCAAAATGTTCCAGTGTGTGTTGCGTGCCGAGGAAGTGGCCTGCTGGGCCCACTTCGCGCACGGCGGCCATGGCATCTTGGAAATCATCAAACTTGAGGCCGCCCGCATATTTGTACCAGCCTTGCAATTGCTCACAATCGGTCATGAATTTGGAATAGCCGCAGGCAAGGCCCGCTTCCAACCAGCCTGCCACGTGCCAAATGTAATTGGCCCCTGAGAGGATTGCAGCATGCATCAGCATATTGGCTTCATAGCCCGCCTGCGCATCGTTGAGTTTTGACCCGACGTGAAAGCCAGATGTGCGCCATGGCAAATTATATTTGCGGGCGAGTTGGCCCATCACAAACATCATCTGCGCGGCCTCAGGCGTGCCACCCATGGGGGCACCGGTTTTCATATCCACCGTGACCATGAATTGCCCATAGATTTGTGGGGAGCCAGCGCGGATGAGTTGGGTGAAGGCTACGCCTATTAAAGCCTCAGCATTGACTTGTGCCACGGCCCCAATGGAAGAGGCAGAAGTTGATGCCCCGCAAAGTGCGAAGGGGGCCAGGATCACGGGTTGATTGTGGCTGGCATAAATACGCATCGCATCCAACATTGTCTGATCCCAAACCAAAGGCGAATTGCAATTGGTGATGGAGACAACAACCGGATTATCTTTCACATAGTCATCACCAAAAACAATGCCTGCCATTTTCATCACATCTTCAGCTCGTGATTTGGAGGTGACGATGCCCATGAAGGGTTTATCGGAATGGATGAGTGCGGATTGGATAATGTGAAAGTGGCGCTTGGGCACGGCTATATCCATTGGCTCGCAGATGATGGAACTTGCCGAATGGAGTTGCGGTGCCATTTGCGCCAGTTTGTGGAAATTTTGCAAATCGGCTAGTGCGCCATAGCGCCGATTATTTTCCAGATCGCGCACATAAGGTGCCCCATACATGGGCACGAAAACGGTGTTCTTGCCACCGATTTTAACACTTCGTTCAGGGTTTCGGGCATGGAGGGTGAATTCTGAAGGCACTTTGGCCACCAGTTGCATCAACAGGGTGCGGTCTAGGCGCACGCGCGTACCTTGCACATCGGCACCTGCAGCTTTCCACATGGCCGGAGCTTGATCATCACGGAATTCACAACCGATCTCTTCAAGGATTTTCATTGATTCCAAATGGATCAATTCCACGGCTTCGGCGGGCAGCAATTCATAAGTTGGAATTTCACGCACCAAAGTGGGCAAGGCCAACATCGGTGCACCACGAAGGGCACGCCGGCCTTCACGGCCACCTTCGCGGCCAATGGGGCGTTTGGGTTTTTCATCAAGCATTTGGAGAAGCTAACATGGAAAAAAGAATCTTCGCACGGGCCAGTTTGCAATTTATTTGGTGTGTGTTCAGTGCATAATTCTAACTCCAGAAGGATTGTGACGTGTTGCGCCGCACAATTTCCTTTGAACATTGCATACTGCGTTGCGCCACGCGCAGTGCACTGCCCTGTTGACGGCATGGCAGCGTTAGAGTCTTATGCAGACTTGGGGAATTCTTGGCAAAGGAAGCGATTAGACTTTCCGCCGGGGGATTGATGCAACAATTGCGGTTCGCCCTAGAACACGCTTGGAGGGCCCACGATGGCTAATACACATATAACGGAGGACGAAAAAGTCCTTCACGGAATGGGCTATGCGCAAGAATTATCAAGGCGCATGGGACCGTTCCAGAGTTTTGCAATTTCGTTTTCGATCATCTGTATTTTGTCGGGCGGGTTCGGCTCATTCCCGATTGGCCTTTCGTCAGGTGGACCTTGGTCACTGACGGTGGGCTGGATTATCGGCAGCATTTACGCATTAGTGGTTGCGGCTTGTTTGGGCCAGATCGCTTCGGCCTATCCAACTGCTGGCTCGCTTTATCACTGGTCGTCAATTCTTGGTGGCCGCTTCTGGGGCTGGGCCACTGCTTATATGAATCTGCTTGGCCTGCTCTTTGTTATTCCAGCTGTGAATGTGTTTCTCTATCTCATCACGCGTGACTTGCTTTGTGCTGGCGTGCTGGGCTGGGATGTTTCGGGTTGGACCAACACGACGCAAATTCTTGCAGTGGCTGGCATCACAGCGGCTCAGGCGCTGCTTAATCACTTCGGCATTAAACTTACAACGATTTTGACAGATTTTTCTGGCTATCTGATTTTGGCTGTGACGGTTATTTTGATCATCATGTTCCTGATGGCAGCTCCCAATATGGACATCAGCAAAGCCTTCACTTTTGTAAACAATACGGGCGACGCAGG
Organism: Hyphomicrobiales bacterium; assembly: GCA_043757845.1. GTDB lineage: Bacteria > Pseudomonadota > Alphaproteobacteria > Rhizobiales > Aestuariivirgaceae > Aestuariivirga. The sequence goes on along the minus strand of JAYVOQ010000149.1, from coordinate 28,971 downwards.
TGGTGGTGTTTCACCTAACTATGGCAGTTGGATGGCGATTATCATCGGCTTTCTCTATCCGCTATTTACTATTACGGGATTCGACGCTTCGGCCCATACGGCTGAAGAAACCGTTGATGCTCGCAACACTGTTCACAAAGGCATGTTGCACTCAGTTTTCTGGTCCGGTGTGTTTGGGTTGATCTTGATCATCGCGATGATCTTGGCCATTCCTGATCTTACTGCGGCGGCAAAGACCGGTTGGTCATCTTTCAACAATGTATTTATCTCAGCTATCTTGCCGAGCTTTATTGGCAAGTTGATGTTGATTGGTGTGATTATCTCCAACTTCCTTTGTGCATTGGCCGCGGTTACTTCAACATCGCGCATGATCTATGCGTTCGCGCGTGATGGTGGTTTGCCGTTCTCTAAAACACTAGCATCGGTTAGCTCAACTTACCGTACACCTGTTGCGGCGATTTGGTTCTCGGCCTTTATGGCCGTGTTACTCACCGCTGTAACAACACCCCTCAATGCCTTTGCGGCTTTATCTACAGGTTCTGCGATGTATCTTTACATCTCTTATGCCATGCCGATTTTGGCAGGCATGGTTGCCGAGGGGAAAACTTGGACAGAATTTGGCAACTTCCGTCTTGGCGGTTTGTCAAAACTGTTTGGCTTTATCGTTTTGATCGGCACCATTGTGGTGATCATCGGCGGGCACGCCTTTGTCGTTTCTGTACCTTCTGTTTTGGCAGACGACAAAGCCAATCCAGCAATTGCTGCCAGCAGCTTTGTACCCGGTCTTTGGTATTACTCTTTGGGCTTTGTGATCTTACTGGCCGTGCTTTGGCTGGTGAGCGAAAATAAGCGCTTCAAGGGGCCGCCGATGGGTGCTGAAATTGCCAAGCGTCAAGCTGCTATTGCAGCACAAGAAAAAGCTTTGGCTAACGCCTAACGCAAAGTTGAATTACACTTATAAGAAGGCGGCTTGATTGGTCGCCTTTTTTGTTTGATGGATGGGGGCATGAGTTTGCCGTTGATTTTGTTTTTCATATTGCCGGTGTTGGCGGTGCTGCTGTTTATGCTGCAAGATGCGGCATCGCTTTCGGCGTGGGGGGCACTGCTGGCGCATCCGCAGTTGGCAAAAGGGTTATGGCTTTCCGTGTTGACGGGGGGGCTTGCAACGCTGATTGCAATTTTCGTCAGTGTACTGATTGTCTCATGTACATTTGAAAGCGGCCGCCTGTCGCGGCTATCACGCGGCGTGGGGGCGATGTTGGCTGTGCCGCACTTGGCTTTTGCCATTGGGTTTTCATTCGTGATTATGCCCAGCGGATTATTGGCGCGGTTGCTTGCCCCTCTGTTTGGATGGGCAAGCCCGCCCGCTTGGGTGACGACGCATGACCCTTATGGACTTGCGTTGGTCGCGGCATTGGCCGGGAAAGAATGTGGGTTTTTGATATTTGCTTTGCTGGGCATATTGGCGCGTGAAGATGTGCGGCAAAGTTTTGCAGCACAACATGCCGTGGCGCAAAGCTTGGGGCATGGATCGCTGTCGATTTGGGTGCGATTACTTTTGCCGCAACTGGTAAAGCAAATGGTGTGGCCCGTTGTGATCGTGTTCTTCTACGCCACCAGTGTTGTGGATATGGCGCTGGTGCTGGGGCCAACACAGCCGCCAACTTTTGCACTGGTGGTGTGGAGTGATTTGAATAGTGCATCGCTTGTGGACAATGCCAGAGGAGGGGCTGGGGCTTTGCTGCTGGCATTGGTTTCAGGTGCAGTTGCGCTAATCGGATTTGGGTTTGCCAAATTGATGCGGGCAAGTTTCATGCGTTATGCCACGCGGGGCCCTTCACTGCGGGCTTTACCGATGTGGTTGGGCGCTGCAAAATGGCGCGGGCTGAAATTGTTTTATCTGCTTTCATTTGTGGTGTTGGTGCTGCTGAGTTTAGCGCCGCTTTGGCCATTTCCGAATCTACTTCCGCCGACTTGGGATGGTGCAGCGTGGGGCCAAGTGATGGCAAGGCCGGATGCATTGATTGCCAGCTTTGTGTTGGCGGGGCTTTCATCCATGATCGCCATCATCCTGCTGATCAGTTGGTTTGAGGCGCGGCCTGCGCGTGAAGATCGATTGGTATTGGTTCTCAGCCTCGCTTTGCTCGGCTTGCCGGCAGTGTTAACCGGGCTGGGGCAATATCGCTTGCTGCTGCGGCTGGATTTGGTGGCGACTGGGCCGGGGTTGCTGCTGGCCCATCTGCTGCCCACAACGGCTTACATGTTCATCATGTTGCGCGGGCCTTATCGGGCTTTTGATCAAAGACTGCATAATGCTGCACAAGGCTTAGGAGCATCGCGGGCATCATTCTTGTTCCGCGTGAAATGGGCTTTGCTGAAAGCGCCCATTGCAGCGGCCATGGCTGTGGGCTTTGCGGTTTCATTTGCGCAATATGTTCCAGCACAACTGATTTCAGCGGGCCGATTTACCACGCTGCCGATTGAAGCAGTGACACTGGCTTCGGGTGGCAATCGTTCACTGACCGCTGCTTTTGCGTTGCTGCTGATGCTGCCACCTTTGCTGGCCTTTGGAATTGCTGCCCTCGCCAGCCGCCCGCGCTGGAGAATGCCATGAGTATGGCACTTTCTCAATTTGGCGTTTTGCTGAATGGGCGCAATCTCGTTGCTCCGTTTGATCTTACGATCGAGACCAGCGAAATTGTGACGCTGATGGGGCCATCGGGCTGTGGCAAGTCTTCTCTTCTGTCGGCGATTGCCGGAACCTTGCTGTCGCCTTTGGCGGCGGTGGGTGAGGTGAAATTAAACGCGGCAAGAATTGTTGGCGTTGCACCAGAGCGGCGACGCGTGGGGCGGTTGTTCCAGGATGATCTTTTGTTTCCGCATATGACGGTGGGCGAAAATCTATTGTTCGGCATGGCGAATGGTGAGCGCTTCGCCCGCGAGGCTAAAATGAAAGCGGCTTTGCATGATATTGGTCTTGCTGGATTTGAAACGCGTGCACCACATACACTTTCTGGTGGTCAACGCCAACGCGTGGCATTGATGCGCAGCCTATTGGCTGAACCACTGGCTATGTTGCTGGATGAACCGTTCAACAGGCTGGACAGCGCTTTGCGCGCCGACATTCGATCAAGCACATTTGATTTGTTGAAACGGCGCGGCACACCCACTCTGCTGGTGACCCATGATATCGCCGATGCGCCCGATGGTGGGCGGGTTTTTGAAATTAAAAATGGTGAAGTGAAATATGTTCGATAAGGCTCTGCTCAAATTCACTAAACCCGCGGTGGACCGCATGGCTGATTATGCCATTTGCTACAAGGTTTCGGCTGATCAGATGACACTGATCGCACTCGGCCTTGGCACGTTCAGCGCGCTATTGATCGCTTTGGGCCAGACATACCTTGCATTGCTGCCGCTTTTGCTAGGCCGCGTGGCGGATGGTGTTGACGGGGCCATAGCACGCAGCAGTGGCGAACAATCAGATCGTGGGGCGTTTCTTGATATCGCCTTGGACTTTGTCTTCTATGCGTCTGTGCCACTGGGCTTTGCGCTTTATGATTCGGTGAACTTCGCCCTGCCCGCTGCCGTTCTATTGGCGTGTTTCGTTACTACTGGCACGAGCTTTCTGGCCTATGCCTCCATTGCCGCCAAGCGCGGCGAAACCAGTGCCGACTATCCCAGCAAAGGCATTTACTATTTGGGCGGCATCACCGAAGGCGGCGAGACGATTTTGTTCTTTGTGTTGTGCTGTGTGTGGTCAGACTGGTTCCCCACGCTGGCCACTATCTATGCGGCGCTCTGTGCCATCACCACGTTCACGCGGGTGAAGGCTGGATGGGAGAGGTTTGGCGTGAACTAAACGTTAATTCTCTTTTCGTAAAAAAGCTCTGCATTGCCGCATTTTCTTCTTGAAAATGACAAAAGACTCCATCATATGCGGCCCTGTCCAAAGTCGCACGTGCCGCAAGGTCTCCCCAAAGCAACGACGGTGATGGTTTTTTGGTTCTCCGCTGGTGTCCAAAGCCGGGATTTCTGAGAGACAACACTTTCCTTGCCCCAAGCGCGATTGGGTTTCCCGATCAAGTTTAAGGCTAAAACAGTTAGTCTGTGATTGCATACGTGTTTCCATCGCACGCTGCTTTCTTGGGATGGCTGAGCTTTCACTTTTTCATCGGGATTATGAAAATGGCCGCTACCGCTCGCATTAAAGACTTCCTCCGACGTGAAAAGCCGGAAGGCCCTTGCCTTATCGTTGACCTTGACGTGATCAAGGATAATTTCCGCGCGTTTGAAAAGGCCATGCCTTCAACGCGCATTTTTTATGCGGTGAAGGCCAACCCTGCGCCGGAAATTCTGGCGTTGCTGGCTGATATGGGCTCATGCTTTGACACAGCTTCGGTGGAAGAGATCAAGATGGCCATGGCCGCTGGGGCCACGCCTGATCGCATTTCATTCGGTAACACCATCAAAAAGCAACGCGACATTGCCGCCGCCCATGCGCTTGGCATCTCGCTTTATGCTGTCGATTCAGTTGAAGAAGTTGAGAAGGTTGCTGCTGCTGCGCCTGCCGCAAAAGTATTCTGTCGGATCGTCACTGATGGTGCTGGCGCTGAGTGGCCACTGTCGCGCAAGTTTGGTTGTCACCCAGAGATGGCTACGGATGTGTTGCTGCACGCCACTAAGCTGGGTTTGAAGGCTTATGGCATTTCATTCCATGTTGGCTCACAACAAACGAGGCTTGGCGCGTGGGATACAGCATTGTGCGAGGCCAAAGCGATTTTCGATGCCATGGCGAAACACGGCATCATGCTGCAAATGGTTAATCTTGGCGGTGGATTCCCGACGAAATATCTTAAAGCCGTTCCCGGCACCAATGCTTATGCCAATGCCATTCATGATGGTTTGGCGAAGCATTTCGGCAATGCCATTCCGGAAACCATCATTGAGCCGGGCCGCGGCATGGTGGGCAATGCTGGCGTGATCAAATCTGAAGTGGTGTTGATTTCCAAGAAGCACGCCAATGACAATGTGCGCTGGGTTTACCTCGACATTGGCAAATTTGGCGGTCTTGCTGAAACCATGGACGAAGCCATTCGCTATCCAATCGTGACCGAAAAAGACGCTAGCGAGATGGGTCTGTGCGTGATCGCTGGGCCAACCTGTGACTCGGCTGACGTGCTTTATGAGAAGACACCTTATCCGCTGCCACTGTCTTTATCAGTGGGCGATGAGGTGTTGATTGAGGCCTGCGGTGCTTACACCACGACTTATGCGTCGGTTGCGTTCAACGGCTTTCCGCCGCTGAAGGCTTACGTCATTTAGCTTTCAAAATCCCACCACCATAGTCCGTCACCCCTGCGAAGGCAGGGGCCCAGCTAAAGGCTTGGGCTCCGTGCTTGGCGTGGAAGCGGGATCCCTGCCTTCGCAGGGATGACGGGTTACGGGACGCTCACATTTTATTGGAGACAAACATGGTCACCATTCGTGCTGAAATTCTGTCTGACGTTGCCAAACGTGAAACACTGCTGAACGCTGCTTTTGGTGTGAAGCGCTTTCGCAAGACTTCTGAGAAGCTGCGCCGTGGGCGCTTGGCGGCGGAAGGGTTGGCTTTCAGTGCTGTTGATGCTGAAGGCAAGCTGATCGGCACTGTGCGGCTGTGGGATATTATTGCGGGTTCAGCAGGGCCAGCTTTGTTGTTGGGCCCTTTGGCTGTTGACTGCGCTTCACAAGGCCAAGGTGTTGGAGCTGCTCTGATGGATCATGCCTTGAACGAGGCCAAGCGCTTTGGTCACACAGCTGTCTTGCTGGTGGGTGATGCACCTTATTATTCACGCTTTGGTTTTTCTGAAGCTTTCACACGCTCGTTGCATTTACCAGGGCCTGTAGAGCGTTCGCGCTTTTTGGGGCTGGAGTTGGTTGAAGGTGCACTTGATGGTGCTGAGGGCCTGATTGCGGCTTCGGGCCGTTTCATGGAACCTGCAAAGAAGGTGGCATAAGGCACGGTTTGCCTTATAAGGCCACACACGAATACAAGGACCAACTTACCCCATGTCCACACTCGCATCACCTGTCGATATATCTGAAACCGCGCGCATTCTGTCTGAGGCTTTGCCGTTCTTGCAGCTTTATGATGATCAGGTGATTGTGGTGAAGTTTGGCGGGCATGCCATGGTGGACGAAAAACTGGCGCAGCAATTCGCGCGTGACATGGTGATGTTGAAAGTGTGTGGGCTGAACCCTGTTGTGGTGCATGGCGGCGGGCCGCAGATTAACCGGATGCTCGACAAGCTGGCGGTGAAGGCTGAGTTCCGCGAAGGCTTGCGGGTGACTGATGATGCCACCATGGAAGTGGTGGAGATGGTGCTTTCAGGCTCAATCAATAAATCCATTGTGGCCTCGATTCAAAAAGCTGGCGGGCGCGCGGTTGGCATTTCCGGCAAGGACGGTAATTTGTTGATTGCCGAGCGCTATACCAAAGAGAAGAAAGACCCGGTGACAGGCGCAATCACCAAGATTGATTTTGGCCAAGTGGGAGAGCCTGCACGGGTGAACACTGAAATTCTGCACACGATTATGAAGAGCGATGCCATTCCGGTGATTGCACCTGTTGGCGTTGGCTGGGATGGGCAGACCTATAATGTGAATGCTGACACGGCAGCCGGCGCCATTGCCACGGCACTCCATGCGAAACGTTTGCTGTTGCTGACCGATGTGGCGGGTGTGCTTGATAAAGACAAACAGCTGATCCGCGAACTGCGCTTAGATGGTGTGCAACAGTTGATTGATGATGGCACGGTCACCGCAGGCATGATCCCGAAAATTGAGAGCGCTGCCGCAGTGGTACATTCCGGCGTTGAGGGTGTAATTATTCTTGATGGCCGTGTGCCACATTCGGTGCTTTTGGAATTGCTGACACCGCACGGCGTTGGCACCCGTGTTTCGCGCGATGGCGCATGAAAGATTTAAGCCACATTGATACGTGGATCTTTGATCTCGATAACACGCTTTATCCGGCAACTTGCAAATTGTTCGACCAGATCGCTGTTCGCATGACGGATTATATGGTGGCGCAGATGAATATCAGCGCTGCCGAGGCCACCAAACTGCGCCATGGTTATTTCAAAAAATATGGAACCACTTTGCGCGGGTTGATGCTGGAACATGGTTTCGAGCCTCACGGCTTTTTGGACTATGTGCATGAAATAGATTACTCACCTGTGCAGCATCATCCGGCATTGGGTGAAGCGATCACTTCGTTGCCCGGGCGCAAGTTGGTTTTCACCGCAGGTACGCGGCCCCATGCGCGCAATGTGCTGCGCCAGCTTGGCTGCGCTGATGTTTTTGAAGATATTTTTGATATTACTGATTGCCATTTCATCCCCAAGCCTGACGCCCAGCCTTATGAGATTTTTCTGAAGCGCCATGGCGTTGCGCCAGAGCGGGCGATTTTCTTTGAGGACATTCAGGAAAACCTCATCGTGCCGCGGGCGCTGGGTATGAAAACAGTTTTGGTTGGCGCGCATGACGCGGCATTGTTGCCCGCCCATGTTGATTATGTTACCGACGATCTGGCAGGATTTTTACACGGAGTTTCAAAATGAAGAACGCGCAAAGCATTATCGAAGCGGCATGGGAAGCCCGCGATAAGGTCAACCTCAAAACCAAGGGCGAGATTCGCAAAGCGGTTGGCTTTGCGCTGGAGCAATTGGATGCGGGCAAGCTGCGCGTGGCCTCGAAGGAAAGCGGCGAATGGCATGTGCACCAATGGCTGAAGAAGGCCGTGCTGTTGTCCTTCCGATTGAATGACATGGAACTGATCAAGGGTGGGCCTGGCAATTCAAAGTGGTGGGATAAAGTGCCGGCAAAGTTTGACGGGTGGACGGCGAAAAAGTTTCGCGATGCTGGCATTCGTGCTGTGCCGAATTGCGTGGTGCGCCACTCAGCCTATATTGCACCGGGCGCCATCTTGATGCCTTCGTTTGTAAACCTTGGCGCCTATGTTGATACCGGCACGATGGTGGATGCGTGGGTGACTGTTGGTTCTTGCGCACAGATCGGCAAGAATGTGCATCTTTCCGGCGGCGTGGGCATTGGCGGCGTGTTAGAGCCGATGCAGGCTGGGCCAACAATCATTGAAGATAATTGCTTCATCGGCGCTCGTTCAGAAGTGGTGGAAGGCGTTGTGGTGGGCGAAGGCTCGGTGATTTCAATGGGCGTGTTCATCGGCCAATCCACCAAGATCATCGACCGCGCTACGGGTGAAGTGCACATGGGCAAAGTGCCACCTTATTCTGTGGTGGTTTCAGGTTCATTGCCGCAGAAACCCTTTGCTGATGGCTCACCGTCACCTTCGCTCTATTGCGCGGTGATTGTGAAACGCGTGGATGAAAAGACAAGAAGCAAGACGAGTATTAATGAGCTGTTGCGGGATTGATTATGGGCATTACCAAATTCTTTTCGTTTTATGGCCGCGCCAGCCGTTCGACATGGTGGCTCACTCATATACTTTCAATCGTCATCATGTTCGTGGTAATTGTAGTCATCTCGATCGTGTTCGGCGGAAAATTTCCAACCGACGGCGTACTCGCTACAAGCGAGGAAATCGGCAGCGGAGGTCTAATCGCCTTCGTGATTGTCGGATTTCTCTATTTATGGGCCAACATCTGCGTTAATATCAGGCGCTGGCATGACCGCGACAAATCGGGTTGGTGGCAGTTAATCGCGTTAATTCCACTGATCGGTTTGTGGGCCTTAATAGAAAACGGCTTCCTGCGCGGCATCGAAGCTCCAAATCGTTTCGGGCCTGATTCACTAGCCAAGCTTTAACCCCTGTTATTTTTTTCTTTTGTATCTACCATCATTCAGGGGTTTTGATTCATAGGGAGACCGCGATGGACTGGCAAAATCTCTATTTCAACTACAGTGGACGCGTTAACAGGCAGCCCTATTGGTGGGGGAGTTTGGCGCTTGGGCTCATTCAGTTGGTTCTTCTTTTTCTAATCGCCGTCACACTTGGCACGGGTTTCGACACAACAAGTTTTAACGTGCTGGAAGCCCTGTTAAGCTTGTTTTTTCTTTATCCGGCACTCGCAGTAACCACCAAGCGTTGGCATGACCGTGACAAATCCGGATGGTGGAGCCTGATCTTGCTTGTGCCTGTGATTGGTGCAATCTGGATGACTGTTGAATGTGGCTTTCTGCGCGGCACTAATGGCCTCAATCGTTTTGGACCTGATCCACTGGCATAGATTAGAAGGTCCAATCAAGTTCACCCATCTACAGACTTGGCTGCTTACTCAATGGTGATTGATTTTGAGATCTGCTCTGGCAGGCTTTTCAGTTTGTCCCAGAATGAAACGGGCTTGTGCTGCGGGGTTAATTGGTTTGCGGTGGGGATGACGCGAATTCTGCCTCTGGATTGATGATGCCAATGGCGTGGAATATAGATTGCAACGCGGGCGCGTTTTGCTGGTTCGTGCTTTACAGTTTCAGCAACAGGTTTAGCCTTAGGCAAGGTAATTTCCGGCGGGGCAACCTCATTCATATCCAGAACGGAAAGTGTTTTTACGGTGTTGGCAGCGGCCAAAATGATGGGCATGTGCTCAGGGCTGCACGATTTGGTGGCCACAGTTCCTGATGTAGCGTTGGTAACAAGGGTGGTACAGACCAGTATGATTGCAGGGTTCATGATTAAAACTCATCAGTTAACGGATTAAATTGATTGAGCCAAACGTTGCAACGGCTGTGCCACTGCGCAAAGCCGCTCGCGGTTAGGGTTAAATTGAAAGGTAAATGGCGAGCAGGGCTAATCTATTTGGATCGTTTGTCGCAACTTACCCTTCCGCCATTCGGGCATCTTCCCCCTTCGGTGGAAGGGTGATAAGGCCTTTCAATGTCTGCTGACCCGATCACCATCCTACAAACTCTTATTCGCTGCAGGTCCGTCACACCGCATGAAGGCGGGGCTTTGGACTATTTACAGATGCTGCTTTCGCAGGCGGGGTTTCAATGCCACAGGCTGGTTTTCAAAGACACAGACACAGCCGACGTTGATAATCTTTTTGCGCGTTACGGCACAGCCAGCCCACACCTCTGTTTTGCGGGGCATACAGATGTGGTGCCACCTGGGGATGAAACGAGTTGGACGCATCCGCCTTTTGATGGTGTGATTGCTGATGGCAAAATTTTTGGGCGAGGGGCTTGCGACATGAAGGGCGCTGTTGCGGCCTTTATTGCAGCAGGTTTGGACTATGTGAACACTGATGGCCCAAAGCCCGGCAGCATTTCATTTTTGATCACTGGCGATGAAGAGGCAACGGCGGTGAACGGCACGGTGAAAGTTCTGCGATGGATGAAAGAGCACGGGCATGTGCCGGATCATTGCTTGGTGGGTGAGCCCACATGCCCAGAGACTTTGGGCGACACAATTAAGATTGGCAGGCGCGGTTCACTTTCCTTCGTGGTAACGGTAGACGGCAAGCAAGCCCATGCGGCTTACCCGCAGAAGGGTGACAACCCCATTCCTAAACTTTCGCGCTTTGTAGACCGTATTTCACAATTGGAACTTGACAAGGGCAATGCAAATTTTGATCCCTCAACTTTGGCTGTCACGTCTTTTGATGTGGGCAACCCGGCCACCAATGTGACACCGGCGCGGGCTGTGGTGAAGTTTAACATTCGCTATTCCACTGAGCACACGCCTGAAACGCTGAAGGTGCTTATCCAGCACCATGCCGATGCCGTTAAAGCTGAACTTGGCGGGAAGTGGACTATGGTGGGTTATGAGGGTGCTGATGTGTTTATCACGCAGCCCGGCGCATTTATGGGGTTGGTGCAAGATGCCGTGGAAGACATAACGGGGATTGTGCCTAAGCTTTCCACCTCTGGTGGCACTTCTGATGCGCGCTTTGTGAAGGATTATTGCCCGGTTCTGGAATTTGGCCCTACAAATGGCACGATGCACCAAACTGATGAGCATATTGGCATTGACGAACTGGAAACCACAACACGCATTTACACGCGTGTCATAGAGCGCTACTTTGGTCAATAATGGCAACAGAACAGATTTCAGCTTTGCTTTCTCAGGTGGGCCTTGGCAACAGGCCAGCCTTTGGAACTCTCTATGACTTGACCTCGGCGAAACTTTTTGGGGTTTGTCTCCGTATCTTGAGGGACAGAGCGGAAGCAGAGGATGCCGTGCAAGAGGTTTATATCAAAATTTGGCATAATGCCACGCGGTTTCAGCAAGCTTCGGCCAGCCCGATGAGTTGGTTGATTGCAATTGCGCGCAATCAATCCATCGACAAACTACGTGCGCGGCGAGCACCCGCCTTTGAGCTTGAAGATGCCATTGAAGTGCTGGACAATGCGCCGGGGCCAGAGGCTATGCTTTTGGCAAAAGATGAAAAATCCAAGATTGATTTGTGCATCGACAAATTGCCGAAAGTTCGCGCTGATGCGGTTCGCGCAGCTTATGTTGAAGGCTATACTTATTTAGAGCTGGCAACGCGGTTTCAGCTTCCGCTGAACACGCTGCGCACCTGGTTAAGGCGCAGTTTGATCAACTTGCGAGAGTGTTTGGAATCATGACCAAACAGGCCCGAGATGACGATGATGGCGTGTTAGCCGCAGAATATGTGCTAGGGGTTCTAACACAAGCCGAACGTACCGCTTTTTCTCCACGACTTCCCAAAGATGCGGCTTTGCGCGTGCAAGTGCGCTATTGGGAGCAGCATTTTTCTGCCTTCAATGACGAATATGCGAGTGCTAATCCGCCGCCTGCTTTACGCAGCGCCATTCAAAAAAAGCTGTTCGGGTCTGAGGTAAAGCTTCCGATTTGGCAATCGCTGGGCTTCTGGCGCAGCATTAGTTTTGCAAGCTTAGCGGCTTTGGCTTTGCTGATTGCAGTGCCTTACGCGCTGAAGCCAAATCCACTGACAACGCCGCAAGGCACAGCAATTGCGGAATTATCGGGCGAAGCCAAAGCGGTTAAGATGGATGTATCTTATGATTCTGCCTCGTCCACACTGCGCTATGCTGTTGTGGATGGCAAAGCCGCAGATGGCCGAGACTTTGAGCTGTGGGCCATTGTGGGCAAGAATGCCCCGGTTTCGTTGGGTGTGATTGCGGCCAATGCTCCGGGCAGCATCAAAGTGCCCGTACAAGTTGCGGCCCAGATGGTTGATGCGGTTTTGGCAATCAGCGATGAACCCAAAGGCGGCTCTCCCACCGGCCAACCCACGGGTGCTGTGCTTTCGACTGGCAAGTTGACGCGGATTTGACTTCTCATTCACGCTTTCGTGATCAACACTTTCGAAACTCTTTTTTCAAATCCCACGTATCTTCTGGCGTACCCTCTGATGGGGAACGCGAATTATAAATAACAGGAGAACGACCATGAACTTTCAGAAAATTTCTTTAACAGCTGCGGCCCTTACTATGTTGACAACCGCTGCATTTGCTAACCCAATGGTGGGCGGGGCTGCGATGTTCCCAACCCGCGATATTATCGACAACGCCGTACATTCCAAGGATCACACCACGCTGGTTGCTGCCGTCAAAGCCGCTGGCCTGGTTGAAACATTGAAGGGTAAAGGCCCATTCACAGTTTTGGCCCCCACCAATGAAGCCTTTGCCGCTTTGCCAGCTGGCACGGTTGAAAACTTGTTGAAGCCAGAAAATAAAGCGACTTTGGTGAAAATTCTCACCTGCCACGTGATTGCAGCAAATGCCATGTCTGGCGCTATCAAGAAGATGGCCAAGGATGACGGCGGCATGCATGAAGTGACCACGGTTGGCGGCTGCAAGCTGCAGCTTTCAACAAAGGGTGGCAAAGTGATGATCAAGGATGAAGCCGGTGGCACAGCCACAGTGACGATTGCCGACGTGAAGCAATCAAATGGCGTGATCCATGTGATCAACCACGTTCTTTTGCCCAAGTCTTAAACAGCTCGGGACGGAAGGAGACCAGCGGCGCACTTCCCAGGAGCCGCTGGTTTTCTGTTTTTAATAGACCACTTCCACCAGATACAACCCGTCTGGCGGGCACACGGGGCCGCAGCGCGAACGATCTCGGGCTTCTAATACACGTTTAATTTCCAATGGGTGCCATTTGCCCGTGCCCACCTGCACCAAGCTGCCCACCATGCTGCGCACTTGATGATGCAGGAATGAGCGGGCCTCGGCGCGAATTTCGACCATTTCGTCAAACCGCATCACATCTAATCTGGTTAGCGTTTTCACCGGACTTTTGGCTTGGCATTCAGACGCGCGAAAGGTGGTGAAATCATGCTGGCCCACCAGATGTTGGGCGGCTTCGTGCATGGCATCCACATTCAGCGCCATCGGCACATGCCAGACTTTTTGACGGTCAATGGTGGCTGGCGCGCGGCGATTGAGAATTCGGTAAAGATAGCGGCGGCCCGTGGCAGAAAAGCGGGCTTGGAAGGTTTTAGGCACCACTTCGGCAGAGAGCACGCTTACGGCGTGAGGGCGCACATTGCCGTTGATGGCATTGCGCAGCGTGAAAGGATCCCAGGTTTTGGGTGAATCAAAATGCGCGATTTGGCCCAGCGCGTGTACGCCCGTGTCAGTACGGCCTGCACCCTGCATGGTTATGTGCTGGCCGTGGAGCCGTTCGATGGCAGCTTCGAGAACGCCTTGTACGGTAATGGAAGTTGGTTGAGTTTGCCAGCCGAGAAAGCCGGAGCCATCATATTCTATGGTCAGTTTATAGCGCGGCATGGTTCAACTTCTCCGTCCCCTGTTATCAGGGGAGGGTTGGGTGGGGTTGGTGCAGCGAGTCATATTCCTGCATCTGACTCGCGGATAAGCCCCGTCCCGGCCCTCCCCGCGAGCGGAGAGGGCGGAAGATGAAAAAACCGAATCATGTTGCACGTACTCCCGCGACTACAGGAAAGCCGCGCAGAAAGGTTTCGGCATCCATCGGCCCTTTGCCTTCGCGTTGCAGTTTTGAGATACGAATGGCATGACTGGCGCAAGCAATGGTGAGGTTGTTGTCTAACACAGTGCCAGCCGCAGCGTTTACATCCACCACTTTCACATTCAGCAATTTAACGCGGGCATTGTTGATGATGCACCACGCGCCGGGGAATGGAGAAAGTCCGTGGATGTGGTTGCGTACTTGCTCGGCTGATTGCGCGAAGTTTATGTGGGCTTCGGCCTTTTCAATTTTCTTAGCATAAGTCACGCCGTCTACTGGTTGTGGTGTTCCGTGTGCGGAAGGGTTTTGCAATACCCCCACCATCAGACGTGCGCCCAGTTCAGCCAGTTCATCTTGGAGCGAGGTCGCCGTGGCTGTGGAGTTGATGGGGATGGCCCCCATCTTTATTACTGGCCCGGTATCAAGCCCTTCTTCCATGCGCATGATAGAAACGCCGCTGGTCTTATCGCCTGCCATGATGGCGCGTTGAATGGGTGCAGCGCCACGCCAGCGCGGAAGCAGAGAGGCATGAATGTTGAAACAGCCGAATTTCGGCGCATCCAGAATAGGCTTAGGCAGAAGCAAACCATAAGCCACCACCACGGCGGCATCAGCCTTAAGGTCTGCAAAGTTCTTTTGTTCTTCAGGTGATTTGAGCGACACAGGGGTTTGCACCATTAGCCCAAGTGTTTGCGCCAACTGATGCACGGGCTGTTTATGCACATCCAGCCCACGGCCCTTGGGGCGCGGGGGTTGGGAATAAACACAAATGATTTCATGGCCCGCATCCACCAACGCCGTTAGGGCAAGGCAGGAAAATTCTGGCGTGCCCATGAACACTAACCGCATGGGCTTAAAGCTTTCCCAGCTTATCGGCCTTTTGGAATTTCTTTAGCACACGCTGGCGTTTCAGCCGCGAGATATGGTCAATGAATAGCACGCCGTTAAGATGATCAATCTCATGCTGCAACACGGTGGCGATAATGCCTTTGGCTTGGATTTCTTGGGGCTCGCCATTGCGGTCCAAATATCGCACATTGACTTCAGAAGGGCGCTCCACCATTTCATAAAACTCGGGGATGGAGAGGCAACCTTCTTCATAGTCGTTCAGCGTTGCCGACGACCAGATGATTTCCGGATTGGCTAGAAACAGCGGCTTTCTTTCCTCACCTTCTTTGGCAATATCCATCACCACTTGGCGCATGGGCATACCCACCTGAATGGCAGCAAGGCCAATGCCGGGGGCGTGATACATGGTTTCCAGCATATCATCGAAAAGTTTACGCGCCGCTGCATCAACGCTTTTCACGGGCGCGGACTTCTGGCGCAGGATTTTCTCATCCGGCAGGGTGATGATCGACTTGATAGACATTGCGCCCAATTAGGCGAGGTGGGCAAAAGGGTCAATCTTGCATTGCGACCCTCAGACAAGCTCGTTGACGTAAAGCATAACTCGTTCTATGTTTGTTCGAATTAGGCTGGGGTGAACTAATTGGGCAAACAAGCGACATTCTATCACCAAGACACTGAGATAAAGCTTCTCGCGGTTGAAAAATATTTGAAAGCGTTTCTTTCAGTTATGAAAAACCAAAATTTTGAAACCATCTACATTGATGCCTTTGCTGGCAGCGGTACGCTACCAATCAACAATGATATTGGATTCTTGGACGGCTCTATTGATGCAGGTGATTTCGTTCTTGGTTCTGCAGCAAGGGCGCTTGCGCTCAGTCAAAAATTTACGCGGTACATTTTTGTGGAAGAGCAAAGGAGCAAAATTGAGGAGTTGAAGGCATTTGTGAAGAAAAACAGCGATGCAAACCAAAATGTTGAAATTTTGACGGGCGACGCCAATGAGGAATTGATGAAACTTTGCCCAATGCTCAGCAAATCAAACGTCCGAGCCGTAGTATTCTTGGATCCTTTTGGTAATCAAGTTGGCTGGAATTTGTTGCGCGCATTGGCAGAAACTCAGCATGTTGATCTTTGGTATCTTTTCCCATCAATGCTGGGAGTTTACCGTCAGATTGGTAACAGCGCAGCAAAGATGGAACCTAACAAAGAGAAATCGTTGGATAGGCTTTTTGGACCCAACGATTGGCGCGGCGCGTTTATCAAGCGTACTACAACAAAAGACTTGTTTGGGGATTACGAAAATGAAAGCAAAGTAGCAAATGTTGAAGACATCACTCGATTCAAAATTAAGTGTTTGAAAGACATATTCAAAGGGGGTGTCTCCGATAATTGGTTGCCGTTGGGAAGAAATAGCTCACATTGGTACTCGTTGTTATTTGCTATGGCAAATCCTTCACCAAAAGCTGTAAAAGCGGGCCATGCGATTGCAAATTCTATACTTAAAAAGAAAAAATAATGGCTGGCCTCTCTGATATTGAATGGACTGATGCAACTTGGAACCCTGTTTCGGGTTGCTTAATGGTGTCACCTGGTTGCACCAATTGCTATGCTATGCGCATGGCGGGTCGATTGCAGTCAATGCAACACCCAAACTATGTCGGCAGTGTACGACGGAGCGCCGGGCGATCTGTCTGGACGGGGAAAGTGCGATTGATTGAAGATGCCCTTTCAATCCCTGCCAGTTGGAAGAAACCTCGGAAAATATTTGTGAACTCCATGTCTGACTTGTTTCAAGACGGGGTACCTGTTGAATTTATTGCAAAAGTTTGGAGGGCAATGTTTGAAGCCGATTGGCATGTCTACCAAGTCTTGACCAAGCGACCTGATAACATGAAGCGGATTATTTTGGAACTCGGACTCAAGCAAGCGCCACATATTTGGTTGGGCACGTCTGTTGAAAGTCTCGATTATGTCAGCCGTATTGAGGTTTTAAGAAAAACTCCTGCCGGCCTGCGTTTCATCTCATTTGAACCTTTGCTTGCAGCTGTAGGTGCCGTTGATCTCGACGGAATTGATTGGGCGATTGTTGGAGGAGAGTCTGGTCCGTCAGCTCGCCCGATGAACCCAATTTGGGTCGACGAAATTAAGAAGCAGTGCCGTAAGTCTGGCACATCATTCTTTTTCAAACAGTGGGGCGGTACTAACAAAAAGTTGTCTGGAAGAAAATTCATGGGCCGGACATGGGATGAAATCCCTGAAGTCACTGCACTCGCCTAAACTCTTGCCTTTTTGCAGGCCCTCCCCCATATACCTCTTCGGGAGGTTGGCCTGCGGACGTATCGCTCGCCAACCGGGTCAGAGCCGGAAGGAAGCAGCCCTAACGAGACCTTTATGGGTTGCTCGTCCAGCCTCCCACTTATTTAACAAGAGGCGCATCTTTCCTCTCTCAAGTCTTTCAACTTGCTCGTCCGATGCGCTATGTTCCCCCGCAATGACAGACTCCTCCTCCAGTGGCCAGGCGCCATACCGCGTTTTAGCGCGCAAATATCGGCCGAAAGACTTTTCTGACCTGATTGGCCAGGAAGCGATGGTGCGCACTTTGGTGAATGCTTTCGCCACCGGGCGCGTGGCCCAAGCCTATATGCTGACGGGCCTGCGCGGCATTGGCAAAACCACCACGGCGCGGCTGATTGCGCGGGCGCTGAATTATCCGTCTGGCCCGTCGATGGAGATGCCAGAACTGACGGCACAATGCGATGCCATTTTAGAATCGCGCCATATAGATGTGATTGAGATGGACGCCGCATCCAACACTGGCGTTGATAATATGCGCGAGATTATTGACCAGGTGCGTTATGCGCCGGTGCAGGCGCGTTATAAAGTATACATTATCGACGAAGTGCACATGCTTTCGAAAAGTGCATTCAACGCGCTTTTGAAAACGTTGGAAGAGCCGCCGCCACATGTGAAGTTTATTTTTGCCACCACTGAAATTCGCAAGGTTCCTGTCACCATTCTTTCACGCTGCCAGCGCTTTGATTTGCGGCGCATGGATGCAGCTACGTTGATTTCGCATTATGGCAAGATCGCCAAATTGGAAAATGTGGAAGCTGAAGACGAGGCCCTGCGTTTGATTGCGCGGGCGGCTGAAGGCAGCGTGCGAGACGGGCTTTCAATGCTGGATCAGGCCATTGCTTATGGCGATGGCAAAGTGAAAACTGCTGATGTGATGGCCATGCTGGGCCTGATGGACAAGGGGCAAGTTGCCACTTTGTTTGAGGCGGTGATGGCAGGCGATGTGAGCCGGGCTTTGGCGGAGTTCGATAAGCAGTATCAAGCGGGCGGTGACCCACAGACTATTCTGACTGATCTTGCTGATTTCACGCACCTTGTGACGCGCCTCAAAGTGGTTCCGAATTCTGCTTCCGCCGATGCTTCACGCACCGAGGATGAGAAAGTGCGCGGCAGTGATTTTGCCAAACGACTCGGCATGGCGCATCTGACGCGGGGCTGGCAGATGCTGCTGAAGGGCATTTCGGAAACGGCCTTGGCCGCACAACCCTCAGCGGCGGCAGAGATGGTGATTATTCGCATTGCCCATGCGGCCAATTTACCTTCGGGTGATGAGTTATTGAAACAAGTTCAAGAACAGAAAATTTCAGCGCCGCGTATTGCGCCGCAAGTGCAAGCACCGATATGCGAGCCGGTGGCGGAAGTGCGGGTGATGTCTCAGGCTGTTCCCAAGCAAGCAGAAAATGGCGAGGCTGCGCGGCCCATGGCATTCGTCAAAACCTTCGCTGATATTGTTGCCATGGCGGCGGAGAAACGCGACATCAAATTCAAGTCTGACTTAGAGCGTTATATTCGCCCAATTAGTGTGGGCGATGGCAAAATTGAAATTGCACTGGAATCCGCAACTGATCCGGGCCTTCCCAATGAACTTTCACGCAAGCTGGAACAGTGGACGGGGCGGCGCTGGATTGTGGCGGTTTCGAATGCTGGCGGCGAGGCCACCATTGCCCAGCAGAAAAAGGATGCCAAAAATTCTGCCATGCAATGGGCACGCGCGCAGAAAGATGTGCAAGCTGTGCTCAAAGCTTTTCCCGGCGCTGAAATTTTGAACGTCACCGAACCCGAAATTCTAACAACACCAGAAGAGACTGACGATGAACATCGCTGAGATAATGAAGCAAGCTGGCCAAATGCAGGCCAAAATGGCGGATATGCAGGCGGCACTGGAGCAAGTGTTCGTGACTGGCCAAGCAGGCGGCGGGCTGGTGAAAGTGACAATGTCTGGCAAGTTCACCGTGAAGGCCATTGAGATTGATCCATCGCTGCTCAAAGCAGATGAGAAAGAGATGCTGGAAGATCTTATTCTTACAGCGCTTGGGGATGCCAAGATCAAAGCGGAAACTGTGGCGGCTGAAAAGATGAAATCTCTGACGGCGGGCCTGCCTTTGCCACCCGGCATAAAGCTGCCGTTCTAAAAATGAAACGCCAAGCTGGGCCAGAGATTGAGCGGCTTATTCTTCTACTCTCCAAGATCCCTGGCCTGGGCCCGCGGTCAGCGCGGCGGGCTGTGCTTCATTTAGTGAAGAACCGCGACAAGCTGCTTTCGCCGTTAGCCGCCGCTTTGGCGGATGCGCAGGACAAGGTTTGCGAATGCAGCATCTGTGGCAATGTGGATACACTAGACCCCTGTACTATTTGCGCCGATGTGCGGCGCGACAAAACTATTCTCTGCGTTGTGGAAGAAGTGGGCGATCTTTGGGCGCTTGAACGGGCCAGTGCATGGGGCGGGCAATATCATGTGTTGGGCGGAACGCTTTCGGCTTTAGGTGGAGTGCGGCCTGAGGATTTGGACATCGATCAACTGGTCAGCCGCTGTGCGCAAGGGCACATCAAAGAAGTGGTGCTGGCCACCAATGCCACTGTTGAAGGGCAAACCACGGCGCATTACATCACCGACCGCTTGAAGAAACTGGGCATTGCCACTTCGCGCCTTGCACATGGCGTTCCCGTGGGCGGCGAGTTGGATTATCTTGATGAAGGCACTTTAACCCAAGCCATTCGCGCCCGCAGGCCATTCTAATGTTGATCGAGCAATCATACGCGGCCCTGCCGTTAGTGTTATTTTCAGACGCCCCTCTGATACCAGTGGCAACGCCGAAACTTGTGATCGCGAATGATGCACTAGCTAGCGAATTGGGTATCTCGCGTGAGTGGTTGCATAGTGATGTTGCCTTGCAGATGCTTGCCGGAAATATGGCTGCACCGCATGGCAAGCCGCTGGCCATGGCTTATGCCGGGCATCAGTTCGGAGGTTTCAACCCCAGCCTTGGCGATGGCCGCGCCATGTTGCTGGGCGACATTTTGCTTAGCGATGGAACACGGCGTGAGTTGCATTTGAAAGGCACAGGTCGCACGGCTTATTCGCGTGGAGCTGACGGGCGAGCGACACTTTCCGCCATGCTGCGCGAATATATTATCAGCGAAGCCATGCATGGGCTGGGGCTTCCCACTACGCGGTCTTTGGCGGTGGTGGAAAGCGGAGAGCGCGTGTGGCGGCAGCGGCCTGAGCAAGGCGCGATACTCACCCGCGTGGCCAAAAGCCACGTGCGCGTGGGCACATTTCAATATCTGGCGGCGCGGGGAGAGACTGAGGCTATTAAAGCTCTCGTGGCGCATGAGATAGCGCGGCACATGCCGGGCGTTGAAAGTGTTACAACCTTCCTTGATGAAGTGATTGCAAGGCAAGCATGGTTAATTGCGGGATGGATGAGCTTTGGTTTTATTCACGGGGTGATGAACACTGACAATATGCAGATTGCTGGGGAGACGATTGATTATGGGCCCTGTGCTTTCATGGACGGGTTTGATCCGCAGAAAGTATTTTCATCCATCGATGAACATGGTCGTTATGCCTATGACAAGCAGCCGATGATTGCCCTGTGGAATCTCACCCGTCTGGCCGAATGCTTGCTGCCCTTGTTGGCGGAGGAGCGTGACGGCGCAATCAAGATGGCGGAAACTTTCTTGCAGCGTTTCATGCCGCAGTTTGAAGTGGAGTTTGAGCAGCGCATGTTAGCCAAGCTAGGCATTTCAGATTTGGGGCAAGCTGGTTTCGTCACCAAGACTTTGCAGCAAATGGCCAATGCAAGAACGGATTTCACGCGGTTCTTTACGGCGCTGACAAGGCAGGTGACGGGGCGTGAAGTGCAGTTATTGCCATTTTTCTCATCTGAATTGGCGATGACAGAGTGGCGCGCTGAGTGGGATGCTTTGCGCGACAAAGATGCGCTGGCATTGATGATGGCGCATAACCCCCTTTATATTGCACGCAACCACCGCGTGGAGGCGGCACTTGCTGCCGCTGGCGAAGGCAATGTGTTGCCGCTGCATGAGTTGCTGCTTGCCGTGCAGAAGCCGTTCGAAGAACGCGCCGAGTTATCTTCGCTTGAAAATGCACCTGATGCGCAAGAAGAAGTGCTGCAAACTTTTTGTGGGACTTAGCATATTTCCCATTTTGTCGAAATCAGTTAGTTACCCCAACTCCGTCATCCCTGCGAAAGCAGGGATCCAGCTAAATTCACTCGCTCCGCACCCAGTCAAAGCTGGCCCCTGCCTTCGCAGGGGTGACGGAATTGGGGGTGGAGGTGGCGCAAAGCGCGGATGAGGGGCCGTTGGCTATTTCACCAATTTCGGCCGTGGCGCCACGGCTTGCACTTCATCAAGTTCTAGGCTCTCAATTTTATTGGCGCGTCTGATAATTTTGTCTGTTGAAGTGGAAAGCAAATCCAAGTCACTCGACGTTTGAGTGAAGTGGCTGCGCAGCTTGGTGACGCGTTCATTCATGCGGTTGACATCTTCCAAAAGCTTCACCACTTCGGCTTGAATCACGCCGGCTTGCTCTCGCATGGCGGCATCGCGCACGATGGCTTGCATGGTTTGGATCAGCAGCATCAACACATTGGGCGAAGCCAGAATGATGCGTGAGCGGTGGGCGCGTTGGATAACATCTTCGAAACGTTCATTCAGTTCCACATAGACGGACTCTGAAGGCACAAACATAATGGCCGTCTCATGGGTTTCCCCGCCGATCAGATATTTTTCGGAAATATCTTTCACGTGTTTTTGAACGTCAGACTTCAGGCGCTGGGTGGCTTCAAGGCGCGACAGATCATCCACCGCTTCACGCATGTCATTATAAGCTTCCAGCGGAAATTTAGCGTCGATCACTAATTTGAGGCGTGAGTCTGGAAGTGAAATTAAGCAATCTGGCCTTGTGCCATTTGAAAGTGTGGCTTGGAATTCATAGGCTTTGGAATGAAGGCCATCCGAAATAATAGCTTCCATGCGGCCTTGGCCGAATGCGCCGCGGGTTTGCTTGTTGGAGAGAATGTCTTTCAGTGAAAGCATTTCTTGCGAGAGGATTTGCAAATTATTCTGGGCCGCATCAATCACGGCGAGGCGTTCATTCAGTTGGCCTAATGATTCAGTGGTGCGTTGCGATTGATCAGCAAGGCCCTGCCCCACCCGGTGGCCCACGGCATCTAAGCGCTCATCAAGGGCGCGCTGCAAGTGCACTTGGTTGCTTTGGGTTTGGTCTGAGAATTGGCCCAACATGCCATGTAATTCGGCCATGCGATATTCCATCTCAGCTTTCAGCGTTTGGGCCTCACGCCGCTCTGCCCTTCGCCCGCTTTGAGCGCGCCACGCGAGGATGGTGATGATGAGCAAAAATAGAAACAGGGCCGCAGCAGCAATTTCGACAACATCAATGAGGCCGAAGCTGTGGGAACCGAATTGAATGATGGTGGGATTGAAAAACATCAATGCAGGTTAGCCGATTCGAAGGCCAATATAAAATGGGTGAGGCCCGGCCACCAACTGGGTGACACGGGCCTCTGATCTATGCCAACTCGGGACGGCGACAGGAGCTGACACGGACCGTTTAGGCAGTGGGCATGTAAGGAAATTTCTTGGGGGTAATCCCCTTCATGTAAGCCCCACCGGAATGACTGAAGAGTGACTTTGGAAAGCGGCGTGAAGACAGCGTTAAGCGGGCGATGCCAAGGTGATTTTGCGGCTGGAATGTGGCGCTAGTCTTGTAAGCGTTTGATATCGCTTATGGGTTTGTCACTGCGAGAGATTACATCTGAAAGCAGATCGGAAGTGACCTTCATAAAATGTCCATTGGCGTGAATCAGTTGTGTGGGGTTTTGCATCATACCCACATGGCCCGGCCAAAAGACAAGATCGCCACGTCTTAAATTATTATAGTCGTTGATGGGAATGCCGAGTTGTATTTCCTGTTCGCCGGAATCACGCGGAGACGAGAGATCGCAAGCTTGCAGGGATAATTGCACTAAACCTGAACAATCAATTCCATGCACAGACTTGCCACCCCAGTAATAGGGCGCATTCAGAAATTGTTCGGCAACGGCTGCGACGTCGGCATGATGCTTTCCAATGGGCAAAAGGTGATCGGAAAAAATATAGCCGCCGCCCGACAGGGCTGTGAAGTTGCCTTCAACTGATGTGGCCCGCACTTGTGCATTCATGCTTAAAAACAATACGGGATGCGATTTAAGATCCGGTTCGGGATAGATCAGCGTTGATGGCACTGAGACCCAATGCGTAGGCACTTCGAGGTTTTTTGAAAGTGCTGCTGTCTCAACATAACCCTCATAGCCATCACCTTGCAGCTGCACGCGGGCATAATCACCTTGCTGTTCAAATACGCGGCAAAGTTCACCGCGCAGGGCTTGAGATGTCTGTTGAGAATTGCTTGCAGGACTTTTGAGCACCGATGTGATCGACCGGATAAACTGGCGCAACTCCTGATGATCAGTCGTTGTCATCTCAAATCTCTTTTGACCTTGCACTCACCAGATCACCTAAGCGCTCCAGAAATAAGGAACCCTTAACAGTGCGCTGAATGAGAACATTGCGCATGTCTTTTATGTCGCGCTTCCTTGTGACCAAGCCGAGCTTGCCCATGGCATCAAGGGCTCTGGTGATCACGGGTTTGGATACATTTAATTTTGCCGCAAGGCCGCGCACCGTGTGGGGTGGAGGTTGCAGATAGATGGATAGGAGGATGGTGATTTGGCGCACCGACAGATCAGGCTCATCGTCCTTCACTTGGGCAAGGCCCACATCGTGCCACAGCCGCAACGCTTGACCTGTTGAAAGGGGGTTATACATGCGCTTGATACATCGTCGGCTCCAATCGTTTCGGAACCGTTTCTGTTTCTGCCGAATTCACGGGTTTGGCAAGTTATTTCGCAAAGCGCTCTGCAATGGCTGCAAAAAGGGCCCGTATGGCTTGGGCTTCACCACCTTTAGGACGACCAGCCTTGGGCGTTGGTGTCCATCCAAAAATATCAAAATGGACATAACATTTCGCCTGCTCCACAAAGCGGCGCAGGAATAAAGCTGCGGTGATGGAGCCAGCAAAACCGCCTTGTCCAGCGTTATTCAAATCCGCGATTGGGGTTTCGATCATGGCATTGTAAGGCCGCCAGAGTGGCAATCTCCAGAGCGGATCATTCTGTACTGTTGCGTGATGGGCAAGGCGCAATGCAAATTTATCATCATCGGTATAAAATGGCGGCAAATCGGGGCCCATTGCCACGCGGGCAGCCCCCGTGAGAGTTGCCATATCGATCAATAGGTCTGGCGTTTCCTCATCAGCATAAGCCAGTGCTTCACATAAGATAAGGCGGCCTTCGGCATCGGTGTTGCCAATCTCAACGGTGAGGCCTTTGCGGGTTTTAAACACATCGCCGGGGCGGAAGGCTACACCCGCGATGGAATTCTCAACCGCAGGAATAAGCACACGCAGACGCACGGGAAGTTTTGCCGCCATGATAAGTTGCGCCAGCCCCAAAACATTGGCAGCACCGCCCATATCTTTCTTCATAATCAACATGCCTGACGATGGCTTTATATCCAGGCCGCCCGTATCAAAGCACACGCCTTTGCCCACCAGCGTCACGCGTGGATGTTTGGCATTGCCCCACACAAAATCGATCAGGCGGGGAGCGCGGGGCGAGGCCAAGCCAACCACATGAATGAGCGGAAATTCCTTGGCAAGTTTCGGCCCCGAAATGACTTTTATTTTGGCACTGTAGGCGTGGGCAAGAAGCCGCGCTTGCGCCTCTAGTTCAGCGGGGCCAAAAAGGTTCGCCGGGGCGTTGATCATATCACGCACCGCGAAGGTGGCCTCGGCCTCTTCTAAAAGCGCTGTTTGGTTCACGCCCTTGGGGATGACTAACCGCGCCTTACGCCATTCCAATTTGCGGAAGGGATCATAACGGTAAAGCTCCAAGGCCCAGCCTAAAGCCACCAAATGTGGGCAAGCCAGAGCGGTTTTGAAAATGTAAGTTGCGGCGGGCAGTTTTGAGGCAATGGCTGCAAGTGCAAACGGGTCTGCATCTTGCGCTGGCTCTCCTACATAATAATCTGTCACATCGCCTTGTGCCGTGGTGATTGTCAGTAAGCTTCCGGCGTTGGCCTCAAAACCCTGACTTTGCGCACGGCGCTTCACGTCAACATTTGCTTTGGCTAGCGCTTCCTTGCTGATCGCATGCAAACCAATGGCATTCTTGCCGGCGGTTGCTTCGAAAATTTCCTTTGCGTTAAGCATTCCCATTCCTATGATTCACTGCTTGGCTTATGGTTAATGATTTATTGACGAAATGCCAGCATCTTAGGCCCAATGCGCTTCGCCCTTCACTCATTGACACTTCTGGGTCTTCTTCTGATTGCTGGCTGCACGGCCAAAGAAGGGGGGCTGAACAGTGATGGCTTGGCCACCGGTAGCACCACGCCTGCCGCCTTGGATCCTGGTGATGGGCAAGCGCCTGCAGGTTCTTATGTAAAAACCCGTGAGTTGGCACAAGGCTGGGCCGCACATCCAGGTGATGAAAAAATTGGCATGGCCTATGCCGAGAATTTAGGTAAATTGGGCCAGCAATCCACACAGATTGAGGTTTTGAAAGCCATTTCGCTGGCTCACCCCAATGACGCTGCCTTGCAAGCGCGCATTGGCAAGCAGTTGCTGGGTGCCAACCGTGCGGGCGAAGCTGCAACAATTTTGGAACGCGCGGTGGCCACCAACAAAGCTGATTGGAAAACTTATTCGGCTCTTGGTTCGGCCTATGATCAGCAAGGGCAATATGATCTGGCGCGTGCGCAATATGCCAAGGCTTTGGCCCTTCAGCCGAACGCTTTATCAGTGCAGAATAATCTGGGCATGTCTTATGCTTTGCAGGGTAAATTGTCAGAGGCGGAAAAGATTTTGCGCAGCGCCATGGCGCAACCAACCAGCATATCATTCCCCATGGTGCGGCAGAATTTGGCCTTGGTTGTTGGTCTACAAGGCCGTTTAGATGAAGCCAAACAAATTGCATCTGCCGATCTTCCGCCCGATCAAGTGCAAGCCAATATGGCCTATCTGCAACAAATGTTGGCCAAACCCAACACTTGGGCGCAGCTTTCGGCACAGAACGCTGCGAATTAGAAGAGCATTGCTGGTTGCACCTGTGCTGTGCTGACAGACGTTGACACTGTAGCGTGTTAAAGGGCAGACCTCCCGCACATGTGGCAATCCCTCTCCTCCCATCGCAAAGGCCTTTTACTCGTCAGCCTCTCAGCGCTGTTGTTCTCAACACCGGGCTTGTTCACCCGCGCTGTTGCTGCCAGCGGTTGGGATGTGATTTTCTGGCGCGGCTTTTTTGGCATTTTTTTCACTCTGGCTTTCATGGCTTGGCGCGGCGATATCCGTGGGCAGTTTGCAAAATTCGGCGGCAGCGGGTGGCTCAATGCCATTCTATGGGCCACAGGCACCATCGCCTATTTGCAGGCCTATAAACTCACCACCATTGCCGATGTGTCGCTGATCTATGGCAGCGCGCCCGTTATAGCGGCATTGCTGGGCTGGTTCTATTTTGGTGAAAGGCCGCGCACTGTCGTTTTGGGGGCCAGCCTTTTGGCGTTATTGGGTGTTGTCATTATCGGCGGTGGCTCCATCGGTTCCGGCCATCTTCTGGGTGATGCCTTGGCCTTGTGGATGACAATCACCGTTGCCATCAGCTTTGCGCTGTTTCGCAGATTTCCACAAACACCTGCCGCCGCCACCGCTATTCTGGCCTCAGTGCTGGCCATGATTCCTTCAGCGGCACTGGGCCATCCCTTGCAAGTGCCCGAAAATGAAATCATCATCCTCGCCGCTTTCGGCGCAGTGTTTTCAGCAGCGTCTTTGTTATTGGCCGAAGGTTCAAAACTTCTGCCCGCCGGAGAAACCGCGCTGGTCAGCAATCTTGAAGTGCCATTGCAACCCGCTTTAGCGTGGATCATTCTTGCCGAACTGCCCGCCAAAGCAACCTTCCTCGGCGGCGCGCTGATCCTTATTGCTATTGGCGCTTCAACTTGGCCGTCGTTGAAAAAGAGTTGATCATTCAAGTCATTTAAGTATGCGGCACAAAATATCCAAATGTATTAACCATGTTTACGGCGGCTTAGTCTAGACTCTGACCTTGTAAATGTTCTTATTTTGTTCTAAAGTGAATTTATGTCAGCGACAACTGAAATTGAGTGGACGGACGCGACTTGGAACCCTGTCACAGGTTGTACCAAGATTACGCGCGGATGTGACAATTGTTATGCCGAGCGTTTTGCGGAAAGATTTCGTGATGTTCCCGGCCATCCTTTTGAAAATGGTTTCGACCTAACGCTGCGCCCAGATCGTGTTTTGCAACCGCTCACTTGGAAAAAACCGCGACAGATTTTTGTTAATTCGATGAGCGACCTGTTTCATAAAGAAGTGCCATGGACATTTGTTGATGCTGTTTTCGACACGATGGAAAAAGCGAATTGGCATACTTATCAAGTTTTGACGAAACGTAGCTCATTATTGGTTCGTTATTTGCGTACCCGCTACGGCGACGGTCTTGCGCCCGCTCATATTTGGCTTGGTGTTTCAGTCGAAGATTCAAAAAATGCGGTGAGGGTGAAGCATCTTCAATCTGCACAAGCCGCAGTAAAATTCGTCTCTTTTGAGCCGCTCCTCGGACCGGTTGGCGAAGTTGACTTGACCGGAATTAATTGGGCTATTGTTGGCGGCGAAAGCGGTCCAAAAGCGCGTCCTATGGCTGAGGAATGGGCAATCCATCTGCGTGATCAATGCCGCGCTGCAAAGGTCGCTTTCTTCTTTAAACAGTGGGGCGGCGTGAGGCCGAAGTCTGGCGGTCGTTTGCTTCGCGGGCGCGAATGGAATCAATATCCTACGTCGACAGAAATGAATCGGGCACCGATCTTTGCAGCTGAGTAATCGGAGTGAAAATTGGAAGATTCCTATTTTGGTAAAGAACAGACAAAGGCGAAACATTTCATTCTGAAGAGTTATTTGGTGAATATCCATTCGAAGCAAGTTAAGAAATATTTTTAATGCAACGCAGCTTCTGGATTGTCAATTCCCGTTTTGTTTTGTCATGGCTAGTAGGTCGTCTTGACAAATTGTTATGACACGCCGATAAGATCTCTATGACACAGTCAAATGACCATGAGAAAATTGTAGAGCGGCTCGAATTTATTCGAGCTAGCATTGCTAAATATGAGGGCAAGATTGCCCCTTTGCGCGCTGAGGAAACTGAACTAGTCATTGCTCAAAGTGTTATTGCAAGGCTTTCAGGTTCTGAAAAACCTACAGAAGCCATTGAACACGCTACTCATTTTAAAAAAGCCATTCCTCATAAGAAAAAAGCCTCAAAGAATAATGGGACAGATCGCCCTACTGGTTCCCCAACTACCCCTGAAATGATTAAGGATGTGATCGTTGCTGAAATGAAATCAGGAGGCGTTGGTTTGGCTAACAAGGATCTTGTCGCCCGGATAGACTCAAAGTGGTGGCCGGGAGTTGACCCCAATTACATTATCCCCACCGCATGGCGGCTTGCTAAGGAGGGACGCCTTGGCAAGATTGGGGATAAGTACACTATGCCGAACGCCGGACAGGGCAAGATCGATTTCGGAAAAGAAGCGGCCTAGTCAAAGGTAAAAATTAGAAACTGAGCTGCTGCCGGTCTCGTGGACAGGATCTTAAGTTACACCTGCCTTTCTTTCGAACTCAATAGGGCTGATGTACCCAATTGTCGAATGTCGGCGGA
>JAYVOQ010000148.1:0-12785 GCA_043757845.1 Hyphomicrobiales bacterium | reverse complement strand
GTGATCCGGCTTCGTTGAACAAACCGTCCACCCATCCGTTGGCGCAGGCCTACCGCATCGGCAACATTCCAGGCTTGGATGTGCATTGGGGATTGGTGCTTGGTATTTTGGCTTGCGTCATTTCCTGGTTGCTGATCGAAAAAACCCGCTGGGGCTTTGCTGCCCGCATCGCTGGCGGCAATGTGCGGGCAGCACAAATTCAAGGCTTGGCTGTGGGCCCACTCATTGTTGGTTTCACTGTCCTTGGCGGGGCCTTTGCGGGGCTTGCCGGTATGATTGAGGTCAGTGCTGTGCAAGGCAGCGCCAATGCTTCACTTGCAGCGGGCTATGGTTTTACAGGCATTCTCGTTGCCTTCTTGGCGCGGCACAACCCGCTTGCCATTATTCCCGTTGCCATTCTGCTGGGTGGCATTGATGCCGCAGGTGGGCTTATCCAGCGCCGCATGGATATGCCGGACGCAACCATTCTCGTGCTGCAAGGCATGTTGTTCATCGTCATCCTACTCAGCGAAACACTCTATGGCCGCTTCGTCATTTTCAATCCTGACCTCTGGAAGAGGAGCACATAATGGCCGGTGAGATTGGTCTATGGGGCGTTCCCCTCGCTATCCTTGGCGGCGCCATTCGTGTGTCCACGCCCTTCATCTTTGTCAGTCTTGGTGAGACGATCACCGAGCGTTCGGGCCGCATCAATCTCGGTTTAGAAGGTACTTTGGTATTTGGGGCCATGACCGCTTATGGCGTAGCGGTCGAAACCGGATCAACTTGGCTTGGCTTACTTGCTTCTGCTCTGGCTGGCATTTGCTTCGGGTTGTTTCATGGATGGATATGCAAATTTCCAAAGGTCAATGACATTGCCATCGGCATCGCGATGATGCTGTTTGGTACCGGGCTTGCGTTCTTTTTCGGAAAGCCTTTTATCAAGCCAGCCGCACCCCATTTACCCGCCATTCCATTTGGTTTCTGGTCAACAATCCCACAGGTTCAGGCTGCATTAGACGTGAATGTGCTTTTCCTAATTGGTGCAGCGCTTTCGGTATTATTGTGGTGGGCCTTTAAGAACACCAGAGCGGGGCTGATCATTCGCGTGGTGGGCGATAGTTCTGATGCAGCGCGCGCTATGGGTATTAATCCCAATACGGTGCGGCTCTTGGCGACCGGAGTGGGTGGAGCCTTTGCAGCAATCGGTGGCGCTTATCTTTCGCTCTATTATCCCGGCTCATGGAATGAGCGCATCTCATCGGGCCAAGGCTTGATGGCAGTGGCACTGGTCATATTTGCACGCTGGAATCCATTGGGTTGTTTTGCCGCCGCATTATTGTTCGGTGGTGCTGGTGCACTCGGCCCAGCATTGCAATCAGTTGGCGTCACACAAGGCTACTATTTATTTTATGCAACGCCTTATGTGCTGACCCTCGCCATCATGATTGCAACGTCATCTCCCGGCCGCTCGTTGGCTGGCGCACCCGGAGAGCTTTCGATAACCAAATGAATGTGGGACAAACCATGATGCAAAACTACATCGACGCTGATCCTTATCCATGGCCCTATAATGGCGATCTCAAGCCCAGTAACACGGCATTGATTGTCATTGATATGCAGACTGATTTTTGTGGGCCAAGCGGTTACGTCGATCACATGGGCTATGACCTATCGCTGGTGCGCGCACCCATCGAGCCGATCAAATCTGTGCTCGCCGCGATGCGCGCCAAAGGTTATCACATCATCCACACCCGCGAAGGCCACAGACCAGATCTCGCAGATCTTCCAGCCAACAAGCGCTGGCGCTCACAACGCATCAACGCAGGCATTGGCGATCAGGGGCCATGTGGGCGTATTCTGGTGCGTGGTGAACCAGGCTGGGATATTATCCCGGAGCTTTATCCAATGCCGAACGAAGTGATCATCGACAAGCCGGGCAAAGGATCATTCTGCGCCACTGATCTTGAACTCATTCTCAACCAGCGCGGCATCCGCAACATCGTGCTTACGGGTATCACCACCGATGTGTGCGTTCATACAACAATGCGTGAAGCCAATGATAGGGGTTATGAATGCGTGATGTTGGAAGATTGTTGCGGGGCAACGGATCTTGGCAACCATCTAGCGGCTATTAAAATGATCAAGATGCAAGGTGGGGTCTTTGGGGCAGTCTCCAATTCTGAAGCGCTGGTGAGGCAATTGCCGTGACGAGGCGCGCTTACGTGCACCGGATTGCCGCGAAAGCACCTGACGATGTTTCGGGTCTCGAAGCGGCGATCGGCGCGGGCATCATCGACCCTCACACCATCGTCGCCATTTTTGGCAAGACCGAAGGCAATGGCTGCGTCAATGATTTTACCCGCGGCCTTGCTAACCGCGCGCTCAAAGATGCACTGAAGCCATATCCACCCACCGACGGTGGCCAGACCGTCAGCATCGTGATGTCCGGGGGCACGGAAGGCGGCCTCGCCCCCCACTTCATAGTCTTTGAAGCCCGCAAAGTGGGCGAACAAGCCGAGCCGAACGCACTCGCGATCGGGCGCGCCCGCACTCCGCTTCTGGCGTATGAAAGCATGGGACGTCTCGCTCAGGTCGATAGTGTCGCGCAAGGCGTGCGCACGGCAATGCGCGATGCTGGCATAGACAGCGCTACGGACGTTCACTTCGTGCAAATTAAGTGCCCCTTGCTAACCGCAGATCGGATTGCCGAGGCCGAAAAGCGCGGTGCGCAAGTTGCAACCCGCGACACATTGAAATCCATGGGGTTGTCGCGCGCAGCTTCTGCGTTGGGCGTCGCTGTCGCGCTAGGCGAGGCAGATATGGCGCTGATCACGGATGAATCGATCGGGCAAGACTTGTCGGTCTATTCCTCATGCGCTTCTGCTTCGGCGGGGATCGAACTCACGGATCATGAAATCGTCGTGCTTGGCGTGGCGCAGGGCTGGAGCGGGCCGCTTCGCATCGAGCATTGCGTTATGCAGGATTCCCTCGATATTGAACCCGTGCGTGCCGCGCTCGCCCGTCTCGGGTTTGAGGCGCCAGGCCAATTGCCAGCTCAAGACCGCGCACGCATGATCGCTTTGCTCGCCAAGGCTGAAGCAAGCGCCAGCGGATCGCTACGCGGCTATCGCCATACGATGCTTAACGATTCCGATATTTCTTCCACCCGTCACGCAAGAGCTTTTGTTAGCGGGGCACTCGCCAGTCTGGTCGGCCACGCGGAAATCTATGTGTCGGGCGGCGCCGAACATCAGGGCCCGGATGGCGGCGGCCCGGTGGCGATCATCGCAACCTCTAGTCCACTCGGCAAAGGCGTGCATTCGTGACGAACGGGACTGTTGCCGCAGTGCCATTGCTACCCCTACGGCGTGCCCCTTCGGTTGAAACAATTGGCATGACGATGCGCTTTGGTGGTTTTACTGCACTTGATAATGTATCAATCGAAGTGCCGGCGGGAAGTTTTCATGCACTACTCGGCGAGAACGGCGCTGGCAAATCAACTCTAGTTAAATGCATGATGGGCTTCTATCAGCCTACTGCTGGCGCAATGCTCGTCGATAGCCGCGAAGTTTCAATCACCAGCCCCAAAGATGCGGCGGCTGTCGGGCTCGGCATGGTATATCAGCACTTCACATTAGCGCCTTCACTTACGGGAGCGGAGAACCTAGTGATTTCACGTGATGTGGTGCCCAGAGTCATTGATTGGCAAAAAGAAAAACGCGATCTTACGCTATTCATGGAAACGATGCCCTTCAAGCTGCCGCTTGATGTTCCGGTGCGTGAACTGGCAGCAGGTGAAAAACAGAAGCTCGAAATCGTTAAGCAACTCTATTTGGGCCGTCGGTTTCTGATTCTCGATGAGCCAACTTCGGTGTTAACACCAGGCGAGGCCAATGAAATGTTAGGCCATGTGCGGGCGATGACCGAAAGCGGCGATCTTTCTGTGCTGATGATCTCCCACAAATTCCGCGAAGTGATTGCATTCGCCGATAACATCAGCGTATTGCGCAAAGGCAAATTGACCGGCAGCGGCAGCGTAAAAAAACTAAACCGCAAAGCCATGGCAGCGATGATGATCGGCGATCAACCTATTGCCGTTTTGGACAGTCGGAAGCTTTCGGACAAAGACGCCAAAACCATGTTGGCCGTAACGTCACTGAAAGCGCCAGATCGCACCGGTTTGAAAACAATTGACGTAAAGCAACTCGATGTACGGGCTGGCGAGATCGTGGGTATCGCCGGAATATCCGGCAACGGCCAGAAAGAATTTCTTGAGGTGCTGGCTGGGCAGCGTCTGCGCGAGGGGGGTGAAATTTTGGTGAAGGGACTGCCCTATGCGGCGAGCCGTAATGAGTCTCGTGAGCTCAATGTCAGATTCATCCCCGAAGAGCCTCTACGCAACGCTTGTGTGCCAAAGATGACGGTGGCTGAAAACTTGAGCTTCCGCAACTTTGATGTCGGTGCCGACGGAAAACGTGTGAGATGGATCAATGCCGCCGCCATAAAATCCTATGCAGCACAACTCGTGTCCCAATTCAAAGTCAAAACAACATCGCTGGCTTCACCCATCGTGGCTTTATCAGGCGGTAATGTGCAACGCGCAGTATTGGCCCGCGAACTGAGCGGTGAGGTTGATTTGCTGATCGTTTCAAACCCATGTTTTGGACTTGATTTTTCGGCGGTGGCTGAAATCCGCGCACGAATTATGAAGGCGCGCAATAATGGAACCGCTGTGCTGTTATTATCGGAAGACCTTGATGAGCTGTTAGAACTTTCTGACCGTATTCTCGTGATGTCAGATGGCGCATTGGTCTATGAAACGCCCATTGCACAGGCCAATGTGCAAACGATTGGCCAATACATGGCGGGCCATCACTGATGAACACTATCCATGCCTTGCCCTTTGACTTTAAATTCAATCGCAACGCGGTAGCGCTGATCGTGATCGACATGCAGCGTGATTTTGCCGAACCCGGTGGTTTTGGCGCGAGCCTTGGCAATGATGTAAGCCGCATCGGTGCCATCGTTCCGACAGTTGGCAAACTTATCGAGGGATTTCGTGCCGCACACCTTCCGGTCATCCACACCATGGAATGTCACCGTGCTGATCTTTCTGATTGCCCACCAGCCAAGCGCCATCGGGGCAACCCCACACTTCGCATTGGCGATGTTGGCCCCATGGGCCGTGTTCTCATTGCAGGTGAGCCCGGCACGGCAATTATATCTGAGCTCGCACCCCTGCCGAACGAGTTGGTGATCGAGAAGCCAGGAAAGGGCGCCTTCTATGCAACGCATTTGGACGCTGATCTCAAGCGGCTTGGTATCTCTCAACTTGTTTTTGCAGGTGTGACAACTGAGGTTTGTGTGCAGACGACAATGCGCGAAGCCAATGACCGCGGCTATGACTGCCTCCTCGCCGAGGACGCGACAGAGAGTTATTTTCAAGAATTCAAGGCTGCCGCAATTGCGATGATCCGTGCGCAAGGCGCTATTGTCGGATGGACGGCGACAACAGACGAGATTCTCGAAGGAATCAGCAATGTCTAGGAGCTTAATACCTGACGTTCTGAATGGCGGTTGGCACAAACTTGCATTCGAGCATTTCAGGCAAGGCATAGAAGTGCATTGGCTCATCAAAGGCGGTGCCTCTAATCCCAGCGTTGCAGTGCTAAAGTATGAACCGGGGTCAGCAGTACCACGCCATCGCCATGCGGGACTTGAGACGATTGTGGTGCTTGATGGTGTGCAAAGCGACGAATCTGGCGATTATTCCGCAGGCACAGTGGTTCTCAACGAGGTAGGCAGTGAGCATTCGGTGTGGTCAATAGATGGTTGCGTTGTGCTCATTCAATGGAACTTGCCAGTGATCATACTTGGAGACGCAAAATAATGTCAGGCGAACTTCACTTCGATATTAAAACCCTTCACGCAGCCTATGCGAAGGGCACTAAGCCAGCCGAAATGATTGAAACTGTTTTACGGCGCATTGCTGAGACTAATGACCCCGGCATTTTTATATATTTGGCTTCACAGCAGCAACTCATGTCAGAAGTTGAATCGCTTGGAGTGTTTGATCCGGTCAACAAACCACTTTGGGGGATACCGTTTGCGGTCAAAGATAATATCGATGTCGCAGGCATGCCCACAACAGCTGCATGCCCAGCCTTCGCCTACACTCCTGTTGCAAACGCAACGGTCGTGGCACGTCTCAAAGCTGCGGGCGCTATTGTTATTGGTAAGACCAATCTCGATCAATTCGCAACAGGGCTTGTGGGCGTGCGAACACCTTACCCTATTCCGAAAAATGCTGTGGATGCCTCACTGGTTCCCGGTGGGTCGAGTGCAGGATCAGCCGTTGCAACGGCGCGCGGCATCGTTTCCTTTGCATTGGGGACAGACACGGCGGGCTCTGGCCGCATTCCTGCCGGGCTCAATAACATCGTAGGATTGAAACCCACAGTCGGTGCGCTTTCAACCACTGGCGTGGTGCCCGCATGTCGCACACTTGATTGTGTTTCAGTTTTTGCGCTGACCGTCGATGATGCTTATGCCACCTATCAAGTTGCAGCAGGTGCTGACACCTCTGATGCGTATTCAAAGACTGTTGCAGTAAAGCTGCTTTCTTCACGTCCACCGGTTTTAACTGTGGGTGTTCCGGCCAAAGCCGACCTCAAATTCTTTGATGATGATGCCATGCGAACGGGCTTTGAAACGGCATTGGCCTCACTCACATCGCTGGGTTGCAAGTTGATAGAAATTCCATTCGGTGATTTTTATGCCACCGCTAATCTGCTTTACGAAGGCGCTTGGGTGGCCGAACGCTATGCAGCCATCGAAGATTTTTTGAAGGCAAAGTCAGATGCCTTACATCCAATTACGCGCTTGATTATCGGTGGAGCTGAAAAACTCTCGGCGGCAGATGCGTTCAAAGGATTCTACGCATTGCAAGCCCTAAATGCAAAGCTTGCTCGCGTCATCGCTTCAGTCGATCTCATCTGTGTGCCGACAGCGCCAACGCACTACACAGTTGATGCCGTTCTTGCCGAACCCATCATCACCAATAGCAGGCTTGGCACCTACACGAATTTCGTCAACTTACTTGATCTTTGTGGGATCACGGTGCCCAGTGGAATTCGCCGCGATGGCCTGCCGATGAGTGTCACTTTTCTGGCAGACGCTGGAAAAGATCATTTGGTGGCGGCACTGGCAAGAGATGTTCACACCAACAGTCAACTGCCGCTTGGTGCCACCGGATGGCAACAGCCAACTGCAGCACCCCTACCGTCATCCGCCAATGATGGCATGATCGAAATTGCAGTGGTGGGTGCGCATCTATCGGGCATGCCACTCAACCCTCAACTCAAAAATCTTGGTGGGCAATTCTGCCGTGTGTCAAAAACGATTCCCGCCTATAGTCTTTATGCGCTCGCCGGACAGACTATTCCTAAACCAGGTCTTTTGCGTTCAGTCGAAGGTAAGGGATCGAGCATTGATGTGGAAGTGTGGGGATTACCGCCAGAAGGATTTGGCGCCTTCGTGGCCGCCATTCCATCTCCACTCGGCATTGGAACCCTTGCACTTGCCGATGGCACCAACCCAAAGGGATTTCTGGTCGAAACCGCAGGCTTGGAAGGCGCAACCGACATTTCTGATCTCGGTGGTTGGCGCAAATATATTGCCAGCTCTAAACTGTGAAACCATAATTTTGGATGCGTTTGTTTCCCCGTGCAAAATCGTTCCGCCCCCAAAGCCTGGATCATCTGAGGCTGGAGTTTTCGGCTCCTTGTTCCATTTGACAATCACGAGTCCGGCAGAAACTGTGCCACAAGAAAGCTAGAGCGTCGGATGGTCGACGTGAATCCATATCCTGCTGCATTGAAGTAGTTTGAACACTCTTCGGCCGTGAAGAGTGAGCAGATGTTGCCGATTGCTTTCCAGAGTTCGTCAATGGTTCTTGCGGCGGTTTTTCTCAACGTTAGCGTCCGGTCACGGCCGCCTTGTTTAGTTTTCGCCAATGAGATTGAACAGTCGACGTAGAGACGATGATTGTGTCGTCCACTGATTGGTTCTGTTCCTATGTCTGGACATATCTCTAGCGACAAGATTGTAGTGATTGAGACGCGGCGGCGTTGGTCTGATGAGGAGCGGCGGCAAGCTGTTGAAGAAACGCAACATATGGCGGTTTCGGTTGTTGCGCGGAAGTTAGGGATGGCCAAGAGCCTGCTGTTTCGCTGGCGCAAAGAGGCTGGTTTTTCGGCTAAGCGCAGGCCAACTGCTCCATTCGTACCGATGCGGATCGCGGCTTCGTCGGCATCGGTGATGAGCATGCCACCATCAGCAGCGCCACAGGCTTCGACTTCAGCAACACAAGGTGCTGGCACCATTGAGATTGAACTTGCGGGTGGGCACAAACTGAGGGTTCAAAGCCCGATTGATGCTGAGGCGCTGAAGCACGTCATTGCTGCTCTGAGGGTTTGATGATCCCTGTTCCGGCTGGTGTCAGGGTATGGCTTGCGGCAGGTCATACAGACATGCGCAAGGGCTTTGCCGGATTGGCGATGTTGGTGCAGGCGAGCTTGCAGCATGATCCTCATAGTGGGCAGCTGTTTGTGTTTCGGGGTAAGCGTGGCGATCTGATCAAGCTGATCTGGCATGATGGTCAAGGCGCATGCCTGTTTGCCAAGAGATTAGAGCGGGGCCGCTTTATCTGGCCCGCAACACATGGAGATGCGGTGACGATCACGCCAGCACAAATGGGCTATCTGCTGGAGGGCATTGATTGGCGCGCACCGATCAGAACGCAGCGACCAGAACTTGTTGGATGATTGCGCTAAAATAGTTGCGCCAGATTGACTCGCGGCAGAACGCGCAAGTGCTGATCGCTCGTTCTGGTGATACAAATTGTGCATGGATATCGATCTCGCCAATCTGCCATCGGACACTGAAGCGCTTCGAGCGCTGGTGCGGGTTCTGGCTGGTGATGTGAAGAGCAAAGGGTTGCTCATTGAGCAGCTGAAGGCGCAGATCGCCAAGCTAAAGCGCATGCAGTTTGGTAAATCATCGGAGAAGATTGACCAGCAGATTGCGCAGCTAGAGCTGCAACTTGATGAACTGCATGAAGATGAAGGCCATGCGGCTGCCACAAGCCCCGCTGTCGTGCAGGCCCTGGTTAAAGAAACACCTGAGAAGCCTTATCGCAAACCGCTGCCTGATCATCTGCCGCGCGAAGAAGAAGTACACGAGCCATCTTGCACCTGCCCAAACTGTGGTGGTGCAATGCGTAAGTTGGGTGAGGATGTAACTGAGGTTTTGGAATATGTGCCAGCCTCTTTCAAGGTAATCCGCCATGTCCGGCCAAAGCTGTCATGCCGCGTGTGCGAGACAATTGTGCAAAACCCGATGCCGTCATTGCCGATTGAACGCGGACGTCCTGGGCCTGGTCTTCTGGCCCATGTGTTGGTGGCCAAATATGCCGATCATCTTCCACTGTATCGGCAATCAGGCATTTATGCCCGCGAAGGCGTTGAGCTTGAACGCTCCACCTTGGCCGATTGGGTGGGCCGTTCGGTAGCGCTGCTTGATCCGTTGATCGAAGCCTTACGCAAAGATGTGCTGGCTGTTCGACGTCAGGTCTCATGGGACAAATTGGCTGACTTGAATAAGGGAGGATTTCTGGTTCATCGTATCAAAACGGAGAACTGGAATGAAACATATATCCGAGAGCCACGCAACGTCCGAGAAGGTTGTGAAGGACATTCGCCGGGCGACACGCAAACAGTATTCGGCTGAAGAGAAGATCAGGATCGTGCTGGATGGCCTGCGCGGCGAATACAGCATTGCGGAACTGTGCCGGCGTGAGGGCATTGCAGAGAGCTTGTATTATGCCTGGTCGAAGGAGTTCCTAGAGGCTGGAAAACGCAGGCTTTCAGGCGACAGAGAACGTTCAGCCACGGGCGGTGAGGTGAAAGATTTGCGCCGCGAAGTGCGCGACATGAAGGAGTTGGTGGCTGACCTCGCGCTGGAAAACCGCCTGCTTAAAAAAAGCATGATCGGGGCGGGGGGAGAAGAGGCATGAGATACCCTGCATCTGAAAAGCTGGAGATCATTCGTCTTGTCGAAAAATCTCATTTGGCCGTACGGCGAACACTGGACAAACTGGGCATTGCGCGGGCCACATTCTATCGCTGGTACGATTTACATCGGCTAGGTGGCATCGGGCCCTTGAAGATCACAGAGCATTAATGGAGTTGCGCTTTGCGTCCAAAGATGACCCCTTTTGAAAGACATAAACCCAAGCATAATCAAAGTGAAGCTTTCAATCTTAGGTGGGGTCAATGCTGAATGCGTTTTCACACGCCGTGCTCGAACAGGTCGGACATATGCTGCCGCTGCCGGCGAAGCCAAGGCCGGTTTAAAATGCCAGTAGACAAGCTATCGAAAATTTTCATCGCAGAGACTTGTTCCCGAAAGCGGATGTCGTTGCAGCGAACAGAATTCACCCAAAGAGGCTATTCGTAGTCAAGATCAAAGGCACTCTTTCGGAAAAAATTCAATGTAACTCAGTTGCTCCGCGCAATCGCTTTAATGTACTCAATTGGGTAGGGTGCGAATACACGGTTTGGCATGTTCAAGCCAATCGCAGCACCAATCTCCGCTGCGAAGGTAGTGCAGTCGCTAAAGCCTAGCATATAGTTCCCAGATGACCGCCACTTTTCGAAGACGGCCCTCGCGTTATCGTAGGCATCAGAGTTTACCGACACAATGAGCACGTAATCGGGCTTTTCACTCGAATCATCAAAAATCTGCCCCGGTGACAACCCGAACACCGCTTCGTATTTGGTCTTGTCGGATTGCGGATAGAAACCGACAACCTGCTGGGTGGTTATCTTCGCCGGGCTATCACCCTTGTTCCAGATTACGAAAGCGTGACCAAGATCACCCCCCTTGGCCGCCAGCGAGACCGCGTATTCGGTATTCTCAGAGCGGATTTTCTTATCTATGTATTTCTTTTCAGCGGCGTCAGATGGTGTCGCAAAAACTGTCACAACAATAGCTGCCAGCATTCCAACAAGAGTGTTCATGTTTACCTCCAATCACCCCAACATTTCCTATGTATACCTCAAAATTTAATATGTGCCAGCGTTGCGTGATCCGCATTATTACCAGCCTGCTGGCTTTCGAAGGTCTTATATCTGGCGAGCGCAACTGCGGCAGTTTTCTGGAGTCGGTCACGAGCTCCAGCGTTATTAGTTCGCAGACTCAGGATTGCGGACTTTTCATCGCCAAGCTTTGAAAGCTCTACAGCCAGTGCGTGACGGAAGCTATTGAGCTCTTGCTTTGCAGTGTTGGCCGCTTCCTTGTCTGCCGCTAATCCCGTTGACACAGCTCGTTTTGCCGCTGCTACTTCGAGATCGCGCTCTTTCTGTAATAGAGAACCGACAGCTGTGTTATTCTTCTCAAAGGCCGCGTCGATTTCCTCGTAATCAGCTTGAACTAATTTAGCCTCTTTAGCTAAGGCAGCAGCAAGATCATCCAGAACTAGTTTTTCGTCGTTGAGCCGTGCGCCTTCCTCTCTGAGCAGAACTGATGCAGTCAATAAAAGCGGGCGGGAGTTCTCACGTAACTTGCTATCTGCAGCCATACTTAGGGCCTCATGAACCTGAGTACGACCCAGAAGGTCAGCAACCACAGACTTAAAAGAGTAGACTGCCCCATCTACGTCGCTGTAGCCGAGGGCTGCCGCGTACGGTGATCCGAGCTTGCGCCCAAGTTGGGCAAAACTGGCGCTCAACTCGGAAAGATTGTTTTCGAGCGATTTTAGCTTTCTGTTCACACTGGAGCCAAAATCAGGTTCGGCTGCTAACATTATTGTTAAAGCATTACGATTGGAAATGTCTTCTACGACTGACGATATCATCTTTCTCGCCTCAGCACCGTCAGACGGCAGATCCTGGGTTGGTAGAGTAGCCTCTGGCAATGCCGGCAACGCCAATCCTTTCCCAATCTGGTTGAGCAATTCCAAGAAGTTCGGCGGCGTTGCCGCCCACTTCGATGCGTCCGAACTAATGAGAGCTGCAGCGAGAACCGCCTTCTCCCGGTCAAGTTCAGTCAGCGCGTCGTCAGCGGCTCTAAACGAGACAAAGCGAGCAATTTCTCTCTGCTCAATGGGCCCAGCTTCCGCAAATCCTAGTCCTGCCAACGCACCGACAATGATTGCCGCTGCTACTAGCAGCTGTTTAAAATTGTTACGATACATTCGAGCGTCTTTCCTGGATTGTCGAGCGGTTTTTCGAAGCGCTTTCTTGCGTTCTCTTCTCGTCGCGTGAGTTCCTTGCCAGCCTCTTGTCCCAAGTGCTCGACGCCCTTTCCAATAACGTCGACTACCTTCACGACCTCATTATTTGGCCCCGGACCTTTTGTAAGGTCGTTCCAAATACCTTCGTAGTATTTTCGTATTGTATTGTTTGGGCCAAAACAGTCCTTCCCAACTTGACCTCCCAAGCATTTTCCCAACTCCCGTATTGTCAGTCGACCGCCTGTGCAAGACGCAAACGACATTGGTTCACCGCCGCTAGAAACTGCGCATTCGGCAGCAATGCGCCATTCTTCATTGACGCTTGGTGCGGCCGCACAAATAGCAAATGAGGCAGCCCCCTGGCTGCTCGCTGCGCAACCTACAAGCCTTCCAGCTTCACCTGGAAGAATTGAGCTGCTGCCGGTTTCGTGGACACTGAGTTAAGGTGTTTTAACGGAACTGGAGATTTCAAATGGAACGAAGAAAGTATACGCGCGAGTTCAAGCTT
>JAYVOQ010000147.1:0-12814 GCA_043757845.1 Hyphomicrobiales bacterium | reverse complement strand
AACAAAAGCTGCATTGAGCAATAATGCAGCAACACCATAGGGTGAAACCGCCAGAGGTAAGGCATGGCGGTTAGAAAATCGACGATGTTGGAACGCCGCCAGCGCAGCTGTTGTGAAATATAGCCCGGCATTCGCGGCGGCGCTTTGGTAAAACACCGCGCATGGAATGTGAGGCGCGTTTTGTAGCCCCGCTCCACCAGTTTGCGTGTCAGGAAGCGGTCTTCACCGTATTTCACCTCGTCGCCCAAAAAGCTGCGACGCTCCACATCATGATCCACCGCCAAAAGAGCCGAGCGTTTATAAAGTGTAAGGCAACCCGATAAACACATCACATGGCTGAAATGGTTTTCAAGATTTTTGAGGAAGTGATAGCCAACCCAATACTTCACGGTCTGCATCCGGGTCAGCCAAGTCTCATTCGCATTGACCACAAATACACAACCGCCGACGGCATCCACGCCCGTGGTATACATATGTCTCACCAGCACACGAACCACATTGGTATCCACAATCACATCAGAATCTACTGACATAATCAGATCAGAATGCGTAACCAACACAGCATCTTTAATGCCAAGCCGCTTGCCTACATTCTTCTTATTGCGACGCAGTTGCATCCACGGATATTTCGCGACGGCTTGAAGCAAATAATCATAAGTACCGTCTGTGGACACATCATCCACAAACACCACACGCAATTTATCTTTGGGATAATCTAAAGCGTTGAAAGCATCTGCCGTTCTGAGAATGGTTTCGCCTTCGTTGTAAACCGGAACGACAATGGCAACGGTGGGCCACACGGGCGGATCGATATCATAATCTTTGGCCGTGCGCGCGTCAGAGACACGCAAAAACGAACCGAAAATATAGCGATTGGTGAAAACAACCAGCACCAACGCTGCAAATAGATATTCAATATAACTGAACGCAAGCATTTACACACACACTTGCGAGACCCCCCGGCCTCGCCCACTGGATTTAAATTCTAACGAGTAAACATTGCACTGCGGTTAATTGATTTTGGTTGCAAAAATAAACGTACACACCCCATAATTGATTGATAACTGCTTAACCTTGCTGGGATTTTAACCACGACTCTTCAGAAATCTTTCCGAACCCAGGGTTTAGTTGGGTGGCAACGCAAAAAATATTGCGGGGGAGTTATAGAATGAAGAGCGTCAACACCATGCCAGCAACAATGCCGGTATTTGCAAATCCAACCCAGTCCAGCGTTCGTCTGCTGACTGATGAACCTTGCCTATTACCTAATGCAGCCACCGCGCGCGTGGCCGTGATCGGCCTAGGCTATGTCGGCTTACCGCTGACCTTGGGCTTCGCCAAGGGCTCACGCTCGATCGGCTTTGACATCGATACAAAGAAATTAGAACAGCTTAAAAACGCGGTG
Source organism: Hyphomicrobiales bacterium (assembly GCA_043757845.1). Lineage (GTDB taxonomy): Bacteria > Pseudomonadota > Alphaproteobacteria > Rhizobiales > Aestuariivirgaceae > Aestuariivirga. The sequence continues at coordinate 11,409 of JAYVOQ010000147.1, read as the reverse complement.
GATTTCACCGGCGAAGTGACCAATGCTGAATTGCGTGATGGCGATGTGGAATACACCGCCAACCCTGCTGCACTCAAAGATGCTGATGTGATCATCGTTTGTGTGCCGACACCCGTCAACAGCCACAACCGCCCAGATTATGGCCCGCTGCTCGCTGCTTCGCGCACCATTGGCATCAACATGAAACGTGGCGCTGTGATCGTGTTTGAATCAACGGTTGATCCCGGCACGACAGAAGATCGTTGTCTGCCCGTCATTGAACAAGTTTCTGGCATGAAGCATATTGTCGATTTTAACTTGGGTTATTCGCCAGAGCGCATCAACCCCGCCGATCACACTCGCAAATTGCCAGACATCAAAAAAATCGTCTCAGGCTCCACCCCTGCCTGCGCTGATTTCATGGAAGCGCTTTACAGCCGTGTGATCAGGGCCGGCCTGTTCAAGGCAACTTCAATTAAGGTTGCTGAAGCCGCAAAAATTTTGGAAAACACCCAACGCGACGTCAACATCGCTTTGATGAATCAAATGATGATGTTGTTCGACAAGATGGGAATTCGCTCAACTGACGTGATTGCGGCGGCAAGCAGCAAGTGGAACTTTCATCATTATCGCCCCGGCATGGTGGGCGGTCACTGCATCGCAGTTGACCCTTACTTCTTGGTAGACGCAGGGCGTCGCCACGGCTTGGCCATGGAGCTAGTTTCGGCGGCGCGTTCAGTAAACGAGCAAACCGCAAACTTCCTGGTTGAAAAGACGGAAGCTTTGATGCCCAATGCCAAGAATGGCCTGAACAAAAAGAAAATTCTGGTCCTCGGACGGTCATTTAAAGAAGATTGCCCAGACACGCGCAACTCCAAAGCTTTCATTTTAATGGATGCCTTGTGGAACCGAGGTGCCGACGTTTATAACTTTGATCCGGTTGCCTTTGATGATCATTTTGAAGGCGGTCGCGGTGCCACACACATCGATCAACCTAGCCAAGCTGGCCCTTATGATGCCATCATCATGACGCTGGCTCACAAATGCTTCCGCGAACAGTTTGACGCACAAACCTTGAAAGCCCTCACCTGCAAAGGGGCGCCTTTCATCGACATGCGCGGCAATTTCGAAAGCGATGAAGTTAAGGATCACTTCGCCTATTGGCGGCCATAATCTAATTCATTCGTTACCCCCGTAAAGTTTATGGTGGCGAGCCTAAAGAGGCTCGCCGCCTTCACACATTCTCAAAACATCAGCTCTAGTTTGAAGAATGAGACGAGGAGACACGCCACCATGCAGATTCGCAGTGCTGAACTGATCGGTGCCTTAAGCCGCGCCCTTGATATTACCGAGGGCCAGCCACAGGGGCATTGCCACCGCGTATGTTGGTTAGGCATGAAACTGGGCGAAGGCATCAATCTTTCGCGTGAAGAACTCTCTGATCTTTACTATGCTTTGTTGCTGAAAGATCTTGGCTGTTCCAGCAATGCGGCGCGCATTTGTCAGCTCTATCTAACCGATGATTTGAAATTCAAATCCGATTTCAAACTCATTGACGGCTCGATGTCGCAAGCGCTGCGCTTTGTTCTGTCACACATCGGCATGGAAAGCGGTATGGCTGAACGCTTCCGCGCCATTGTTAACATCATGCGCAACGGTGGACAAATTTCTCGCGAACTGATCGAAGCACGCTGCCATAGAGGCGCCGACATCGCCAAGCAAATGGGCTTCAGCAACCGAGTGGCAACAGCAATCCAAAATTTAGACGAGCATTGGGATGGGAGCGGCAAACCCGCAAACCTTATACGCCGCGAAATTTCAGTGCTTTCACAGATTGCGTTAATGGCGCAAGTGGCCGATGTATTCTATATTGCCAATGGCCGCGAGGCGGCAATACGCGAAGTGCAAACTCGCGCCGGCACCTGGTTCGACAACGACTTGGTTGACGTTTTCACCAACCTCGTTGAGATGGATGAGTTCTGGGAACCACTGGCAGCGACTGATCTGGCAAGCCGCATCTTGCTGCTTGAACCAGAAGAACATATCCGTTTGGCAGATGAAGATTATTTAGACCGCATCGCCAAAGGTTTCGCCATGGTGGTTGACTCTAAAAGCCCCTTCACCTCAGGCCATTCCAGCCGCGTGGCCCTTTATACCGATATGATCGCCGAACGCTTGGGGCTTGAGCACGCACACCGCAGGCGCTTAAGCCGCGCCGCATTACTGCATGATATTGGCAAGCTTGGCATCAGCAACGTGATTTTGGATAAGCCCGCGAAATTAACTGACGCCGAGTATGCCATTATCAAAACCCATCCAACACTTTCAGCAGAAATACTGTGCGCTATCCCGGCCCTCGCCGATATGGTGCCTGTGGCTGAAGGCCATCACGAACGATTGGACGGGAAAGGTTATCCCCGCGCATTACGCGATAATGAAATCAATTTAGACACGCGCATCGTCAGCGTGGCAGACGTATTTGATGCGCTGACCGCAGACCGCCCTTACCGAAAAGCCATGTCCGTAGCCGATGCGTTAACTATCATGCAAAAAGATGTGGGCACGGCCTTCGATGCAAAATGTTTTGCAGCGCTTTTAACCGCGCTAAAAGACATGCAGCAACAAGCGGCTTAATCAATCGGCCAATCCGATAGCTCGACGCGGTTACACCCTGGGCATCTTTGTCATAATAAACCCGCGTTGCTTTATCATTTTCGGCCGCGCCCAGCGCTGCCATGAGCGGGATTAAATGATCTTCGCGCGGATGGCACAGGCGCGCGGCGGGTGCGGATTCCCAGTTCAACAACATTTCCGCCCGCTTTTTGGGGTTGCTCATCATCGCGTCATTCAGCCAATTGTCGAACAGTTCCGATGGCGCTTTACCAGCCGGCTGGTACTGAAAGACGACAATGTGAAGGTAACACTGAGCCTCTCACGCCGCAGCATCGAATTCTTCAAGCGCGGAGCAAAGAAACAACACGTGCCCTATCAGAAAATGATCAGGTCGCTGGTGGATCGTTATGCGGAATGGGTGGGGAAGTAGATACCAAATCTATAGTTGTCGCAACCGTTATTGACCAGAAGACTTTAGCCAATTGAGCAGCGCTATTTTAGTAACGCTCCATAAATCTCGCTGCAATTGAAGCTCACTTTCGCTCACAGGATCCCACCCATAGTGGTGCTCACTGTCCAACAATAGGGTGCCACTGCCGTGGGCAATTTTTGATCGAAGTCCATACATTTCATTTCTCTGCTTGTTCAGTCCCGAGTCAGGTGCATGCTTCTCAAGAAAACACTTAAACCGTTGAATTGCGCCCGGCACCTCGTGGTCAAATTTTTTGTCACATTCAGGGCAATGCAATGTGTGGATTTTACCGCGCCCGACAAAGGCCTCAATTGCAGAAACAAGTGAAATAAACGACGCCGAGGCCGACATTTCCCATTGTCGAGCAGCGAGGTCAAACCAGTAAGCCGCTCGATCAAATTTCTCTTGATCTCCGACTGACAAGTTTTGATACCTACAGAGCAATTCATCTAGATTGTCTGGAACCGACAAAAATTCATCGTGAAATGTTTGTGGCAAATAATATTCGCTCGAATTGAAGACCTTTGCATGCTGTTCAGAGCAAAAAGAATGATCATTGCTAACCAATTCACCAATATCCGTGAAATAGTAGTTTTGCACCCATCGATGCTCAATGCCATCGTTCGAACCGTCTTGCGGCCACAGTTGTGCCCAATACTTTTTTTGGCGGATGCCATGAAATTGAACGTGGCTAAGTAGAATAACATTTAGAACTCGACTGTATCTGCGGTGCTCCCTGCTCAATCGATAATTATCAATTCTGTTAATGCCGCATTGCACGAATGGAAATTCAAGTACAAATGGATTTTCTGCGTACAGCTCATTCGGCATCGGAGCGTTCTCAGGTGGAGGGCAAATTTGAACGTTCGAATTACGCCCCCGCCAATAGCCATCTACTCGCTTGGTACTAAAACTAATTTGCCGACCAACTTTGCTTTGACCACCATTTACAAGACCATCAATCAATTGAGAAATTTCAACCCAACTTTTTTCATTGAAGGACTTGCCCGGCGATATCGAATTGATTTTCTTCTTTTTGAATTTGAGGATAATTTGGCATGTATCATCTGCCATCGGGAGATAAAACGGCGCATCCTCATTTATGCCACCATTAACTTGACCAGTTCCTCCAATCTTCTCGTTGAACAGCAATCTCAGCTCATTTGAGTCGAGGTTTTCCCAAGTCTTAAGAAAAAGGTCTCCGGTTACGGTCATTCCCCTCACCTATCCCATTTGCAATTGCAAAATGGGCCCTTTTCCTCTCCCGCTTTGCAGTAGAGGACTTTAATTATCTAAGAAGCTCCGCAGCTTCCTAGACCGTGACGGATGCTTTAGCTTACGCAGCGCTTTGGCTTCGATCTGCCTGATGCGTTCGCGCGTCACACTGAACTGCTGGCCCACTTCTTCCAAAGTATGGTCAGTGTTCATGCCGATGCCGAAGCGCATGCGCAGCACGCGTTCTTCACGCGGCGTGAGTGAGGCCAGAACACGCGTTGTGGTTTCGCGCAAATTGGCCTGAATGGCGGCATCGATGGGCAGAATGGCACCCTTGTCTTCGATGAAATCACCCAAGTGTGAATCTTCTTCATCACCCACGGGTGTTTCGAGAGATACCGGCTCTTTGGCGATCTTCATCACCTTGCGCACTTTTTCCAGCGGCATGGAAAGTTTCTCAGCCAATTCTTCTGGCGTAGGTTCACGACCAATTTCATGCATCATCTGGCGCGATGTGCGCACGATCTTGTTGATGGTTTCAATCATATGCACAGGAATGCGGATGGTGCGCGCCTGATCCGCAATCGAGCGCGTGATCGCCTGCCTGATCCACCACGTGGCATAAGTGGAGAACTTATAGCCACGGCGATATTCAAACTTATCAACCGCCTTCATCAGGCCAATGTTGCCTTCTTGAATCAGGTCAAGGAATTGCAAACCACGGTTGGTGTATTTCTTGGCGATGGAAATAACCAGGCGCAAGTTGGCCTCAACCATTTCTTTCTTGGCAATGCGCGCCTCGCGCTCACCCTTCTGCACCATGCCGACGATTTTGCGATATTCTTGAATTTGCAAGCCAGTTGCAGAAGCCAGATCAAAAATCTCATCGCGGATAACTTTGATCGAATCCTTTTCGTCGGAAGCCCACTTCTTCCAACCATGCTTTGACAAGCGGCCAACACGCTTCAGCCAATCCATATCCAGCTCATTGCTGGTATATTCTTTTAGGAATTCATCGCGCGGCACTTTATATGTTTCGGCCATGCGCATCAGACGGCCTTCGAGAACGTTCAGACGCTTGGCAATGTCATAAAGCTGCTCAACCAAGGCTTCGATACGCGCATTGTTCAGCGCCAAAGATTTCACATTGGTGATGATGTCTTCGCGCAGCTTGCGGTATCGGCGTTCTTGTGATGGCGAAAGGCCTTCACCCTCCGTCACTTCTTGGTCCATCAATTTGCGCAGCGATTTATAAGTGCGCGCAATTTCGTCGAACACTTCAAGCACCTTGGGCTTCAGTTCCAATTCCATCGCCGAAAGTGAAACGCCTAAATCATCGCCCTCATCGTCATCATCTTCTTCAACTGATGGCTTGTCGAAATCTTCTGGCGAGAGCACGTCCGAATAGTCATCATCGGCCGTTGAACGACGCATGGGCTGCACACGTTTTTCAGCCTTAGCCGCTTCCACTGCACGCTTGGCCTCAGCCTGTTTGCGCACTTCTTCTTTCGGTGGAACATAAGGTGCTGGCGTTGCAACTGTCTGGTTCTGCTTGGCATCAGGTCCAGCGTAAGTGGCTTCAAGATCGATAATATCGCGCAGCAAAATTTTGCCTTCATTCAACTCATCGCGCCAAATAATAATGGCCTGGAAGGTCAAAGGGCTTTCGCATAGGCCAGAGATCATGGCTTCGCGGCCAGCTTCAATCCGCTTGGCAATGGCTATTTCGCCTTCGCGCGACAGCAGCTCCACGGCCCCCATTTCGCGCAAATACATCCTTACCGGATCATCAGTGCGGTCTGCCGGAAGCTTAGGCGCTTCCACTTTCATCAATGCTGTTTCAGAAGAGACTTCACCCTCTTCCGCTTTGATCACTAAGTTTTCTGTATCTTCTTCACTTTCAACAACCGTGATGCCCATCTCGGCAAACATGGTGTAAACGTCTTCAATCTTGTCAGACGTCACTTCTTCGGACGGCAAAACCGTGTTGATTTCATCTAAAGTCACATAACCACGCGCCTTGGCTGTTTTGATCAGACGTTTGACCGCAGCATCGTTTAAATCGATGATCGGCCCATCAGTCGTTTCCAAAACTTCGCCAGCGGGCTGCGCAACCAATTGTGGTTCCGGGGCAGAAGGTGCTGCATCCTTGCTTGGATTTGCAGCAACAGCGTTATTCACGGGCGGACGGGCCATAGTCATTCCTTAACTTGCGGGCGACAACGCGCCCAAAACTGATTCGCTTCGAAAACTAGTCGCTTCGCCCTTAAACGCTGCTTAACCAAATGAACCTTGAAAGGTCAGTTCACCTCATTTTGGCTTCGCCCAGAGGCCGCACCGAACCCATCAATCATGGCTTCGTGGCCGTCGAGCGAGGAAAGTTGGTCACGCAGCGCCTGAACGACGCTTTGGTTCTCCTCAGACATATCGTGCGCAAAAGCCGATTCTGCAGCCTTTAACTCACGCGTCAACGTAATGGCTTTGTGATGCAAAGCGATCATTTGGCGGAGGCCTGTCCGGGCATCATCTGCGGCTGCCACGGGACTTAAGTGCCACTCATTCAAATTTTTCGCTTGGCGTTCGAGGCGACCCAAAATGGGCCCAAACCCTCTGCTCAAGAGATGGTCACGAAGAAAGCCTCTTTCAAGGCCTTCCTCAGACGCACCCGCTTCTAGAATCAGTGTACGGACAGAGTCAAGCTCCTTGCTTATCAAATCAGCAGAGGCGAATTCACTCCAAAACGCATGCAAAAGCTCTGGATGGTTGATGAATCCAAGGACGATCCGCACGGCCCGCCGCTCGAAAGAGGAATGGCCGACAGGGTTGGCAGTAGGCGTGGCCTTAAGTTGGGCCGAAACTGGCGATTGCACCTCCCACGCCGGCTGCCCAAACTTGGGCCTCGGGCCGCGCGGCTGAAAAGTGCCCAAGCGCCGCAGCGGTGCGTTTCGTCCAAACAATGCGCCCAGTCTATCTCGCAAATCTGACAGATAATGCTTTTTCACAACATCATCTTGGATCGTGTTGATAAGATTCTTTAAATCTCGCTCAAAAGCGGCGCGTCTTTCCGGCGTGGCGCGGTCATTTTCGTCCAAAGCCCGCCGCCACAAAACTGAGGCCATGGGTTCCGCCGCCGCCACAACTTGGCGCACGGCATCGGCCCCCTCGGTTTTCAAAAGATCATCCGGGTCTTGACCCTCAGGCAGAAAAGCAAACTTCAGCGAATGTCCGGCCTTAAGCAGTGGCAGACCTAAGTCCAAAGCCCGATAAGCCGCCTTCAAACCTGCGCTGTCGCCGTCAAAACACAAGGTTGGCTCGGCCACAGTTTTCCACAACAAAGCCAATTGATTTTCGGTCAGCGCTGTTCCCAAAGGTGCAACAGCCTGCGGCAAGCCTGCGCGGCTCATCGCAATAACATCCACATAGCCTTCAACCACGATAATCTCGGCCTTTTCATGCGCTACGGCGCGGGCTTTGTCGAAATTATAGAGAATGTCACCCTTGTGGAACAAAGGCGTTTCCGGGCTGTTAAGATATTTGGCCGGAACATCAGCCCGAAGGGCGCGCCCACCAAACGCAATCACGCGTCCCCGCGCATCGTGAATGGGAAACATAACCCGGTCACGAAAGCGGTCATAGGCCACCGGAATATCATCACCCGAAACCAGCAATCCGGCTTCGATCATCTGTTCAGGCAGAATCTTCTTGTCCGCCAAATGAGTACGCAGCGCCGAGCGATCATCCGGCGCATAGCCCAGCCCAAACTGCTGCTGGATGGCAGGTGTCAAACCGCGATCAGACAAATAGCCCCGCGCCTTGGCCCCTTTGGCAGATTGCAATTCTGCCTGAAAGAATTTAGCCGATAATTCCATGATATCATAAAGACTTGCGCGCTGTTCTTCGCGTTTTGCATCAGCCTCTGAATAGGCTGGTATCGGCAGCCCGGCCTCACTCGCCAATTGCGCTACAGCTTCGGGAAATGGAATGCCTTCTTTTTCAGTGAGATAAGTGAAAATATCGCCACTCTGTTTGCAGCCAAAACAGTAATAACGACCTTTACGATCGTCAGCATGAAAGCTCGGAGACTTCTCAGCATGAAATGGGCAACACGCCCAAAAGTCCCCCTTGCCCGGATTGCTCTTGCGCCGATCCCAAGCAACTTTGCGCCCGATGACGGAAGAAATCATCACTCGGTTGCGGATGTCATCAAGGAATGAGGGAGGAAAGCGCATGGGAATGGGGTTAATTGTTCTGTTTCAAAAATGGAACAGAACTTTCCCACATCCGTCAGTCCCGCGAAAGCGGGAATCCGGCTTTCAACACAGGCAATTTTGGCCAAGCAGAATTCCTGATTGTTTGGTTGAAAATTGGGAGACCCAAATATATGCCTGTCACTCGCTATCACCCAAAGCTGGTCGCCCTGCACCGACCGATCGGCGAGACACATTATGCAAAATATTATTTGCATAAAATGCATAATGTGCTAAATTTGCTTAATGGTAGCCCTCACAATCCGCAACATCGACCCTGAACTCAAACGCCAGATCAAAAAGCTGGCGGCGGCTCATGATCGTTCTATGGAGGCTGAGGCGCATGAGCTTTTGAAGCGGGCCACGCAATCAACACCTCCTCAGCGCAACGTTGGCAAATCCATCAGAGATCGGGTGGCGCGTTACGGAGGCCTTGAACTTGACATTCCCCCACGCACCGAAATGCCGCGCGAACTGCCCGATTTCGACGAATGATATTGTTGGACACCAACGTTATCTCAGAGCAAATGCGCCCGCAGCCATCACAAGTTGTTCTGAACTGGTTTCGCGAGACTGACAACGCTGCACTCTACATTTCCGCGATCACCGAAGCCGAACTCTTGCGCGGGCTGGCCACCATGCCATCAGGCAAATCGAAAATTTTCAAAGTTTCCCTCTTGCATGAAATTCTGAAGGAGGATTTTGGCGGCTTCATTCTGCCCTTCGAAAGCAGGGCCGCAGCCGCTTATGCCGAAATTTTTGCGATCAGAAAAAACATGGGGCGCCCCATGTCGGTTTTGGATTGTATGATTGCCGCCATTGCCAAAGCCAATGGCTGCAAACTCGCAACGCGCAATGTTGTAGATTTTGAAGCGTGTGGGGTGGAGATTGTTGATCCTTGGGCACATATTTGAAAATCTGCTCGCGCCATATTGTCTTTGTCGAAAACTCAAACAAATTTTACCATCTGCCTTGAAATTGCCTCGAATCGTACGCATCTGTTCTTCACCGCACAAAATGTGGTAGAAAGGCAGGCAATTTTGCAAGCTTTTTTGGTTCCCTTAATCTCCTGGCGTGTTGCGATTAAGCGCACGTGAGGGATCTCTGTATGGGAATGAGCTAAGGTCTAAACTTCATACGTGGCAGGTATCTTAATGTACCTGCTCTCTTAGGGGCAAGCGACGGCCAACCAGCCGATGGCACCCCGAAAGGGATAAGATCGAGGGTTGGGTGTAGAGATTTCTGTATCGTGGTGCAGGACCTCCTCTGATGAGGAGCTATCCAAAGTCAAGATGCTCCAGAGAGAACGCCAAACCGCGCTCCATTGTTGGGAAATCATCCCTTCAACACATCCATCTTAATCGGCCCATCGGCCTTACCGTGGATGAATTGGTCGACATAGGGGCTGCCGGAACGATCCACCATTTTCGCGGGCCCCTGCCAGATGATCTCACCCTTATAAATCATCGCAATGTCATCAGCGATCTTGCGGGCCGAGGCCATGTCATGGGTGATGGAAATGGTGGTGGCGCCGAGGCGCTGCACGCAATCCACGATCAGATTATTGATCACATCAGCCATGATCGGATCTAACCCCGTTGTCGGCTCATCAAAGAAAATAATTTCAGGGTCTGCCGCAATAGAACGGGCAAGGCCCACACGCTTTTGCATGCCGCCTGAAAGCTCCGCGGGCATAAGTTTGCCCACATCAGCAGAAAGTCCTACCAGCCCCAACTTCTCAATCGCAATATCGTGCGCCTTAACCCGCGCCATGCCGCGCCCTTGGATCAGGCCAAAGGCCACATTCTCCCACACGCTGAGCGAGTCAAATAACGCGCCACCTTGGAACAACATGCCGAAACGGTGCAGATATTCATCGCGCGCCGATCCACGAAGGCCAATCGCATCCTGCCCGTCGACCTCAATCGCGCCAGAGTCTGGCTGCAAAATTCCGAGAATACATTTCAGCATCACGCTTTTGCCAGTGCCAGAGCCGCCGATCACAACCAATGAACGACCTTTTTCCACGGATAGGCTCAAACCATTCAGCACAGGTTTCGGGCCAAATGATTTTCGCACACCCGTGAGCTTGATAAAAGGCTCGGCCATCAATGCTTACCAAACAGAATCGAGGTGAGCGCAAAGTTGGCGGCCAAGATCAAAATCGCCGAAGACACAACGGCATTGGTGGTGGCGCGGCCCACACCTTGCGCCCCGCCTTTGGAGTTGAATCCGTGATAGCAGCCCATGAGCGCAATAATAAAACCAAACACCGCCGCCTTAATCAGGCCGGAAGTGATATCATCGGAATGCAAGGCATCTGAAGTGGTTTTCAAAAAAGCAGCCCCATTGAAGCCCAAGCTGCGCGTGCCCACCACATAGCCACCCATCACGCCGATGATATCGCCAATCAACACCAGCAACGGCAACGAAATCACCGCTGCAATCAATCGCGGGCCAACAAGATATTTCAGCGGATTGGTGGAAAGTGTCACCAGCGCATCAGTCTGTTCCGTCACTTTCATCGTGCCCAGTTCGGCAGCGATAGATGCGCCAACGCGGCCTGAAACCATCAGGCCTGCGAGAACGGGCCCAAGCTCACGCGTGATGCCAACAGCAACAATGCTCGGCACCAAAGTGGACGCGGTTGTGGGTGAAGAGCCGGTATAAATCTGCAAAGCCAAAGCGCCGCCGGTGAAAAACGCCGTCATCGCGACCACGGGCAGCGATGTATAACCAACGCGGAAAAATTGCTCCGCCATCTGACCGAAGTAAAAGCGCGGTGCAAGGCCAACGAACAGCGCGTCCTTGGTGAAAAGCGCAGTACGACCTATCTCGGCCAAAAAACTTAGCGCCACTCGCCCCACCGGCGCAGCAAAATTG
>JAYVOQ010000146.1:0-42301 GCA_043757845.1 Hyphomicrobiales bacterium | reverse complement strand
AAAATGTCATCTGCCGCATCGGAAAATCCTCCGACACAGAAGAATCACATCAATGCAAATTCAGCAAGACATTAAATCAGAGGTTCCCTAGTATCATTTTAACTTGGCATACAAGATTTGAACTGAACACTAAAACTCTGTATTCCCAAGACTCGTCGTTTGTAGTTTTCCGCTGAGACATGAATGGAGGCAATTCGATCCGCGCTTTCACTCACGCTTTACACGATTGGAAAATGTAAATTGGAACAAAATTTGACAAAGAGTATTTCATAATGGCCCATGCATCCACACCATCGCAACGTATGCTTCGCGCCGGAGAGTTGATCCGCCATGCTTTGGTCAGCGTTATTCAGCGCGGTGAAACCAGTGACCCAGAGTTAGATAAACTGGCACCCACTATCACCGAGGTGCAACTGTCGCCCGATCTTAAAATTGCCACAGCCTATATGCGCAGCCTGATCATAGGCAAAGAGCAACAGGCGTTGGAAGCGCTAAACCGCAACCGCAAGTATATTCGCGGCCTTTTGGCCCCCAAGCTGGACATGAAATATATGCCCGATATTCGCTTTCGCATTGACACCGCCTTGGACTATGCCAGCAAGATCGACGACCTTCTGCAAAAGCCCGAAGTGCAGCAAGATTTGAAGAAGGAATAGCTTCTTCTTGCTGTTATTGTTTTGCCGCTCTACGGTATTCATCTAAAATGACAGGAGTTTTCAATGCGTGTGATTGCTGCACTTACATGTGCCTTGCTGTACCAAATTAGTTTGGCAGCCGCCCAAACGCCGGATGAGGTTAAGGCCGACGTTTTGTCTGCTCTTTCTACGCCATTACCAATCACTGTGGTTGGCCCCATTATCACGCGAGATGTGAAAATCACACCGTCAGGCGATGGATTTTTGGCGACTCTAGATTCGCCCATGTTGATGGGCATTATTCCGCTAGGCTCATTGTCTTTCAAGCTTACCCCTGCTGGCGACAGGCTTTACCACGTCACAGATCTTACGCTGCCGAAGTCACTGGATATCATGAACGGTATACAACTGAGCATCGGCGGCACCACGTTTGATGGCCTGTGGAATGCGCAAACCCGCAGCTATGGCAATCTTGCATTCAAGCTGAACAATTTAAGCGTTGTGCCCAAGGGCGCACAAAATATGAAAGTTCAACTTGGTTCAGTTTCACTTGATGTGGCCAAGCAAGCAGAAGCGGGTGCCACGGAAAGCAAATTTTTGCTGCAAGCCAGCGATCTTTTATCAAAGGGATTTCCACCTGAAAATATCAGCGTCAAAAACCTGAAGATTGAATTGAATGCCAGTGGGCCGGAACCTGTTGATCTTTACGCTGTGTTGGCGCGTTTTGCCGTGTTGTCGATGACACAACAAGGCGGTGGCAATGCTGCATTACAATTTGCCGAGTCTCTGCGGGCCAAAAGCTATGATAAAGTGGCGGTCAATCTTTCGGCAGATGGAGTTGAGGCCATCGGTGCGGCGGCAGGTTCAACCGACAAGCTTTCCATAGGTGCCGTTTCAGGCACCGCCGATTTGACCAAGATTACACCCACTGATTGGGGCACGGTGGCCGTGACATTGAATGGCAAAGGTATCCGCGATCAAGGTGTTGCAGGGGTAAAGCAAATGGATGCAAACAGCGGAACCTTGTCTCTGACAGGTACGCAAATTCCGATTGGCGCAACGCTTAATGCTTTGAGCAAATTACAGTCTCTTTCCAATGGCGAAGAAACATCGCTGAAAATCTCAGACGTGCTTGACGGCCTGTTCAACATGGGTGCACTGAAGATTACATCCGGCGCTGAGGGCGTTGTGTATTTGCCTATTAATAAGGATGATCCGTCTCTGCACATTGGGAAATATGCATTTGAAACGGGCACGGAAGGTTTTAGCGACAACAAGGGCCGCGTATTTTTTTCCACAGCCATCGATAACTTAAACTGGGAAATGCACAAATTCGATACCGACTTGCAAAAGAAAACGATGGCCGTACTCAATCCCAAAACGGTGCGTTATGATCTGAGTGTTTCTGATCTCAATGAAGGCCTGCTGCGCAAATTGATTGGCGGCGTGGTCATAAACAACAAGGATGATTATGTGGCTCTTGCGGCACCTGCGATCACTTATTTGATGGCGGCGAAGCCTGTTATTGAATCAAAAGACGTGCGCTATCAATCATCCGAAATTGATATGGCTACATCGGGGCTCATTCGGTTCTATCCGGCTTGGGCACTGGGTGGATTACCTTATGAGGGGGAAAATAAAATATCGCTGAAGGGTTTGGATAAAATTCTGTCTCTATTGGAAGAGTGGAAGGCTGCACCACCACCCGCTGCTCCGGAACCCGCAGTGGCAATTGCGCAGCCGGATCCTGCCGATGGGGCCGTTGCGCCTACGGATGGGGCCGCTGCAGATGACGCCGGCACGGCTGCGCCCGATAAGCCAGCAGATGGGGCTGATGCAACTATTGCACCGCCTCCAGCACCTTCAGATAACCGCATGGCTTACATCGTGATACAATCCGTGTTGGAGACAATGCGGGCGCTGGCAAAAACCGAAGGCGACACACTTAACTGGAACATCAAATATCCGAAAGCCGGCGAGGGCCTGATCATCGTCAATGACACAGAATTGCGTTATCCCAACTTCGCCTCATCGCTGGTTCCATTGATGGGAATTGGGATGTTTAAATAATGGGTTTTAGGGCGCGATGTTGGGGATAGTCTGAAGTTTACATGCGGCGGAGAAATCTGTATATTACATTGTAATAAGATGTAAACACGGAGATCGTTCATGACCAAAACCATGATTTCAGCGCGGATTCCCGAGAAGCTCTCACAAGAGTTGGAAGCGTTGGCCGCGCAAACGAAGCGCTCAAAGGGTTTTCTTTTGACGGAAGCTTTGGAAAACTTCGTTGCACGAGAAACTTGGATGGCGAAAAAAATTGATTTTGCTATTGCCGCCTCGGATGCCTCAGGGGAGTTCTATTCGCAGGCGCTGGTCGAAAAATGGTTCCTTGCGCTCGGCACAGAAAACGAAACTCCAATGCCCGAGCCAGATACTTTTGAACCAAAGAAAATCAAGTGATTGTTCGCTGGACGCGTGAGGCGCTAACCGATTTACAGGACATAATTAGATATATTGACCACAGAAACCCGCAGGCGTCATTAAGCGTAAAACATAAGATCATCATGTCTTCACGGCGGCTATCGGATTTCCCGCTTTCGGGCGTGGCGGTTCATCGCGCTGATACGCGTAGGCTTGTCGTAATAGGGTTGCCATATATTTTGATTTATCGTGTGTCGAACGGTATTGTAAAAATCAGTTCGGTGCTTGATGCCCGTATGGATCGCGACCCAGATCTCATATGAAAAAACCAAAATCCAAAATTGATGGCTGGATCGCTCTCGATAAGCCTTATGGCATGACGTCCACGCAAGCTGTGGGCAAAGTGCGTTGGCTGTTCAATGCCGAAAAGGCTGGTCATGGCGGTACGCTAGATCCGCTGGCCACTGGGCTTCTGCCCATCGCCTTGGGCGAGGCCACCAAAACGGTGCAATGGGCCATGGATGGCCGCAAGACTTACCGCTTCACGGCAGCCTGGGGCGCGCAAACCAATACTGATGATCTGGAAGGTGAAATTACCCAGCGTTCTGACAAGCGGCCAACGAAAGCCGATATCGAAGCCCTGTTGCCGCGCTTCACCGGAACTATCATGCAGGCCCCACCAGCGTTTTCCGCTATTAAGATCGATGGTGAGCGGGCTTATGATCTTGCCAGAGCAGGTGAAGTGCTTGAGATGAAACAACGGGAAGTTCATGTTGAAACCCTCAAACTTCTGGAAACCTCTGAATCTAAAGTATATTTTGAGATTGAGTGCGGCAAGGGTACTTATATCCGCTCTCTGGCGCGCGATATGGGCCAGGCTTTAGGTTGTTATGCTCATGTCTCTGCCCTGCGCCGCACCCAAGTGGGGGCCCTGAACGAAGCCCAGATGATTTCGCTGGAAAAGCTCGAGGAAATGGGTATAGGGGGCCAATCTGAGGCCCTGAAAAGGGCCTTACTTCCACTAGAGACCGTGCTGGACGGCATCCCGGCACTGGCCGTTTTGGATAATGATGCCGCCAAACTGAGGCAGGGCCAAAAGGTTCTGCTGCGCGGGGCAAATGCTCCCATAAGCGAGGCGGCGGTTTTAGTGCGAAATGGCACAGAACTCGTCGGTATCGGCGAGATCTCCCAAGGCTCACTCAAAATCAAAAGACTGTTCAACCTTTGATGTCCGGAGAAGACCTATGACGATGACTGCTGAGCGCAAACTTGCTCTCGTAAAAGAATATGCAACCAAGGCCGGAGACACTGGCTCGCCTGAAGTTCAAGTGGCGATCCTCACGGAACGTATCAACTATTTGACCGATCATTTCAAAATGCACAAGAAAGACAACCACTCGCGCCGCGGCCTTCTGAAGATGGTTGCCGCACGTCGCAGCTTGTTGGACTATGTCAAAGGCAAAGATGAGAGCCGCTATACGACTCTCATCAAGCGTTTGGATATTCGTCGGTAACAACACTTTCCCTCCCCGTGATGGGGAGGGTTTTTATTTACGAGCAGGTGGATCACCGATTAGCCATCTGCGTCCCCGACAGAGGTTTCAGCAATAGGGCTGCGATCATCTCGTCCAAAGGGGATGCCGTCCAGAAGTAGGTGACGAAGTGGCGGCGCAGGACAAAGGAAAAGAAAAATATGTTCAACATTGATGTTGAAGAAATCCAATGGGGCGGCAAAACGCTGCGCCTCGAAACCGGCCGCATGGCCCGTCAAGCTGATGGTGCCGTTCTCGCCACTTATGGTGAAACCACTGTGATCGCCACTGCCGTGGCCGCCCGCGCTGAAAAGCCTGGCATCGACTTTTTCCCCCTCACGGTAAATTACCAAGAAAAAACCTATGCTGCGGGCAAAATCCCCGGCGGTTATTTCAAGCGTGAAGGCCGCCCATCAGAAAAAGAAACTTTGGTTTCACGCCTGATCGATCGTCCCATCCGCCCGTTGTTCCCAGAAGGTTTCCGTGTTGAAACCCAAGTGATCGTAACTGTTTTATCTTACGACCTTGAGAACGATTCAGATATCGTGGCCCTAGTGGCTGCTTCTGCGGCTCTCACCCTTTCGGGTATCCCTTTCATGGGCCCGATTGGTGCGTCACGCGTTGGCCTGATTGCGGGCGAATATGTATTGAACCCCACCAAAGATCAGATGAAAGAATCCACGCTGGATCTCGTCGTCGCCGGTACCAACGATGCCGTGTTGATGGTGGAATCAGAAGCCAAGGAACTTTCAGAAGAAGTGATGTTGGGCGCTGTCAGCTTTGGCCACCAAGGTTTCCAGCCGGTGATTGAGGCCATCATCCGTATGGCTGAGCGTTCATCGCGCGAACCACGTGAGTTCAACGCGCCTGATGAAGAAAAACTCTTCGCGGCGGTGAAGAAGCTCGCTGAAAAAGAGGTTCGCGCTGCTTATGCGATCGCCAAAAAGGAAGATCGCCAAAACGCCGTTGCAAAATCCAAGGATGCGGTGAAGGCTGCACTTGTCAAAAAGGAAGATGCCACTGCTCCGTCAGAGCAAAAAGTTGGCGAAGCCTTTAAGCATTTGGAAAAAGACATCGTTCGTAATAACATCTTAGATACAGGCCTCCGCATTGATGGCCGCGACACCAAGACGGTGCGTATGATTGTTGCTGAAGCATCAGTTCTGCCGCGCACCCATGGTTCGGCCCTCTTCACCCGCGGTGAAACGCAGGCGTTAGTTGTCACTACGCTGGGCACTGGCGAAGATGAGCAATATGTCGATAGCTTGGACGGCATGTATAAAGAAACTTTCATGCTGCATTATAACTTCCCTCCCTTCTCGGTTGGTGAAGTGGGCCGCATGGGGGCCACGGGCCGCCGCGAAATCGGCCATGGCAAACTTGCTTGGCGTGCCATCCACCCCATGCTGCCAGACAAGTCTGAGTTTCCTTACACCATCCGCGTTGTGTCTGAGATCACTGAATCAAACGGCTCGTCTTCCATGGCTTCCGTTTGCGGGGCATCGCTGGCCTTGATGGACGCTGGCGTTCCGTTGAAAGCCCCTGTGGCAGGTATCGCCATGGGCCTGATCAAGGAAGGTGAGCGCTTCGCTGTGTTGTCTGACATCTTGGGTGATGAAGATCATTTGGGCGATATGGATTTCAAAGTGGCAGGCACAGCAAATGGTGTGACCTCGCTGCAAATGGATATCAAGATCACCGGGATCACCGAAGAGATCATGAAGGTTGCTTTGTGGCAGGCCAAAGATGGCCGTTTGCACATTTTGGAAAAGATGGCAGAGGCTCTCGAAAAGGCTCGTCCGGGCCTTGGCGAACATGCGCCGCGCATTGAAACCATCAAGATCCCAACGGATAAAATCCGTGAAGTGATCGGCACTGGCGGCAAAGTCATCCGCGAAATCGTGGAAAAAACTGGTGCCAAGGTTGACATTCAAGATGACGGCACCATCAAGGTGGCGTCATCTTCGGGTGAAGCGATCGCAGCCGCATTGAAGTGGATCAAGAGCATCGTATCAGAACCAGAAATGGGCGTGATTTACGATGGCAAGATCGTGAAGGTTATGGAATTTGGCGCTTTCGTCAATTTCTTTGGCTCGAAGGACGGCCTTGTTCACATCAGCGAACTCTCGCAACAACGCGTGCAGAAAACCTCTGACGTGGTGAAAGAGGGCGATGCTGTAAAAGTGAAAGTCATGGGCTTCGACAACCGCGGCAAGATCAAGCTTTCAATGAAGGCTGTAGATCAGGCAACGGGTGAGGATCTGACCAAGGGCGAAGCGGCTGCACCAACTGCTGAGGCCGCCAGCGAATAATCATCTGTATACGGATGAATAAGGAACGCGGGGCAGTGATGCTCCGCGTTTTTTATTTGCTGCCGTTGAGTCGGTAGCAAGCTGGACCCTTGCCTTCGCAAGGGTGACGATTTTTTGCAGACTGTTCAGACTTAACCCACCTTTAAACCCTATGAACCACCTCCAGCACCGTCACCCTTGCGAAGGCAAGGGTCCAGCTTTGGGTTCAACCAGAGTGCCGACATAATCAATCAAGTTATGCAGATCTAGCCAGTCTGCATTCATCTCCTCAATCAACCGAAACTTCCAGTCGCGTTTCCACAGCTTCAACTGTTTCTCCCGCCGAATTGCATCAGGCATGAAATGATGGTGTTCATACCAAACTAAGGAGTGCAGCCTGTATTTTGAGGTAAAACCAGGTGTATTTCCATTCTTGTGGTCACACACGCGGTTCCACAGCGCACTGGTCACGCCAATGTAAGTCGTACCGCGATAGCGGTTGGCGACGATATAGACGGCGGGATGTTTTTCATCTTGCATGAGAAGAAGCTAAAGCTGGACCCTTGCCTTCGCAAGGG
This sequence comes from Hyphomicrobiales bacterium, assembly GCA_043757845.1. GTDB lineage: Bacteria > Pseudomonadota > Alphaproteobacteria > Rhizobiales > Aestuariivirgaceae > Aestuariivirga. The sequence continues at coordinate 34,841 of JAYVOQ010000146.1, read as the reverse complement.
TGACGATGTGTGGGGTGGTGCAAGTTTGCGAATGCTTCCCCTGCTTCAAATCCCGCCCTTATTGTAATGACTGGTAAACCACATCGCTTTGTAAATTGCGCCGCGTTTATTTCACATAATAGGCAGTTCCGGAAAGTCTGTAATTTACAATTTCGATATTGATCTCGCTATCAACATTGGGCGGAGTCCAGCCCGAAGGTTGCGGTAGCTGTATGATTTTGCTACTTATCAATTGGCAATTCACAACGATATAAGCCTGATCCCCGCTTTGCGCGTCAGGAACCCAAACTCCCCAGTTCTTTAAACGACACGTCGACTGCTGGCGAGAAATGGCAGTGTTGAACGTAGAAAAAAATGCCAAGAATGCGCCGAGCGCCACGAGTACAACTATCATAAAACCTGTCTCAATTCTACGGGACCACATTCTCCGTGCGAGAATGTCCAAGTTTTCAGATTTTTATTTTGCCATCGTATGCACGCTCCACTGCCCTTTGGCGCTCCATTGTCTGCTCTGCCGAATATGGATTGTATTGCTTGGTCCGACAATGTCAGAAGTCGAGCAGGGTTAGCGAACTGTGCTGATGACAAGTGGCTTGAACCGAGTTAAGTATTCCTAATGCTCCCCCTCGTCCAAATTCCCGCTCTTGGTTGTGACGCTGGCCTTTATGCGTCTTTCGATGAGGCGCTGGGCGTGTCGTCGCGAACCATCATCGCCATTTCCAACCGCATGGCGGGCTGTGTGGAACAGGTGCTGGCCCAAGCTCCGAATGAATTCATTCTCCTCGGCACTTCATTCGGCGGCCGTGTGGCGATGGAGACGGCGCTGGCCGCCCCAATGCGCGTGAAAGGCCTCGTCATCATTGGTGCAGGGCCGGGGCCAGTGTTGGATCGCCCTGGGGGTCTTAAGCGATCAGCCCGCGTTCGCAGTGGCGAATTTGAAAACGTGCTGCAAGAAATGGGCGACCTTATCTCGCATTTGCCCGGGCCATGTGGGCCGCAAACCGTGCAAGCCTTCCACAACATGAGCCGCCAAATGGGCGCAGAAAGTTTCGCGTTGCAATCCGATGCACTGGCTTACCGCACAGACTTATGGCCGCGCATGGCTGAAATTAAGTGCCCCGTGCTGTGTCTCTGGGGCGAATATGATCAATTCTCTGGCCCTGAAGTTGGTCAGGAAATTGTAAACGCTGTGCCTTATGGAAAATGCGTGGTGCTAAAAGACTGTGGCCATCTCCCAACGCTGGAATACCCCGAAGACTCAGCGCGGATTGTCAAAGACTGGTTACTTCAAACTCAATAGATATTCCGCAATCGCCTTCAAATCCGCCTGAGGCAGTTTCGATAAATTACTCTGCACCTCGCCCATGCCGCCGCCTGACATATGTTCATAGCCCAGCACTTCACCGTTTTGAAAAGCCAAAACCAAATCAGCGGCATCTTTATAACGCGCGCGATCCACAAGACCGTGCAAGCTTGGCACCTTGCCTTTGCCTTCAGGATGGGGGCCGCCCATAAAGGCGCGTGATGTATCAAGCGCCATGAACAAGTTGCGCGGCGTGTGGCATTCTTGGCAGTGGCCCGCCCCATTCACCAAATATGAACCTCGGTTCCATGTCTCGCTTTGTGTTGGGTCAGGTTTCCAAACGGGTTGCGATAGTGCAATCCATTTCCAAAAGGTCAGCCCACGCCGCACCAGTGCCAACCCCAAAACTTCATGGGCAGGAACTTGATTTTTAACAGCAGGCAGTGATTGCAAATAGGCAAAGACATCGGCCACGTCTGCTATGCTCATCGATCGATAGGAGCCATAAGGAAAGGCCGGAATGAGATTGCTGCCGTCAGGATGTAACCCTTGTTGCATCGCCGCAACGAAAGCATTCAGTTGCCAATTGCCAAGGCCGGTTTCGGGGTCTGGTGTAAGGTTTGGAGGGTAAAGCGTCCCAATAGGTGTTTTGAGCGGTTTGCCGCCGGATGGAACATCTGCAACTTCTGGCGCGGCGTGACAAGAAATGCAGCCACCGGCGTTGAACAGCAACTTACCATTTTCGAGATTTATTTCGTGATGCGGCATCACCATCGGACTGGGTGGTTTGGAGGTTGTCACAACCCAGAAAATACCAAGCCCCAGAACCGCGAAGGCAACGAGGGCTTGGATCAGTCTTTTCATCAAATATTGTTATTGCAGAGGCGCACGGAATTTTTCGTGACAGCCTTGGCAGGATTTACCAAGCGCTGGGAAAGCCACTTTGAAGCTGGCTTCATCTGTGACCTTGCGCACGGCTTGATCCGCTTGATACCAAGCACCACCAGCGGCTTCAAAACCTTTTGGGTCAGACCAAATTTCGGCCTTAGCGTGGGTGATTTCCTTATCGCCTTTTTGTGAGGCCGCCCCCCACCACATGGCCCAATCCTTGCAGACCACATCTTCGGCATCAAAAGCAACTTTCAACGCGGCAGCGTCAAATGGCTTTTCGCCCTTCATAATGGGAACGGCAACGCCCATCACACCGCCATGGCCGATCTTCATGCAAGCCTTGCGCCCTTTAATGGCATCATCAGCACTCATCGCGGCCAGAGCTACACCCGTTCCCACCGACAAAGCCAAAACACCTGCCATCAAACCAAACTGTAATCTTGAAAACATCAGATCAACTCCTTGTCAAATCTAGCGCGAGGCTATTGCCACAAATAGTAATACGTTCAAGCTCTAAGGCTTATTCCAAGTCTTGCCAGACAATTCGGTATGAATGTGAGCGTTGCAAACTGGGAAATTATTAAAGAGCTTGCTCCCTTTTATCACATGAACGCCATGTGAACACCTCGCTCCATCGCCGTTCAGGCTGCGAAACTTAGGGTGTTCTTAAGTTCAACGCTTTACTAACCATTGCCAAGGGATGTCTACCGTGAAAAAACAACAGAATGCCAGCCAATATCGTCAATTCCGCCTGCCAACGCAGATGAGCCCAGAGCTTTTGGAAGAGTTAAAAGTTTTAAAGTCGCTGGAATCGCGCGAGCAACCGAAGACTTGATTTAGTTCATCGTCCAATTCGATACGGCTTGGCGCAGTTCAGACACATTATGCGCCGCCACGCATGAAATCACCTGCACCGCACCAAAGCTGGAAGCCAAGCGTTCAAGTTTACTTGCCACTTGCCCAACCATAATCACATCCTTGGCTTCAAGGCCGGCACTCATCACATTGATCAAATGATACATTTCATCAGCCGCTGTGGCCGTGATTTTTTTCCACACACCTGCCGGAAATACAGCCTTCAGTGCATCCACTAATGCTTCTTTGGACGGTAAGGCTGGAAGCCTTCTGGTGCGTTCATCTTTGACCTTTACAGCTGACTGCATGGCCAAGAGCAATTCATTGGTGTTAGCGGGCTTGGGCACGGCACTATCGAAAGCGTCACGCCATTGGGTGTGTTCTGTCGAATCTGCAAGAAAAGCGGACAAAGCTAAAATCGGCGTGTCTGAACAATGGGCCAACTCAGCGCGAATGCTTCGTGCTGCGGTTACTCCGTCCATCACTGGCATTTCAATATCCAGCAGGATCACATCATAATTATCATTGCGGGCGCGCTGCAAAGCCAACTCGCCATCTTCCACGGCATCCACTTTGAAGCCCATGCGTTCCAGCATGGCTTTGGTCACAACGCGTGAGGTGACTTGATCCTCAGCATAAAGCACACGGCGCGGTGAGCCATCAGCACGCGGGAAAATCACAGCAGTTTGAGCAAGAGGGGCAATCATGTTCCGCGGAAAATAGCCGTTAAATACTTGCTGCACGTTTTAACTGATCCATAAACCCGGGCGGATGCTTAACGAGGTGTTATTTTGTGCCAAACATTCGGTCACCCGCATCACCAAGGCCCGGCACGATATAACCATGTTCATTCAGTTTTTCGTCAACCGCGGCGGTGAAAATGGGCACATCCGGGTGGGCTTTATGAAACCGTTCAATACCTTCTGGCGCTGAAAGCAGGGTACATAATCGTAAATTCTTGGCGCCTTTTTGCTTCAAGCGGTCAACGGCGGCAGAAATTGAATTTCCCGTGGCCAGCATCGGATCAACCACAATGGTGGGGCGATTTGCAATATCTATCGGCACTTTGAAGTAATACTCCACGGGCTGCAGTGTGTTTGGATCGCGATATAAACCAATATGGCCCACCCGCGCTGATGGCAGCAAATCTAACATGCCCTCCAACAAACCATTGCCGGCGCGTAGAATGGATACGATCACCAGCTTCTTGCCCATAATAATAGGCGCTTCCATCGGTGCCACGGGCGTTTCAATGTGTTTCGTGGTCATCGGTAAATCGCGGCACACTTCATAGGCCATGAGCAAACTGATTTCGCGCAACAATTGGCGAAACACCGCCGTTGGTGTGTTTTTATCGCGCATCAAGGTGAGTTTGTGCAGTACCAATGGGTGATTGACGATGGTGAGGTTGGGTGGGGCTTTGAATGTCATAACATCATCATGCCGCAGATTTGCCGGCTTGCCCATTGCCACCGCAGCACTATCCACTTTTTTCAATTTGCTCTTGCAATTTCGCAGGTCTTCTCTTATTTAGTAACTTAAGAGGTTACAAATTGACGAGACAGGATTTTATCGTTCCGGCGGGAACCCACATTGGACATGTGCATTTGAAAGTGGCTGACTTGACGCGCGCACTGGATTTTTATTGTGGCGTGTTGGGCTTTGAGTTGCAGCAAATGTATGGCGCTGATGCCGCTTTTATTTCTGCGGGCGGCTATCATCACCACATTGGTTTGAACACGTGGGAAAGCAAGGGTGGCTCACCACCGCCGCCTGGCACCACAGGGCTCTATCACACAGCAATTCTTTATCCCACTCGTATTGACCTTGCCAACGCCTTCAAGCGCGTGTTGCAAAGCGGCCGTGAATTGGATGGTGCGGCCAACCACGGCGTTTCAGACGCACTTTATTTACGAGACCCCGATGAAAATGGCATTGAGCTTTATTGGGACCGCGCCAAAGAAGATTGGCCGCGCGGAGCCGATGGCAAGCTTACCATGTCAAACGCTCGCATTGACCTGAAAGCATTGTTAGAGACTGCAACAATCTAAGAAAGCAATACCTGACAAAAAATTCTCGTCCCTTATTATTAAAGCTGGGGCCCCCTAGAAGTCATTGCTTACACCTCTGCTGAAGATCCAAAATCTGCTCGCGCAACGCTTGGTCAGGCATGATTCCACCACCGGTGGCGATGGCAGCCGCATGCTAGCCAAGCACGAATTGGAAGTTGCGCATCTCCAAGGCGCTCACGTGGCCAAAATTGCGGCCAAGCTGGCAGCGAAATAAATTCAAATTTGTAATCATTCATTTGAAAATGTCGGGCCTTGATGTCCCGGCATTTTCGTATCAAGAGTTATAAGGCTTAAGCCCGGCAAGAAAACCTTGGGCCTGATGCTTGATTGCCTCTTGATCACCTGCACTCATTTTTTGATAAGCGTAAACCATCTGACCCATGCGCGGGTTGCGTGCAAATTCAGCGCGGTGTGTGCCAATGAAGTTCCAATATAATGCATTAAACGGGCAGGCTGACGCGCCGATACGCAATTTTGGATCATAGCGGCACGAGCTACAATAGTCAGACATTTTGTTGATGTAATTGGCAGAAGCCGCGTAAGGTTTGGAACCCATCAGGCCGCCATCAGCATGCAACGCCATGCCAATGGTATTAGGCGCTTCCACCCATTCCAACGCGTCAATATACACGGCGTGATACCAGTCATGCACGCTTGCGGGATTTATGCCTGCAAGCAGGGCGAAATTACCGGTGATCATCAAACGTTGGATGTGGTGCGCATATGCTTCATCATGAGTTTGGCGAAACACTTGGGCCATGCAATTCATGTCTGTGTCATGCGACCAATAAAAATCTGGAATTTGCCGCGTGGCTGCAAGGGCATTGCTTGCAAGATAGCCTGGCATTTTTAACCAATAGATCCCACGCACATATTCGCGCCAGCCCAAAATTTGGCGGATAAAACCTTCAACGGCTTCCAGTGGTGCATCACCTGATAGATAAGCTGCTTGCGCTGCGTGGCAGATTTCGCGCGCATCCAGCAAGCCAAAGTTGAGATAGAGTGAGATCATACTGTGGTTCAAGTAATACTGGCCTTGCAGCATGGCATCTTGGGTGGCCCCAAAATGCGGCAAGCCATGGCGTAAGAAATGCTGCAAGGCTTCCACAGCTTGCTGGCGTGTGACACCAAACCAAAAAGGTTCAGCCAGACCATAATGATTAGCGAACTGGTGTTTCACCAATTCGATCACCTGCTGCGTGATGGCATCAGGTTCAAAACGTGGCGGGGTTGGGAAAATCTGTTCGCCTTTTGCGGGTTTGCGGTTTTCGGCATCAAAATTCCAGCGCCCGCCAACAGGATCGGCGCCGTTCATTAAAAGCCCTGATTTACGCCGCATCTCACGATAGAAGAATTCCATGCGTAAGGTTTTATGGCCCTTGGCATAGGTGGCAAATTCTACATCACTGCAAAAGAAGCGATCATCTGGTAGCTGTTCAATAAAATTCAATTCCTGTCGCAACCGATAGTCATTTGGCGCAGTCATGACCAGGCGCTGCGCCCCATGACGCAACATGGCACGTTTCACCTCACCCGCAAGGCTTTGGGTGTTGCCCGCATCATCCAATGTGACATAGTCAACCTGCCAATCTTGGCCGCGCAAATCTTCGGCAAAGTGCCGCATTGCGGAAAATACGAAAATGATCTTCTTCTTGTGATGATTGGCGGTGGTTGCCTCGGGCTTCACTTCCGCCATCAAAATTCGTGTGGTGGCTTTGTCGACGGCACCTAATGCCGATAGCGAGATCGAAAGTTGGTCACCTGTAACCAGAAGAATTGCGTGAACTTTTTGTGTCATTTTACGTATTACGCAGGTTGACAACAAAGAGATCTCATGGACAAGCCCATTTTCGTTTGGTTCCGCCAAGACCTTCGCCTTTCAGACCATCCAGCGCTTGGCGCTGCGGCTGCCAAAGGTGACGTTATTCCGCTTTTCATTCTTGATGATGAAACCCCCGCAACTTGGCGCTGGGGCGGCGCTTCGCGCTGGTGGCTGCACCACTCTCTTACGAGCCTCCAAAAAACTGTGCCTCTTGTTTTGCGCCGTGGCCGCGCTGATCATGTGCTGCGCGACGTGCTGCAAAAATCTGGCGCGGGCTCACTCTATTTCACCCGTGACTATGCGCCATGGAGTGCAGCGCTGGAGCAACGGGTGAAAGCCATTTGCGATGAACTGAACATCGCGTGCCATCGGCACGGTGGCTTTTTGTTGCATGAACCGGAAAGCATTCGCAACGGCCAAGGTGAGCCCTATAAAGTTTACACCCCGTTTTCACGCACCTGCTTTGCCAAAGGTGAGCCGCGCCTGCCCAAACCCAAAGCACAATTAGCTTGGGCGCAACACGCGCTGCCATCTGAACCACTCGAGTCCCTAAAGCTGTTGCCGTCAAAGCCAAACTGGGCAACAGGCTTTGAGGCCGAATGGCAACCCGGCGAAGATGGCGCCAAAGCGTTATTGGCGCGATTTATCGATGACGCTTTGCAACACTATGCCGAGGGCCGCGATCGGCCTGATAAGTCTTTCACGTCGCGCCTTTCAGCCCATTTGCACTGGGGCGAAATATCGCCGCACCAAATCTGGCACAGCACACGCAGTGCGATGGCGCACGCGGCTGGCAAGCTGGATACGGGTGGCGAGAAATTTCTCAAAGAGGTTTTATGGCGCGAATTCGCCTATCACCTTTTGCACCATTGGCCTGAATTTCCTCAAACCAGTTTCCGACAAGAGTTTGAGAATTTTCCATGGGTTAAAGACGATGCCGCATTGCGCCGTTGGCAGAGTGGGCAAACGGGCTATCCCATCGTTGACGCTGGCATGCGTGAGCTTTGGGCCACCGGCATTATGCACAACCGGGTTCGAATGATTGTAGCCTCCTTCTTGATCAAACATTTGCAGATTGATTGGCGCGAGGGACAGCGCTGGTTCTGGGACACGTTGGTGGATGCAGACATCGCCAACAATTCAGCAAGCTGGCAGTGGGTGGCCGGCTGTGGAGCTGATGCTTCACCTTATTACCGCATCTTCAATCCCATGCTGCAAGGCGCTAAGTTTGACCCCAAAGGTGATTATGTCAAACGCTGGGTGCCGGAATTGCAAACTGTGCCAGCCGAACACATTCATGCCCCTTGGGAGATGGCTGAGCCACCCAAAAACTATCCCGCACCCATGGTTGATCACGCGGCGGCCCGCGCCCGAGCCATGGCGGCTTTTGCTGAGATTAAAAACTAGAACGGTTCGACCTTGGACGGCTGACGCGCCGAGTCTCGCAAAAAGTTAGGCCAATGTGGCGGCGATAATGGCTTGTAGGCCCGCTTCATCCACGCGCTTGGTAGCTTCTTTGGAAGAGAACCATTTGCGGCGGCGTTCATGCTTTTCGGGCCATTCACGCAAAAGGTGCGTGACATCCAAAAGATAGACTGTGACTTCACAATCCAAGTTGCCTGATTTTTTGCGCTTCACGTAATGATAAGTGCCCACGGATTTCTGGTTCACATGGCCTTCTATGCCCGCTTCTTCGAAGGCTTCGGTGGCAGCGGCATCGCAATCATTTTTGCCATCCATCGGCCAACCTTTGGGTATCACCCAACGTTTGGTTTCACGAGAGGTGATGAGCAGCACGTCTACGCCGCGCCCATGTTTACGGTAAGGCAGCACGGCAACCTGCTTATAGAGCGGGTTTTTCATAGTAAGAAATGCGCCACCCAGTATGAGGCAGCAGACATGGCCGCCGCAGCTGGCATGGTGATCACCCAAGCCCAAACGATGCTTGATGCGAGGCCCCAACGCACAGATGAAGCGCGCCTGGCCGTGCCAGCGCCAATGATGGCACCGGTGATGGTGTGCGTAGTTGAAACTGGAATGCCAAGGTTGGTGGCCATAAACAAAGTGATGGCACCTGCCGCGTTGGCGCAAGCCCCTTGCATGGGCGAGAGCTTGGTGATTTTGGAACCCATGGTATGAACGATTCTCCAACCGCCCAACATAGTGCCGACACCCATTGTCAGATAGCACGCAAAGATCGCCCAGCTGGGCACAGTGAATTCTTTGTAGACGTGATTAGAATAAAGCAGCACGGCGATAACGCCTGCGGTTTTCTGCGCATCATTACTTCCGTGTCCTATGGAATAAAGTGCTGATGCAATAAGTTGAAGTTTGCGAAACACGCTATCGGCCCAAGCTGGATTGGCTTTCACAAAAGCCCAGCTGGCCAAGATCATCAACAAAATCGCGATCAGAAAGCCGGTGAAAGGTGAAAGAACGATGGCATAAATGGTTTTGGAAAGGCCGCCCCAAACGATGGCTGCGGGGCCAGCTTTGGCCAAGCCCGCACCTACTATTCCGCCCACCAATGCGTGTGACGATGACGAGGGAATGCCAGCCAGCCAAGTGATAACATTCCATGCGATTGCACCTGTAAGGGCACCAAAGACCACGGCGTTATCAACCAGATCGGGCGAGATAATGCCTTTGCCAACGGTGCTGGCCACATGCGCTTCAAACAAGAAGAAAGCCACAAAATTAAAGAAACCTGCCCACAAAACCGCATGGAACGGCTTGAGGACGCGGGTGGAAACCACCGTTGCAATGGCGTTTGCGCTATCGTGCATGCCGTTCATGAAGTCAAAGGCTAAGGCCACAACAATTAGAAAGACAACGGTCGGCGTGAGCAATGAATAATCCATCTGTTCTGCTCTTGCTTACACGTGCTCTATGACAATGCCGTCAATGGTGCGGGCCACGTCTTCAAGTTTATCGGCAACCTTTTCAAGATGACTGAAAACTTCCTGGCCTATAATGAAAGCCATCGGATCTTTTTTAGCTTTGCCTTTCATCAGGGCTTTCAAGCCGTTTTCGTGGTGGCGATCTGATTCATCTTCAATCGCCATCATTTGCCCACATAGCAGATGGAGACGCGCTGCATTGGGGCCAATGTTGCGCAGAAGCGGCAGAGCGTCGGAGAGAAGTTTTGCCATTTGCACTGCTTCATCCGCGATGATCTTCATGTTTGGTTCAAACGTTTTCACTTCATAAAGCAAAATTGTTTTTGCCGCTTTGTTCATTTGGTCGACGGCGTCATCCATGTCAGTGATCAGTTTGCCGATGTCGCCACGGTCAAACGGCGTTATGAAACTTTTGCGCAGACCTTCATTCACTTGCGCTGCAATATGGTCGGCCTCGTCCTCGGTTTTCAATACGGCCGCACAGTATTTTTCGATGGTTTTGGGATTTTCAAATATGGCAGACAATGAAATGGCTGCTGCCAAAGCCTTTTCGGCATGGGCCTCAAACATGTCAAAGAACTTGTCTTCACGCGGCATCAGCTTCTTCAGAAATCCAACCATTGCGACCATCCCGAATTGATTTGTGACAATCATATGACAGATTTGCAACCGTGATGGAAAGAGCCTCTAGCGCTTTATGAACCGCAAATATGCGCTGCCCCTGCCCTCACGGCGGGCCTTGGCTTCGTATCGGGTTTGCACCCAGTTTTCAAATGGGGTTGTGTGATCTGGTTGCTCGACGAAAAGATTTGATGTGGACACATGCTCGCGCGTCCAGTTTACATAGTCATCAATATCAGAAGCGAACCAGAATTGACCTTGTGGTTTCAGCACGCGGGCGAAATGCGTGAGGTTGGCCTCGTTCACGAAGCGCCGTTTCTTTTGCTTCAATTTTGGCCATGGGTCTGGATAAAGAAGGTAGATGCGCTCGAAGCTTTCCGAAGGCAGCGCTTCTAGGAGAGGTCTGGCATCACCGTAGTGAACCCGCAGGTTTGTAAGTTTATGCGTTTCGATTTCTGCCAATAGTTTTGCCACACCGTTGAGGAATGGTTCTGCGCCGATATAATGAATGGTGGGATTGAGGGCCGCTTGATGGGCCAGATGCTCACCGCCGCCGAAGCCGATTTCCAGAATACGTGGCGACGGCGTTGATGCGAGTGGCTGGGCCATATCAAGAGCCACTTGTGGCAGAAGCGTTTCCATCAATTCAGAATGAATTCGGCGCAAGGGTTTTCCCTTGCGCCGACCGTAGAATTGATGTGTTGGTCTATCCGCTGTCACTTCACCGCTTTTTTCAACTTGGCGACAAGGTCAGTTTTTTCCCACGAGAAGCCGCCGTCTTTTTCTGGTTTGCGGCCGAAATGACCGTAGGCAGCTGTGCGAGCGTAAATCGGGCGGTTTAATTCTAAATGGCTGCGGATGCCGTTGGGGCGCAAGTCCATGACTTTGCGCAAGGCCTTTTCGATTTTTCCGTCTGCCACTTTGCCTGTGCCATGGGTATCCACATAGACCGACAGCGGTTCGGAAACGCCGATGGCATAGGACAGCTGGATGGTGCATTTTTTTGCAAGTTTGGCGGCAACCACATTTTTGGCCAGATAGCGCGCAGCATAGGCCGCTGAACGATCCACCTTTGTTGGGTCTTTGCCAGAGAAAGCGCCGCCACCATGAGGAGCTGCGCCGCCGTACGTATCCACAATGATTTTGCGGCCCGTGAGGCCAGCGTCGCCATCTGGGCCCCCGATATAGAATTTGCCCGTTGGGTTGATGTGCCAGACGGTGTCTTTCTTAATCCAGCTCTTGGGCAAGGCTTTGCGCACATGGGGCTCAATGATTTTGCGCATATCAGCTGAGGTGAGGCTCTCGTCCAAATGCTGGTGCGACACAACGATCTGGGTGACAGCGACCGGCTTGCCTTTGGTATATTGAACGGTGATCTGGCTTTTTGAGTCTGGGCCCAAGCGCTTATCACCTGCGTGGCGGGCCTCAGCCAAAACTTGCAGGATGCGCTGCGCATAATAAAGTGGCGCAGGCATAAGGTCTGGGGTTTCGTCACAGGCATAACCAAACATAATGCCTTGGTCGCCGGCACCTACGTCTTTGCTTTCCGTATCATCAACACCTTGGGCAATGTCAGCCGATTGGTTGTGGAGCAAAACTTCGATCTTGGCCGTATCCCAATGGAAGCCTGATTGTTCATAGCCAATGTCTTTGATGGCTTTGCGTGCAACCGCAATGATCATGTCATTCGTAACGGATTGTGGCCCGCGAACTTCGCCGCCGATCACCACGCGGTTGGTGGTGGCAAAAGTTTCGCAACCAAGGCGCACACGCGCAGGATCCATCTTCTCGGCCAGAGCTTCGCGGAAGAACAAATCCACCACTTCGTCGGAAATGCGGTCGCAGACCTTGTCTGGATGACCTTCGGACACCGATTCACTGGTGAATTGATAAGAACTGCGCGCCATGGTGACCCCTTGGAATATTTGATTGGACGAGCACATAAAGATATCTTTATGTGTTCTCATTCGCTCTCATACAGGCATTTTCGAGAGATTCAAGAGGCAGGTAGAGCTGCCAACCACCAACTATTTTTTATCATTCTCGACGACAAGACGGGCCAAGCCAGCAATCAACTTGCGCATTGTGCCAGTATTCGCATCTTTGAAAGCTTTCGCAAGCTGCACACCTTCTGGTGACATCATGGCCGCGCTGAACTCGTCACCACCTGAGGGTTCACGTAAACCATCAGCACCTTCCATGCCCGGAAGGCCATCATAAAAAAATTGGACGGGAACACCTAAAGTTTTAGATGCATAAAAAAGACGGCTGGCGCTAATGCGGTTCGAGCCTTTTTCATATTTCTGGACTTGTTGAAAGGTGATGCCGAGCAATTCGCCCAAACGTTCCTGGCTCATATTGATCAACTGACGACGCATTCTGATACGGGCACCGACGTGGACATCAATATAGTTAGGATCTCTTCTTGTCATTTATTTCCTCAGACCGTACGCCCCCAGCCTGTTGAATTCAGCTATTGCTTACTTTCGATCGTTGCCCACAAATCAAAAGCCGCTTATTTCCTCGCCTATAATCAAACACTTTTCATATTTGATTGGCGGGTGATGTAGCTTCTTTTTACAAATTCGCCAAGAACTATTCCGCAAAGAAGTAAACAAACGAGCGCCCAGTCAAACCTCAGCCCCATGATCAATTTTTCACCGCGCTTTGGAAGCAAAACGTCAAATGCGCCTTGCGCATCCAACGGTGAAGTGAAAACCTCGCGACCATAGGCATCAATGATGGCGGATATACCGGTGTTTGCAACGCGAGCAGCTGGTGCCACCGTTTCAATGGCCCGAAGGCGCATTTGCGCGAGGTGCTGCCACGGGCCCACGGAATTGCCAAACCAGCCATCATTGGTCACATTGATAAGCCAATCTGGTGGTATGTTTGCGTTTGCCACGGCTTGCGGAAAAATGGCTTCATAGCAAATTGAAAAGCCCGCATTGCCAGCCCCTGGCACAGGCATTGTGGTGGCACCCTCACCAGCTGTGAAGCTTTCAGGCAGGCCCACAATCTTGCGCAGCCCCAAGGGTTCCAGCAGCCAAGCCAAAGGCAAAAACTCACCGCCGGGCACCAAGTGCGATTTGTCATAATGGTTCAGAATTTTTGCATTGCTGTCAAAAACCAGAATGGAAGTGAAATAATCGGCACCGTCGCTGTGCGCGGCACGGCGCACCGCACCGGCCAAAAGCGTTTGACCGGGCTTCAGCGCTTGCGCAATTTCACTGCGACCCTTTTGGCTTTCATCGATCAGAAAAGGGATGGAAGACTCTGGCCAAATTATGTGAGTAACCGGCATGCCCGTGCTGGGCGGAGCCGCCGTGAGACTCAGAAGCTCGTCAAAAATTTGGCGCGCATTGCCCTCACGCCATTTCTCATTTTGGCTGATGTTCGGTTGGACTAAACGCAACACGATACCCGGCACATAGACTGTGGGATGCGTTGCCAGACGCCACTGGCCCAGGAGGAGCGTCACCGGGAAAGACAGCAACAGCACTATGCAACACCAGCGCAACAATCCACGCTCAACCCAAACTCCGTAAACCGATGCTGTCCAAGTCCACACTAAAAATGTCAGGCCTGTCATTCCCACAAAGGCGGCGGCTTGTTCAACGCCCCACATTGCGTCCACCATTTGCCCGAACACAGCCCAAGGGAAGCCCGTAAATATATGGCCGCGCAGCCACTCTATGGCGGCAAAGGCCACCGGTACACTCAGCCACAACGGATGACCACGCCGCGCCAGCCAAGCAGCAATCACCGTAGCAATGGCCCAAAACAGACCAAGAAAAGCTGAAAGGCCGCCCAAGGCAAAGGGCATCATCCAAAGATCAGTGGCTGCGTTGACAAAGAAGGCACCGCCAATCCAGTGCAGGGCCGCAATAAAATAACCAAAGCCAAAGCACCAACCAGCCAAAAAGATGCGCTGCATGCTATGTTGCAACAATCCCTTTAGTCCGAACAAGGCAAGTGGAACGACAACGAACAATATCCACCATTGGTCATAGGGTGCCAGCCCAAGGGAACTGATTGCGCCAAGAATGGTTGCGGCCGCTAAACTCTGCCGAAAAGTTAGTTTACGCATTGGCTTTTCATTCATCGGTCAATCAGCTAAATCATAATTGCTCGCTTCGCAGATGATACGACCAGAGCAATTATGGGGGAACTATGGTTTGTAACACGTCATTGGCGCAACTTGCTTCTAACGAAGGCAAGGCTTTGCAGGATATTCTCAATATCGTCAAACTGCCATCTGGCTTTTCGCGTTTGACTTCGGTTCAAAGGCGCAAGTTGGTGGCGGCGATCCTTGCAAGCGTTATTCCGTGCGATGGGCGGGTGCGTGATGTTGAAATCAAACATTTTGTTGATCATCTGCAACATCAATATCAATTTTCGAAAGACGAACAAAAAATCGCCCTCAGCTTCTTGCGCCACGGTCTTACGCTTGAACAGTTGGGCATTGCGGCAAAGCAGCTGCAAGAATTACTCAGCGCGGATGACCGCGCCAAGTTGGTTGGACTGATGTGGGATGTGGCCATGTCTGGCCAAGAATTGCATCCACAAGAAGAACGCTTGATCTATAGTGTGGCTGATATTGCAGGCGTGGCCAGCAAACGCGTGATTGAAGAGCAATCACGTGCGGCCAGTGCCAATGGAATTGCGGCTTAGGTGGATGCTTTAGCGGGTTTTCGCCACCGCCTCTGCCATAGTACAAAGAATTTCAAACATCATCACCACGCCTGCATAAGCTGTAAGGCCTGATGGATCAAATGGTGGGGAAACTTCCACCACATCAGCGCCCACGACGTTAAGGCCGCGCAGCTCTCGCAACAGGCTTTGGGCCTCACGTGTGGTGAAGCCGCCAATCTCTGGAGTGCCCGTGCCGGGGGCATAGACGGGATCAAGCATGTCAATATCGAAGCTCACATAAGTTTCGTCATCGCCCACAATTTTGCGGGCTTCAGCCATAATTGTCTTTGGGCCTTTCTCGATGGCTTCTTCGACGCGCACCAAGCGTACGCCCATTTTTTCGCCCCACTCAAAATCGTCATTGTCATACATCGAGCCGCGCAAACCAATTTGAATGGTGCGATTGGGATCCAAAACGCCCTCTTCAATAGCGCGGCGGAAAGGTGTGCCGTGGGTGTATTTAAAGCCGCCAAAATAAGAGTCATACAAATCTGTGTGGGCATCAAAATGGATCATGCCGACGGGCTTTTTTTCGCCCAAGGCACGAAGCACAGGCAAAGAACATAGATGGTCACCACCCATGGAAAGTGGACGGATGTTTTTAGCCACCAGCTTTTTGAAATAGGTTTCAACACGCTTCAGTGCATCATCCACATTGGCGGGGTTGACCGGGCAATCGCCCAAGTCTGCCACGTTGCAGAGATCATAAGGCACCACGCGGGTGAGTTGGTGCATCCGCCGCACCATGGAGGATTGATCACGCATTTGGCGCGGTGCGTGGCGTGGGCCCGGGCGATTCGTCGTGCCGCCATCCCATGGGATGCCAACGACACCGATGTCTACGTTCTTAGCCTCATCCAAGGGCACATGCGGCAAACGACCCCAAGTTGCTATCCCGCCAAAGCGCGGGGTAATGAGGCCTGATAAGGGCTGATTGAATTTGTGATCCATGATTAAGGCACATGGCACGCTTTGGGGTGATTGAGAAGTGGGTGGTTTTCGATTCAATTTTTCAAATGGGTGGCCCGCTTCACGCGGGCCACCCACTCTGATATTCAAAAGTCATGCGTGAGGAAATCTGTCCCGCTGTCTATATCATCAGCAATAGGCGTAATGGAACGCTCTACATTGGTGTGACAAGCAGGCTGCATAACCGCATCTGGGATCACAAGAATGGATTACACCAAGGGTTTTCAAAACAATATGGATTGGGCCTTCTGGTTTGGTATGAACATCACCCTTCGATGGCTTCGGCCATTCACCGCGAGAAGCGGTTGAAGAAATGGACGCGTGTTTGGAAACTCAAACTGATCAATGATTTCAATCCGCAATGAAAAGACCTGCTCTTGCAGATTGACGCGAACATCAATCTGGTCGAAGAATTTGCCACGCGCAAGGTTGGGCCGCGCTGAGCATTTGCGTGGGTGACCCGCTTTAAGCGGGACATGACGATGGTAGGCCGAAAAGGGTTGCGACTGGATTGCCAACCAGCACTAAATCGTCTTTGATCTTTCCATGGAACAGTTTGATTTTATTGTTATCGGGGCTGGCATTGCAGGGGCTTCTGTTGCCGCACAGCTTTCGGCCAAAGCCAGCGTGGCCTTATTGGAAATGGAAGAACGGCCCGGGTATCACACCACGGGGCGTTCAGCGGCTGCCTATGAACCTAATTTTAGCCCACGCCCTTTTTTCGCGCTGTCGCGTGCCGGGTTATCGTTTTACAAGAACCCACCGACGGACTTTTCTGAGCGACCAATTTTAACCAAGCGTGGCTCACTTTTGATTGAGGCGAAAGGTCAAGAAGAAGCGTCGCAACATTTCATCACGCCGGGAGCCAAGCTTCGCGAGGTTAGTGTGGATGAGATGTTTGCACTCATTCCCATCCTGCGGCGCGACTATGCCAATCGCGGCTTCTATGATGATAACACGGGTGATATTGATGTCGACTTGCTGCATCGAGGTTATCTCAAATGGTTCAAGCAGCGCGGCGGCAAGCTCCACTGCAATGCGGCGGCACTTGAAATCAAGAAAGTTGACGCTCAGTGGCGAGTGACAACTCCGCTGGGAACATTTCAGGCGGACACCGTGATTGATGCGGCGGGTGCTTGGGGCGACAAGGTGGCGATGTTGGCGGGTGTTGCTCCTGTCGGCTTGCAACCCAAGCGACGTTCAATCGGCGTGATCCCCATCATCGGCCACGAAGGCTTTATGGATTGGCCATTTATGATGGATTGCGAAGAGAGTTGGTATGCCAAGCCGCAGAGTGGAAAGTTGTTGGTTTCATCTGCAGATCAAACGCCAGTTGAGCCGCATGATGCTTATGCCGATGATGAGGCCATAGCGGTTGGTGTTGACCGCTTGATGCAGGCCACCACTTTGGAAGTGAGGCGGCTTGATCATTCATGGGGTGGGCTTCGGTCTTTTGCGCCAGATGAATTTCCGGTGTGCGGATATGATCCCAACGCGAAAGGGTTTTTCTGGCTGGTTGGACAAGGTGGCAATGGCATTCAATCCAGTTGGGGCCTGTCGCGACTTGCGGCGGCTTTAGCGATGCGCGAAGCTGTGCCGGAAGATTTGCTGGCGCAAGGCCTGTTGCTGGACGATGTTTTGCCGGAAAGGTTTGGCAGATGAAAATGCGTGCGGAACTTTCCATCGGTGAAGCGCTGGTTAGTCTGCTTGAGAGTTACGGCGTTGATACGATTTTCGGCATTCCCGGCGTGCACAACATTGAAATGTACCGCGCTTTGCCGCGCTCTAAAATCAGGCACATTCTGCCGCGCCACGAGCAAGGCGCGGGATTTATGGCTGATGGCTATGCCCGCGCCACGGGCAAACCCGGCGTGTGCTTCACCATTTCTGGGCCGGGGCTGACTAACATTCTCACGCCCATAGGCCAGGCGTGGAGTGACTCATCTAATGTGTTGGTGATTTCGACCGCGCTGGATGTGGCCTATGCGCCACAAGGGCGCGGGCGCTTGCACGAAATGGTTTCACAATTTGATGCGGCCAAAGCGGTGACACCTTTTTCGCGCCGCGCCTACACATCGCGCGATTTGCAGGATGCCATGGCCGAGAATTTCGCGCGCTTTGCCTCCACGCGGCCAAGGCCAGGCTATATCGAAATTCCGCTGGATGTGTTGGCCAAGCCGGCGAACAAAAAGGGTTGGGAAAAGCGTGGCCTGCCCTCATTGCCGTTGGCCGCAGAAAATGCCATCCAAGAAGCCATCGCCAAGCTGCAAGCGGCGAAGCGGCCTGTGCTGATTGTGGGCGGCGGTGCGCTGGGCGCAGGCGCATCGATTGTGAAGATCGCTGAGGCGCTGGGTGCCCCCATTCTCACCACAACAGCGGGCAAAGGCCTTGTGCCCTCGGATCATCCGCTGTGTTGGGGCTACCGGCTTTCGCAAACCGCAACCATCGACATGCTGCGGCACTCGGACTGCATTCTTGCCGCTGGCACTGAACTTTCAGAAACCGACTTCTGGGTTTCAGAAACTGATCTGTGGGCCAATGACGTGGTGCTCACGCGTGGCGTGATCCGCATTGACATTGACCCGGCGTCGCTGGCACGCCCGCATGTGGCTGAACTTGCGATTCTGGGTGATGCCGCCGATGCGCTTGCGCGCATTGCCGCAGGCATGCCCCGCCGCGATTTGAAAAGGCCGACGGCGCCAGCCCTTGAACTTGCGCCATTGCGCGTGATGCTGGGCAAAGTTCTTAATGTCATTCGCGACGCCTTGCCGCGTGAAACCGTTGTTGCTTCGGACATGACGCAGATCGCCTATGCCGCCAATGAAATGTTTCCGATGTTTGAACCACGGACATGGCTTCATCCCTCAGGATTTGGCGCGCTAGGTTTTGGTTTGCCCGCGGCCATTGGTGCCAAATTTGGTGTGGGTGAAAAGCCGGTGGCAGCGCTGGTTGGCGATTATGGTTTGCAATACACGCTTAATGAATTAGGCACCGCAGTTGAGCACAATTTACCCATTCCGATTTTGTTGTGGAACAATGACGCGTTGGGGCAAATCCGCGACAATATGGTGGATGCGGGAATTCAGCCCAATGCCGTGACTTTGCTGAACCCCGATTTTCAAATGCTGGCCAAGGCTTACGGTGCGCGGGCTACGCAGCCGGAAAATCTCGGTGCGCTTTCTAAAGCCATTGCCGCTGCATTGAAAGCTGACGGGCCCACTTTGATTGAAATGACGCCCGCCATGGTAGGTACTTGAAGGACTGGGCGATTATTTTCGACGTGGACGGCGTGTTGCTGGAACTGACGCGCGCTGAGGAAGAGTTATTCTTTCAACCCTTCGTCAAGCGCATTCATGCAGACGTGCTTTCGCGTGATTGGAACAGCTACAGTATTCGTAACGATGAAGACATCGTGCGCGAGATTGTGGAGCGCTATGGCCTGCCCGCAACGGAAGCGTCGATCATAACCACAGAATATCTGGCACTGTTGGAACGGGAACTGGTTGAGGGGCTGAAGACTGAGCGCATTGCAGGCGCGGAACGTTTGATCCGCGCATTCAGCGATGTTGCAAAGCTTGGCATCGCCACTGCAAATTTTCGCGAAGCGGCGCGGCTTCGGCTGCAACAGGCGCAGATGTGGTCACCCGTTTCCGAACTGGCATACGGCGCAGACGGCGGCGGGCATAAGACAGCTATTTTGGGGCGTGCGATTGCGGCGTCTGGAGTTCCCCCGTCACGCATTATTTTTATAGGTGACAATGTGAGTGACGTGAAGGCAGGCCTTTCAAACAACGTGCATTTCATTGGTTTTTCCAGCGATGCCGCGCGGCGCAAAGCCCTTGAGGCGGCTGGTGCCACCAGGCTTTGTGCTGATCACACGCAAACCCGCCTGACCATCCAACAGATTCTGAATGCTTGACCGCACGCCAAGCGGCGTGGCAATTCTTGATCTGCATAATTCCTTGGGGAAATGAATGTCGGAACACAGCCAATTTGAATTGCTTGCGACACGGCGTTTCATGCCGCTTTTTGTAGTGCAAGCGATTGGGGCCTTTAACGACAACCTGTTTCGCACTGCGCTGACCATGCTTTATGTCTATGTGCTGTCCAAAGAATTGATTGGCAACCCAGATTCCATCGTTGCGTTGATGGGTGGTCTTTTCATTTTGCCATTCTTCCTTTTTTCGGCTTTTGCGGGGCAATTAGCTGACAAGTTTGACAAGGCCTTGGTTGTGCGCCGCGTAAAATTAATTGAGATCGGGCTGGTGGCGCTGGCCTCTTATTCATTGTTCAGCAACAATGTGGTTTTGCAACTCACATGCGTTTTTCTGCAAGGCTTACAATCAACGATGTTTGGCCCGGTGAAATATGGTGTGTTGCCGCAATATCTATCGAAGGGTGAATTGCTGGCAGGCAATGGACTGATTGAGATGGGAACGTTCTTGGCTGTGCTGGGCGGCGGCATTGCTGGCACGGTGATTGCCACGGCAAGTTTCGGGCCGCACGTGGTTTCAATTTTGATGATTGGGCTTTCGGTCATTGGTTATGTGGTTTCATGGTCCATGCCGCCCGCACCTTCGCCGCAGCCTGAGATGAAGCTGAATTATAATCTGGTTTCCGAAACCTGGATTGTGTTGAAACAAGCTGCACGGAAGTCTGATGTGTTTCTGGCCATTCTTGGCATATCTTGGTTCTGGCTATTAGGCTCAGTTTTCGTCACTCAAATTATTCCCTTCACGCGGCATGATCTGAACGCCAATGAGAATTGCGCCACCCTCATCTTGGTTGTGTTCAGCGTGGCCACGGCTGCTGGTTCAGTGTTCTGCAACAAATTATTGGCTGGAAAAATTTCGTTGAAATATGTACCCTTCGCCGCCGCACTGATGAGCGTGTTTATTTTCACACTGTGCATGAGTGCTGCTTCATTCGGCTTGATCGGCAATGATGCTGCTCTTTCATCGCCCCTCACCATGATTACCAGCGCTTCGGGTGTGCTGGTTCTGATCAGCCTTTTCCTATTGGCCTTCTGCTCTGGGCTTTTTGTGGTGCCACTTTTTGCACTGATGCTGACGCGCACGCCCTATTATCGCCGCGCCCGCGTGGTGGGGGCCACCAATATCATGAATGCTATTTTCATGGTGTTTGGCGCAATCATGAGTGCTTGGCTTTTGACGCGTGGCTGGTCTTCGCGTGAGCTTTATCTTTTGCTGGGGGTGACCAATATCGGCGTGGTGATCTATCTGTTTCTTAAATTGCCGCAGACGCTGTTTGCGGCCTTTGCGCGCGGCATTATGCGCTTTCTTTACCGCGTCGAAGTAAAAGGCATGGAACATTATGAGGCGGCCGGACACAAAGCTTTGATCGTGCCCAACCACACATCTTTCTTGGATGGGCCACTGTTGTCTTGCTTTCTGCCGCAACGCGCGGCCTTTGCGATCAGCACACAGATGAGCAAATCATGGTGGGTGAAGCCTGCGTTTTATCTTTATGACATGGTGTCGATTGATCCGCTTAACCCGCTTTCGCTTCGTTTATTGGTCAATAGGCTCAAGCGCCACCAAAAGGTGGTGATGTTTCCAGAGGGTCGCCTGACGGTGACCGGTGGACTGATGAAAATTTATGAAGGCCCCGCGGCAATTGCCAATCTGGCCGGGGCCAAAGTTTTGCCCTTGCGCATTGATGGTGCAATTTATTCGCCCTTTAGCCGGATGCGCGGCAAGATGCGCTTACGTTGGTTTCCTAAAATTACACTGACGTTTTTGCCTGCCGTGAAGTTTGAAAGCCCGCAGGGGCTGGTGGGTTCGGCACTACGTGAACATCAAGCCGAACAACTTTATGACGTGATGGCGGATATGATTTTCAAAACGTCAAACATCGACCGCCCGCTTTGGTTTACACTGCTTGATGCGGTTAAGACCCACGGCAAAAATAAAGTGATCATTGAAGATATTCAGCGCCAGCCGATGGCCTATGGCCGCTTGGTGATGGGCTGCATGGTGTTGGGGCGCAAGTTAACAGCGCTGACGGGCAAAGAAAAAAACGTGGGCCTATTGCTGCCCAATGCCAATGCCAGCGCACTCACGTTTTTTGGCTTGATGGCTCATGGCAAAGTTCCGGCCATGTTGAATTTTTCAACTGGCGCGATGAACATGGCAGCCGCTTGTACCGCTGCACAGGTGCGCACGATTATCACCTCGCGCCGCTTTATTGAGACGGCTGAGATGCAAAAGGATGTGGAACTGCTGAGCGCCCGTTGCAAAATAATCTATCTTGAAGATGTGCGCGCCACGATAGGAACAGGCGACAAATTATTTGGCTTAGCCTCTCAGTATTTTACGCGCTTCTTGTCAAAACGGGCGGGTGCGGTGAGCGATCCTCATTCGCCTGCTGTTATTCTGTTTACCTCAGGTTCCGAGGGTGTTCCAAAGGGCGTGGTTCTGTCACACCGGAATTTGAACGCAAACTGGCAACAGGCAGCTGCACGCATCGCGTTTGCGCCAAATGATGTTGTGTTTAATTCTCTGCCGGTATTTCATGCCTTCGGGTTGCTGGCTGGCATTTTGTTGCCGCTGTTTTCGGGCATTCGCAGTTTTCAATATCCTTCACCGCTGCACTATAAAATTATACCAGAGCTTTGTTATGATACCGATGCCACGGTGTTGTTCGGCACGGACACGTTTCTGAACGGCTATGCCAAGACAGCGCATCCTTATGATTTTTACAACATGCGATTGGTTGTGGCGGGCGCTGAACGTTTAAAGCCAGAGACGCGCCAGCTGTGGATGGATAAGTTTGGTTTGCGCATTTATGAAGGTTACGGTGTGACCGAATGTTCTCCAGCCCTCTCGATCAACACGCCCCTGCATTACCGCGTTGGCAGTGTGGGCCAGATGTTTGATGGTATTCAATGGCGCATTGAGCCTGTGTCTGGCATTGAAAAAGGCGGAAGATTGTTTGTGAAGGGGCCCAATGTAATGCTGGGTTATTTGCGTGCCGACACGCCCGGCGTGATTGAAGCGCCGCCAGACGGGTGGTATGATACGGGCGATATTGTTGATGTGGATCAGCTAAAATTCATTACCATTCTTGGCCGTGCCAAACGTTTTTCGAAAATTGCGGGGGAGATGGTTTCCCTCACTGCGATTGAAGCCAAGTTACAATTGGCTTTTCCCGATGTGCCGCAAGCTGTCGTGGCCGTGCCTGACAAAAGGAAGGGCGAACAATTGGTGCTGTTCACCATGCTGCCCAAAGCTGACCGCAAGATGATCGGCGATGCACTACGCCGTGAGGGGGCTTCCGACTTAATGGTTCCAAAAACTATTGTGCAAATGGAAACCTTGCCGCTTCTGGGCAGTGGCAAGACGGATTACGTCACCCTCGGGCGTATGGCGCTTGATAAAATTGATACCTAATTTAAGGGACCATCATGCGTTTTGCAAAAATAACTGACCGTGTCGCAAACCTTGCCGCGGATAAATGGGCTGTGCATTTAGAGGGCAAGCAGCGGCACGATGCTGGTGAGAAACTGATTTTTCTTTCCATTGGTGAGCCTGACTTGCCGCCAGCGCCCGCCATTCTGGACGTTGCCGCCAAGCAAATGAAGGCCGGACGCACGCGCTATTCCGGAGGCAATGGTGAGGAACAATTGCTTCAGGCGCTTGCGCAACATTATACCAAGCAGACGGGGCGGGTGATTGCGCCCAATCAATTTCTCTTCGTGCCCGGCACGCAAACGGCTTTGGCGATTGCCTTCATGTCCATTGTTGAGCCTGGTGATGAAGTGGTCTTACTTGATCCCTATTATGCAACTTATGAAGCAGTGATTTCAGCACCCGGTGGCGTTCCTGTTCCCGTGAAACTGGATCCCGATCGCGGTTTTCACCCTGATGTTGCCAGTATTGAGCGCGCCATCACACCGCGAACACGCGCAATTTTATTGAACTCACCGAGCAATCCAACGGGTGCAGTATTCACTGAAAATGAGATCAAGGCGATTTCAGCACTGGCTGTGAAGCATGATTTGTGGATTGTGTCTGATGAAGTTTATTCCACTTTGATCCATGGTGATGGAAAATTCTATTCGCCGTTTTTCGACAAGGCTCTGGAAGAGCGGGTGATCGTTTGTTCTTCAATTTCCAAATCCCACGCCCTGCCCGGCTTTCGCGCTGGGTGGATTGCGGCTTCTGCGGCCTATTGCGAAAAGGTTATTCCAGTTTCAGAAACATTACTGTTTGGATCACCGCAATTTTTGCAAGATGCAACGGCTTTTGCACTTTCGCATGAGTTTGTAGAAACCCGTGAGATGCAAAGACTTTACGTGGAACGCGCAGAAGCTTTGTTGAAGGGCCTGCGCGGCAGCAACAGCGTGACCGCGCGGATGCCGGAAGGCGGCATGTTTGTGATGGTGGATGTGCGCAGAACGGGGCTTTCAGGTGAGGACTTTGCTTTGCGTCTGCTGCGTGAGAAAGGTGTTGTCACTATGCCGGGCGAAAGCTTCGGCGCATCAGCCGCTGGCCATTTGCGCGTGGCACTTTCGGCGGATGAAGCCGAGATTGCAGAAGCCGCACGGCGGATAGCGGAGCTAGCCGGAGCTATTTAACGGCGTCCACCAATCCTCCTTCGCATTTATTCTGCGCCGGATCACCAGCGGTCAGCAGAGTTTTCAAATCTGCTCCACCGGGAATGTCACCGCGCAGGTTCATCGTGAAGCCAGCGATACGGCCTTGTTTGTCGCATTCAAGCTGGACATGATCAGCGGTGCCCTTGCCGAAAGCTTCTTCAAACTTCGCATCAATTTGCGCGACTGTAAGTTGCTTACCAACATTGGCGGCAAATAGCTGCTGCACGGCTGAGGCATTCACTGCTGCTGCCAGTCGCATTTCATCTTTAAAATATTGTTCGGCATTGCCTGCAGGATAACATGTGCCATGTTTGATCCATTCATGGCGTTGCAAGTTGGACATGGTGCCGGGCATTGCGATGTTAAGGGCAGCGCGGGTTTGGGGGCTTAAGTCCGGCTCTGGCAGCGCATCCCATTGATGCTGATCATCAAGGGCTGATAATTTTGGATCAACACCACAGAATTGATTGCGGCGCGGTTGCGGCCACAGGCCGTGCAAAGTGAAATGAGACGCTTCCCAAGACGATGGGGTTTCGGCCCGGCATTCGGTTTTATCGCGCATGGCTTCGCAGAAGGTTGGCTCCCACGACAAAGCAAAAGCATAGTAAGGCACGCCCCCGCCAAAACCGCGCGACTGAGGCTTAGGCTTCACGGTGCCTTGCGGTGTGTTTACGGCCACATTGTTTTGTTTGGGCGTGAGCGCGGCTGGTGCCTGCGCTGCGCTGCCATCAGTTGAACCGCAATCTATCGCCACCCAACGCTGCTTTGGATCAGCGTTTGGCACTTCAATCCAATAATGCGTGGCGTTATCTTTGTTCTTGCCCAGCAGATGATAAGCCTTTCCGGCGTCAATTGCTGCTTTGTCTGGATTGGTGCCTTTCTTGATTGAGATCACGGCATCGCAAGCTTTGGCGGCGGTGAAGGTGCCATCCATCTTCACTTGCGCCATGCCAGCGGTGGCGAATGCGGTCGTGGCAAATAGGGCAAGAACGAAACGATTCATGGGATGCAAACTCCTGTTGCGCCGCACTTAGCTGGAATCGGATTTGGCCTCATCTTAAATATCACGAAGCTTTCAAATAGGATTTTGACATGAGACGTGTTGCGTGATAGGAAATTTCCTATCATGAACAGCACATCCGGCGTTTTTCTCAATGAAATTGAGCAGTTCTTGGCCAATTCGGCCATAGATCCTAGCGTTTTGGGCAAAAATGCCCTAGCCGATCCTAATTTCGTGTTTGATTTGCGAGAGGGCCGCAGCCCTTCTGCCAAAACGATGGATAAGGTGCGCAGCTGGATCGCGGCGCAACGACCGACGCCTGCGCCGATCGCAAGCAACCGGCTGACCCATTTACAAAAGCTGGAAGCTGAATCCATCCACATCATCCGCGAAGTAGCTGCCGAATGCGAAAAGCCAGTGATGCTTTATTCAATCGGAAAAGATTCAGCCGTAATGCTGCATCTGGCCTTGAAGGCGTTTTACCCCGCTAAGCCGCCCTTCCCCCTGATGCATGTGGATACGCGCTGGAAGTTCCGCGAGATGATTGCGATGCGCGATGAAACGGCGCGGCGGCTGGGGCTGGAGTTGATTGTTCACATCAACCCCGAAGGTGTGGCGAAAAACATCAATCCGTTTGATCATGGTTCGGCGTTGCATACGCAGGTGATGAAGACTGACGGGCTGAAGCAAGCGTTGGATAGATATGGTTTCGATGCGGCATTTGGTGGAGCGCGGCGTGACGAAGAAAAATCCCGCGCCAAGGAGCGCATCTTTTCATTCCGCGACACTAAACATCGTTGGGACCCGAAGAACCAACGCCCTGAATTATGGAATCTTTATAACGCGCGCAAGAACAAGGGCGAGAGCATTCGGGTGTTCCCGCTTTCCAATTGGACGGAGCTGGACATCTGGCAATATATTGCGCGCGAGAACATTGCGATTGTGCCTTTATATTTTGCCGCAGAACGCCCGGTGGTGGAGCGCGATGGCCAACTTATCATGGTGGATGATGACCGCATGAGGCTTCACATCGGTGAAAAACCACAGATTAAGAAAATCCGCTTCCGCACTTTGGGTTGTTATCCGCTGACGGGTGCGATTGAGTCAGATGCTACTTCACTTAATGACATCATCGAAGAAATGCTGGTGGCCACATCATCGGAACGCCAAGGCCGCGTGATTGATAAGGATGCTTCCCAGAGTATGGAGAAGAAAAAGCAGGAAGGGTATTTCTGATGTCGCGCTTTGTTGAATTCACTGGCGGCGATGTTGAGGCCTATCTCGCTGAGCAAGAAAATAAAGATTTACTGCGCTTCATCACTTGCGGGTCTGTGGATGACGGCAAGTCCACGCTGATCGGTCGACTGCTTTACGAATCTAAGATGCTGTTTGAAGATCAACTTGCGGCACTGGAAGCAGACTCCAAAAAACTCGGCACGCAAGGTGGCAATTTAGATTTTGCATTGCTGGTCGATGGGCTTTCTGCCGAACGCGAACAGGGCATAACCATTGACGTGGCTTACCGTGCCTTCACCACGGCGCGGCGCAAATTCATTGTGGCCGATACACCCGGCCATGAACAATATACGCGCAACATGGCCACGGGCGCTTCGACGGCTGAATTGGCCATCATCCTCATTGACGCGCGCAAAGGCGTTCTCACACAAACGCGGCGGCATTCATTTATATGTAAACTGCTAGGCATTCGTCATCTCGTGTTATGCATCAACAAGATGGACTTGGTTGGTTTTTCCCGCGAGGTGTTTGAGCGGATCGAAGCTGATTACCGTAAATTTGCGGGCGAACTTGGAGTTACGTCTGAAATCAAAGTGATTCCGGTTTCCGCCTTGATGGGCGACAATATGATTGAACGCTCACCCAACATGCAATGGTATCAGGGGCCCACGCTCATGGGCTATCTCGAATCTGTTCCTGTCGGTGATGATGCGAAATCGAAGCCCTTCCGCTTGCCCGTGCAATGGGTGAACCGGCCTGACCAAAACTTTCGTGGGTTCGCTGGCACCATTGCCTCGGGCAGCGTGAAAGTTGGCGATAAGGTGAAGGTGTTGCCATCGGCCACGCAAAGCATTGTGACGCGCATTGTGACGCAAGATGGTGACTTGCCTGAAGCGCAGGCCGAGCAAGCAGTGACACTCACCTTGGCTGATGAAGTTGATGCCAGCCGTGGCGATGTGATTTGCGCAGTGCAGTCTCCTGTTGAAGTATCCGATCAATTTGAAGTGCAGCTTCTGTGGATGGGCGATGAGCCCATGCTGCCGGGGCGCGCTTATCTGATTAAATCCGCGACCAAATCTTTGCCCGGCACTTTGGATAAGCTGAAATATAAAGTGAACGTCAACACGATGGAACACCAGGCTGCTGAAACGCTTTCGCTCAACGAAATCGGCGTGTGCAATTTGGAACTCAATGGTCCGCTGGCTTTTGAAGCTTACGCCACGAACAAGACGTTGGGCAGTTTTATCATCATTGATCGCTTCTCCAACAACACCGTTGGATTTGGTTTAATCAATTTTGCTTTACGGCGCGCCGCCAATATCCATTGGCAGGCCATGGATGTGAACAAGAATGCGCGCGCGGTTTTGTTGCGGCAGAAGCCGACGGTGCTGTGGTTCACGGGCCTCTCAGGCGCTGGCAAATCCACCATCGCCAATTTGGTGGAAAAGAAATTGCACGCGCGTGGCCAACTCACTTATTTATTGGACGGAGACAATGTGCGCCACGGCCTGAACCGCGATCTTGGCTTCACCGATCAAGACCGCGTGGAAAACATTCGCCGCGTGGGCGAAGTGGCAAAGTTGATGACAGATGCGGGGTTGATCACTCTCGTCTCCTTCATCTCACCGTTCAAGGCAGAACGGCAAATGGCGCGTGAGCTTTTGGGCGAAGGCGAGTTCATGGAAATTTTCGTGGATACGTCTTTAGCCGAAGCCGAAAAACGTGATGTGAAAGGCCTTTACGCCAAAGCAAGGCGCGGTGAGTTGAAAAACTTCACCGGCATTTCGTCGCCCTATGAAAAGCCGGATGCGCCCGAATTGCTGGTTGATACGGGGCTGATATCGCCGGAAGATGCAGCAGAAGAAGTGGTGAGGTTGCTGGTTGATCGCGCAAGGATCTAGAAATTAACTTCGGCTGGTTTACAATCGATAACTTCATAAACCGCATTCATAATATGATCGTCACCGTGTCCACCTTGCTTCATGTTTATTTTTGCCAACTTAATAAATTCATGATCTGTGGGTTCATAGCTCAAGCCGTTAATTATAATTTCATTGCTTGCTACCATCTCGCCTTCCAACGTAGCTGTGACAGTTTTCTTCGGCAATTGGGTTCATCCTCTCTTGATAAACTCCAATCATAACCCAATTAACTCAAGCGCGTTTGGCAATTTTAGATCTCTGTCATTTGAAACAAACGCGTTGCACCCCGCCTCTACAGCCGTTGCCACGTGAATGGCATCAGCCATCTTTAGTCTCACTTGGGCGCGGATCAGGCTGACGCGAATGTAAGTTTCTCGCGTTGTTGGCAACAACTGAAACGCGCCACTCTCCTCAATAAGGCCCCGATATCGAAGGACAAGTTCTGCATTCGCGTCACGAAGCGGTGCCACTAAGACTTCGCACAAGGTGAGTTCGCTTGTGAAAATTTGTACTTCACGGTTGAGAATTGCTTCGCGGATTTCGTTCAACGACTCTTTAAATGAAACAAAGCCTTCAATGAGATAAATGAAAACATTTGTATCAAAATATGCCCGCCTGCCTTTGAGCCTTTGTCTTATTCCCATCGATTGCGTTCGGCGCGGATGAAAGCGTCAACTTGTTCCGGTGTTTCAAACGTGCCTTTGCCCGACCCAATCCACTTGCCAATATCAACGCCCTTTGAGTTTGTGTTTTTCTTGGCCCGCTTCGCCGAAACCTGTTGCGGACGAAAAATTAAATTTCCACCGTCGAGAGCAACTTCAAACAAATCCCCCACCTCGGCGGCGATTTTAACGCGCAGCGCCGACGGAATTGTGATTTGGCCTTTTTCCTTTAAACGCACATGCATCGCATTTTTCCTATGTAGTAAAGTTTGAAAATACGATAGTCGTAAAATATGTCAAGCCTGACCAAAGTTGGCAAACGAAAAAATGATGTGCGCCCCTCAAATTCTGCTTGGCGCTCCCAAAAACTGCGCTATAAGCCCGCCAAACCCAATTCATAACAGGAGAGCCACATGGCCAAAAAAGTTCGCGTTGCAATCAATGGCTTCGGCCGCATCGGGCGCAATATCTTGCGCGCTATCCATGAATCGGGCCGTCAAGACATCGAAGTTGTGGCGGTGAATGATTTGGGCCCGGTGGAAACCAATGCCCATTTGCTGCGCTTTGATTCGGTGCATGGCCGCTTCCCGCATGAAGTGCGTGTGGAAGGCGACATGATCAATGTGGGATCTGAGAAGTTCAAAGTGACCGCTGTTAAAGACCCCGCCCAGCTTCCTTGGAAGGAAATGGGCGTGGATATCGCCATGGAATGCACTGGAATTTTCACTTCTAAGGAAAAGGCCTCGGCCCATCTCACGGCTGGTGCGAAGCGCGTGATCATTTCAGCTCCGGCTGACGGTGCAGACAAGACGATTGTTTTCGGCGTGAACCACAAGTCTCTCACCAAGGACGACATGGTGATCTCAAATGCGTCTTGCACCACCAACTGCCTCGTTCCCGTGGTGAAGGTGTTGCATGATTTGATCGGTCTCGAAAAAGGCATGATGACCACCATCCACTCTTACACTGGCGACCAGCCCACTTTGGATACCATGCACAAGGACCTATACCGCGCCCGCGCTGCGGCTTTGAGCATGATCCCAACTTCCACTGGCGCTGCCAAGGCTGTTGGCTTGGTGATGCCAGAACTGAAAGGCAAGTTGGACGGCATTTCCATTCGCGTACCAACGCCAAATGTTTCTTTGGTCGATTTGAAGTTTGTGGCAAAACGCGCCACCACCGTGCAAGAAATCAACGATGCCATCATCGCTGCATCAAAGGGCCACCTGAAGGGCATCCTCACTTTCACTGATCAGCCGAATGTGTCGTCAGACTTCAACCATGATCCACATTCTTCGATTTTCCATCTCGACCAAACCAAGGTGATGGACGGCAACTTCGTTTCTATCCTTTCGTGGTACGACAACGAATGGGGCTTCTCTAACCGTATGAGCGACACGGCTGTGCATTTTGCCAGCTTGATTTAAACCAAATCGGGCTACCTTCTCCCCTTGCGGGAGAAGGTTGATAAGGCATGGTGCTTCAACTATGTGTGCTGCATGACCCCACGCCCGCTCATCATCGCCCCTTCCATCCTTGCTGCGGATTTTGCGAAACTTGGCGATGAGGTTTTATCCGCGCTCACGGCTGGTGCTGATTGGGTGCATGTGGATGTGATGGATGGGCATTTTGTTCCGAACATTTCATTTGGTGCGCCGATCATGCAATCGCTGCGGCCACTTACCAAGGCGCCGTTTGATACGCATTTGATGATCTCTCCGGCTGATCCTTACCTCGCGCAATTTGCTGCGGCAGGGGCGGATTGCATTACGGTGCACGCCGAGGCGGGGCCGCATTTGGATCGCTCGCTGCAAGCCATCAAGGCGCTGGGCAAACGCGCAGGTGTTGCGATCAATCCGGCCACACCCGTTTCAGCCATTGAACATGTGATCGACAGGATTGATCTCATTCTGGTGATGACGGTGAACCCCGGCTTTGGCGGGCAGAGTTTTATCAAGGCGATGTTGCCCAAAATTGCGCAAGCCAAGGCTCTTGCAGGCGGGCGCAATATCGACATTGAAGTGGATGGCGGTATTGATGTTTCTACGGCAGGTGCTGCGATTCGCGCCGGGGCCAATGTGTTGGTGGCAGGAAGTTCTATCTTCAAAGGTGATCATGCGGCCAATATAAAGGCCCTGCGCAATGCGGCGCTGATTACAACGTGAGCAAATATGCGCAATTGAAAGATCCTGGCATCATTGCCTTTCTGGAAGAAGGTGAGAGGCTTTATCCTGAAAATGCTGTGAGTTTTACGCTGGACGAGCAGCGATCTTTCTATACGCGCTATTGTCAACATTTTGCGGGCAAGCTTCCTGACAAAGTTGTAGCTGTGGATTTCATCGTTGGGGAGGTTCTCTGTCGCCGCTATACGCCGCCGAACCCGAAAGGCACATTGCTCTATCTACATGGTGGTGGGTTTGTGGTGGGCGGGCTTGAGAGCCATGATTCCATTTGCGCTGATCTGGCAGATCAAGCGCAGATTGAAGTGACAGCGGTGGAATATAGCCTGTCACCAGAAAATCCATTCCCTAAGGCTTTTGATGAATGCTGGGCAGTGTTGCAGACTCTTGGCCCTTGCGTGGTGGCAGGAGATAGTGCGGGCGGAAATTTGGCGGCGGCCCTGTGCCTCAAATCGAGGGACGTAGGCCGCAAGCAGATTACGGGCCAAGTGTTGATCTATCCCGGCCTCGGCGGAAACATGAGCAAAGGCTCTTATGTCTCACGAGCCAACGCGCCGCGGCTTTCTACGCAGGATGTGATTTACTATAGCAAAACCTATGGCGGCATCGGCAACAAGCTGGCGCAGCCGCTTTGCGAAACCGACTATCATGGCTTGCCGCCCGCCTTTCTCGTGGCCTGCGCGCATGACCCGTTGCATGATGATGCCTACGACTATGCGGCCAAGCTGAATAACGCAGGTGTTGCCGCCCAAATCCGCGAGGAACCAGACTTGGTTCATGCCTATTTGCGCGCGCGCTACATGAGCAAAGCAGCTGCGGAGAGCTTCAAGGCGATTGTTGCGGCGGTGAAGGCTTTTGCGGCATAAGGGCTTTATGGCGATCAAAACTGTTTCGAAATTCCCCCGCAAAACTAAAGAAATCAAGAACCTGTGGATCCCTCTCGCAGACGGCACCAAGCTGGCGGCGCGGTTGTGGCTTCCCAAAGACGCTGAGAAAAATCCGGTTCCAGCGCTGCTGGAATATCTGCCTTATCGCAAGACAGATGGCACCCATGAACGCGATGCACTCACTCATCCTTATCTTGCGGGCCATGGCTATGCGTCCATTCGTGTTGATATGCGAGGCTGCGGTGATAGCGAAGGCATCATGCTGGATGAATATACCATGCAAGAGCAAGATGACGCGCTTGAGGTGATCGCATGGTTGGCCAAACAGAAATGGTGCGATGGCAAAGTGGGCATGTTTGGCATTTCATGGGGTGGGTTTAATGCGTTGCAAGTGGCGGCGCGCCAGCCGCCTGCCCTCAAAGCCATCGTCACCATCTGCTCCACCGATGATCGCTATGAAGACGATATCCATTACAAAGGCGGCACTTTACTGAATGAGAATCTCGGTTGGGCTTCCACGATGCTGGCCTATTCGTCCCGCCCGCCTGATCCTGCGGTTGTTGGCCCACGCTGGAAGAAGATGTGGATGGAGCGGTTGAAGAATGAACCTTTCCTAGTCATTCCGTGGCTGAAACATCCGCACCGCGATGATTATTGGAAGCACGGTTCTGTGTGCGAGAATTTCGGCGCCATCACTGCCGCCACTTTGGTGGTGGGTGGGTGGAATGATGCTTATTCTAACGCCGTGCCACGGTTGATGAAGGGCCTGCGTTGCCCGCGCAAAGCCGTCATCGGGCCTTGGGCGCATAAATATCCACATTTTGCCGTGCCTGAACCCAAGATCGGCTTTTTGCAAGAAATGCTGCGCTGGTGGGATTTCTATTTGAAGAACATTGACACCAAGGTGACCAATGAACCGGATTACCGTGTCTATATCATGGAGCCGTGGCGGCCCGGCACTTTCCCAACGGAAATTAAAGGCCGCTGGATTGGCGAAAGCTATTGGGGCTTCGGCAATATCGAGACGAAGAAATGGTTTCTGACCGATAAGGGCATTTCGGGTGAGCGCGGCGTTGAAAAAGCGTTGGAAATTTCATCAAAGCAAACCACTGGCTTTGATGGCGGTGAGTATTGCATCATCTGGTGCGGCCCAGAGTTTGCAGGTGACCAAGCCAAAGACGACAGCCAGTCGATCACCTTTGAAAGCCCTGCCACGACAGATGATGTCGAAATTGTGGGCCAGCCATTTGTTGAGCTTGATTTCAGCGTCGACAAGCCCGTGGCGCATATTGCTGTGCGTCTCAATGATGTGTGGCCCACAGGTGAAGTGAGCCGCATCAGTTATCAATTACAGAATCTTACGCAGCGCCAATCACGCAGCGAGCCGATGCCGCTGGAACCGGGCAAGCGTTACCGCATGAAGATCAAATTGGATGACGTTGCTTACAAACTACCGAAAGGTCACAAACTGCGCGTGGCCATTTCCACGTCGTATTTCCCGATGATGTGGCCAGCGCCTGAGAATGTGAAGCTTACGGTTTATGCGGGCGGCTCTGAATTCCACGTGCCCATCCGCAAAAAATATGCGGCTGGACAGTTGATCACGTTTAGCCAACCCGAGGCTGCCAAAGCGGTCGATCTAAAACATGTTAAGCCGGCCAGCAACAGGCGTGAGTTGACGGTTAACCCTAAGACTGGCGAAACCCGATTGGAAATCGTCGATGATTTCGGAATTCAAGTGATTAAGGACTTGAACCTCACGATTTGGAGCGTTGGCCGCGAGAACTATTCCATTCTGCCCGACCATCCGCTTTCAGCCAAAATGGAAACCCATTGGACCGAAGGCCGTAAGCGCGGCAAGTGGGAAACGCGCACCGAAACTTATGGCCGCCTGACTGCCACGAAAACCCATTGGATTGTGTGGGGCAAGATTGAGGCCTTTGAAGGCAAGAAAAAGGTGTTCACTAAGGAATTCAACGAGAAAATTCCACGGCTGTTATAATAGATTTTGTAGCTGTATTCTGAATGCCAGATAAACGCGGCCCTCAGGCACAGTTCAGAGGTGCTTCCCTAGAAAGGCAATATCAAATGTTTTTCGAGGGAGCCTACCTGTTTAGTTCCGCGATTTGATGGATTGGATTTAGTTTGAATCTTTCTGGTTCATTTGTCCAGCATTTGCAGATGTATTCGTAAGGTGTGAGGCCTT
>JAYVOQ010000145.1:0-3448 GCA_043757845.1 Hyphomicrobiales bacterium | reverse complement strand
CAAATGAGCGCGGTACGCAGCCAGCAATTCCGCTGGACTAAAGGTGCAGCAGAAACCGGTCGTAAAACACTCGCCAACTTGTGGAACTCAGACGCACGTTTCCTTACCAAAACGGTAGGTTCGCTTCATATGTTGAACAGTTCAATCTTTTTGTTCTTAGCCGTTTTTGCGCTTTCAATAGCCCTATTGCCGTTCTTGCCGTCAGCGCATTTCATGGCACTGGCTCTCACTATGAATGTGATGATGCTGGTTGCGGTTCTCGCTAATCTTTTTACTTATTGGACATCACAACGCAGCGGAAATTTTGCTGGTGCAGATCACAGCCCATCAAGCCTTGTTTATACAACGATTGCGTTCATGGCCATGGCAACTGGCTTGTGCTTGCAATGCAGCTTGGCCGTTGTGCAAGGCGTGTTTGGCAAAAAAACCGCCTTTGTGCGCACGCCTAAATTAGATATAACGGCGGATAATATCCAGATTGCTGGCAAGCGTGCCTATAATGTGAATTCCGTTCCACCTGTTGTGTTTGGAGAATTGGCGGCAGCAGTGTTATTCATCGGCCTAGCCATTTTCAGTTTGGGCCAGCCCGCTGGGATGTTTGCCGTTGCCTATATTTTCTTTGCCGCCGGCTTCCTCGTTGTTTCAACCCTGAGCCTGCGCGAAGTCTTCGCAAATTAAGAGCCAATGAGTGACTGAAAGCCAACAAACATCATGGGCGTTCGTCACGCCCAGTTATAAGGGTGATTTACAACGGTGCCTTCTCCTATGCTGCAGCATGGATGCTTTCGTCACCGGCAATTGGCATCACTATGTTGTGGTTGATCGCCCGCATTACCCACTGTTCAAGCACCTGCAAGGGCCACGGCGCAGCGTGTTGCTCACTGATGATGTGATGCCAGCTAAAATGCGCCTCTTGTTCCATTTACCTTTCGTTGGCGGCAGAAGTCTGTGGTGGTCGCGTGAAACAGGGCTTTCGCTGGGCTGGCATATTCAGCAAATGGTTAAAATTGGTATCGCCTCGGTCGTTAAAGAAGAGGGCTTAGCTTATTGCGATTCTGACGTGTTTTTCTTGAAGCCTTTTGATACTGCCAGCCTTACTCAAGATGGTCGTTTCCGCTTGTACAGAAATTATGTGAAACAAAACCTCGTACTTATTGCAAACCCTGAGTTTTTCAGCGTTTGCCTTGATTTACTCGGCCTACCAAAACACGCTCAGTATTTTTCTTACATCGATAATTTCATCACATGGCGTAGGCAAACAGTCTTGGAAATGTGTGATCATTTCGCCCATCTAAACAGCGGCAAGTGGTACCGCATTTTCCGTAACAGACTTCAGATTTCAGAATATATACTTTACGGTCTATTTGTTGAAGAAGTTCAAAAAGACGATAAATTGCATAATGCTACACCGCACTCCCTGTGCCGCACCAAATGGTCAAAGCAGAACCAACCTGAGCAAGATGTTGCCGAATTTTGTGCGGGTCTGGTGGCCCCCCAAGTGGCTGTCGGTTTTCAATCATTCCTAGGTATTAGTGTCACTCGTCTCGAAGAACAGTTCAAAATAGCTTTAGCGGATCACAAATCTAAGATTACGGAACCATCGCCAGAATTTGTCCAAGAAACGAATATCTAACCCGATTCACCAATCCGGCACTTCCGTCTATAGCATGAAGCTATGCCCAACTACTGATTCGGGCCGGGCTTGGCGCTTGTTGGAGCGGTGGTGGGACGAAGTTTATTAACAATAACGGCAGCAAATTTAAGGCGCGGCGCGTCGGCGTTTTGTGTTGCCTTGTATTATGCATTGCCGGCACGAAGTTTGGGCCTTTCTGGCACCGGCGATTTTTCCATACAACAAGTCTGGACTTGGATTTTTGGCGGATGTACCACGGCAATAGCCGTATGGTTCTATGCAAAATCACGAAACACCAACGCTATTTTACAAACTGCCAAGCGCAAATTGGGTGAAGTCGAATATCAGCTGAACGAGGCTGAATCAGCGCTTCAGTCAGAAAGCCAAATCCTGCTCACTTGGCCATCAGGTGCTGCAAGCCCCGAACGCATTGTGGGCACAATGCATGGCGCTGCAAAACTACCCAATGATATTCCGTCACTATTGAACTTTGAAGCTTGGCTAGAGCGCGACTCTGCGGCGCGATTGCGCGAAGAATTTCTGCATCTGCAAAGCCAAGGTTCACCCTTTAACTTTGGTATAAAAACGCTTGAAGGCAATTTGTTGGAGGCCGATGGACGCGCCGCCGGAACCATGACAACCTTGCGCTTCCGGCCCCTCACCGGCCAGCGTCTTGAAACCAGTGAAACACTGTTTGATTCCCACAAGCTGGCCAAACAGGTCGAACGTCTCAGCGGCTTGCTTGATCTTGCGCCCTTCCCCATTTGGCTTACTGATAAACAAGGCCAACTCTCTTGGGTCAATAAAGCTTATGTTGAAACAGCCGAAATTGGCAAGCTCGATGCGGTGTTAAAACGCAATATGCCTTTGATGAAGGCCGAAGCAATAGATTTGTCAAAGGCAGATGCTAAAACTGGCCTCATTGGTCGCGGTCGCTTGATCAAAGCAGGCCGCCCGCGCGCATTTAATGTTCACCAATTGCCCAATGAGCAGGGAGAAATTGGTTTTGCAATAGACGCTACACCTTTGGAAGAAACCGAAAAAGAATTAGACCGCCACATCAAGGCCCATGTCTCCACGCTTGACAAGCTATCAACAGCAATTGCCATCTTCGGGCCCGACCAGCGCCTACGATTTAACAATCAGGCCTATGCACAACTTTGGCAGTTAGACGAAAATTTTCTGGCCGCCCAACCTGCTGAAGGCGAAATACTGGATAAGCTTCGCGCCGCGCGCCTTTTGCCAGAGCAAGCAAATTACCGTGAATGGCGCTCTAAGCAGTTACAGGCCTATACAAAATTAGAACCGCGTGAAGATTATTGGTATTTGCCAGACGGGCGTTCGCTGCGGGTGATTTCCGAGCAACATCCCTTTGGCGGAATGACCTATCTTTATGAAAATCTCACCAAGGAATATCAGCTCGAAAGCCGCTATAACGAACTTTATGAAGTGCAGCGCGAAACGCTCGACAATCTTGCAGAGGCGGTGGCTCTGACTGCACCTGATGGTCGCCTGCGTCTCTACAACCCCGCTTTCAAACGCTTCTGGTCAATCGACCAAGCCTTCCTCGATAAAAATCCGCATGTCAATGAACTGGCCCAATTGCCAGGTCTCAGCGTTGAAAGCAAAGCAGCTTGGCAGGATATTAAGTTCAGCGTCACGGGCCTTGAAGCCAACCGCAAAGAACATGATGGCCGCATTGGGCAAGATGACCGCGTCTTGCACTACCGCGCCGTGCCGCTGCCCGACGGCAATGCCTTGCTCACCTTTACGGATGTTTCAGATGCGGTGCGTGCCGAACGCGCCTTGCAAGAC
>JAYVOQ010000144.1:0-12947 GCA_043757845.1 Hyphomicrobiales bacterium | reverse complement strand
GGCTGCTCAACGGACCCATCAATGGTGAAAGCTTCCTGATATATGTGCGCGACGTCCTTCTTGCGACATTGCGTCAAGGCGATATCGTCGTCATGGACCTCTTCAATATCGCCTCGCTACCCAACGCCTCTTTCATACTTTTGACGTCTCTAACTGTGTTCGGTTTCTTCATAAGTCTTGGCCTGCCGAACCTGCTTGTCACTGTGAAGGCCGATCAACCAATCCCACTCAACCAAACTTAAAGGAGAATAATATGTTGACGAAAAATGACGCCATAGTGGCAACGTTTGCACATCATCACGAAGCAGAAACCGCCGTCCGTAAATTGGCCGCTGCCGCTATGGACATGAAACATTTCAGTATCATCGGGAAGGGCTACCACACCGAAGAAAAAGTCATCGGCTTTTACAACGCAGGCGACCGCATTACATTCTGGGGAAAGAACGGCGCTATTTGGGGTGGCCTCTGGGGCCTGTTCTTCGGCGGAATGCTGCTGACGATTCCCGTTATCGGCCCGGTCGTGGTTCTCGGTCATCTGTCTGCCATGGTTCTCGCCGCAGTGGAGGGAGCGGCCGTGGTCGGCGGCATCGGCGCACTCGGCGCAGCGCTCTTTAGTATCGAGCTTCCGAAAAACAGTGTCATTGAATATGAGCAAGCTCTGAAAGCTGACGGTTTTCTCATCGTGGGACATGGACCTGTTAACGAAATGGCACGCGCGAAAGCTATTCTCGAGACCAGCAATCCAACCCATGTTGACCTCCACCAAGATGTGAACGATGTGGTGATGCCTCAAAACGCTCACTCTGGTCATCACTCGGCCGCGTGACAGTGAATGTTTGATTCTTGATGCAAGATAAACGTGTGTCGGCGTTCGCTTTGAAAGTTTTTGATGAACGCCGATTCATCTTAAACGATTGGAAGAACCGACAAACATGCGCAGCTAGCTTCTTATCTAGCAAGTAAAGGACTAGCGGTAATGGCAAATAAAACTCCGCCCCGCGAGGAGGGTGCAAGCATGATTGACATGAGCTGTTGTTGCGCTAGGCGATCATCGCTAGGGGTGGCTACTCCGCGTCTGATGGACATGAGTAAGGTCACTACGCCAATTCTGCTCCACTTGTTGAGGGCCGAAATCCGCTTCCCTTGGTTGTTCCTCTTGAAGTGCCGCTTGACGGTCGGTGGATTCAGGAAGACGATCGATCCCAGATTCCCTCCCGAATTGGTTGACCTCGCCGTACTCCCAGCTTGGGTATACCTCAATCTAAAGCGCAGAATTGGCGAAAGAAAAGCCTTCGAAATCATGCGCGTTGCGATTCTAACGGGCGGAATTGCGCACTGGAATTTAGCCTATCGGGCGGTGGAGAACGAGCGGAGTTTTGTGAACTTGCGCGACGCTGAACTCGAAGTAAATCTGACCGGACCGACGCGGTGGAACACGCTCGAGGTCGTCGAACAAACCGCGCACCGTTTTGAAATCAAGATAACGCGTTGTCTCTACCACGAACTCACGACTGTCTTGGGTATTGCCGAGCTGACACCCGTCGTTTGCCAGATCGATAATGCTGCGTTCAATTCGTACCTTCCGGACAAGCTTGTATTCAACCGCGGCGGGCCGGGTCACCGCATCGCTGACGGGAATAAGGAGTGTAATTTCATATGGAATTTTCTTGAATAAGCCGTCTATGAGTTCAATAACCCATACTGACCAAGGAAAGCCCGATGTGTTTTTCAGCAGAAGCCAGTTTCATCGCCGCAGGGGTTCTCGTGCCAATGGGACTGCTAACGATAATACGTGCCTACAATACTGACCGCAGATACTTTCCTCTTGCAGCTCTGCCGTTTTTATTTGGCTTGCAACAAGCAATGGAGGGCATGGTCTGGTTATCAAACGGAAATGCTGACGCGGTCGAGCGATACTCATTGGCCTATATGTTTTTTTCCTGGATGGCGTGGCCCACCTGGGTTCCCTTCTCCGCATATTTCATAGAGACTGAAAGGCGCAAACCTGTCTATCTGCTGCTTGCCATAGTCGGTGGCATGCTTGGCGCAATGCAATACTTTCCTTATTTCGCGCATGAGGGCTGGCTGACCACACGGTTCCTGCCTCATGTCATCATTTACCAAGGCAAGGAGCTGTTCGATTATATAATCGGTCGCGATATGACCTATTCGATCTATGTGGCCGTAGTCATCGGTTCGCTGTTGTTATCCAGCGATACGAATGTGAAAAGTTTTGGATTATTGGTCGCAGCGGTGATGATCGTCACTGTCATATTCTTTTCCTACGCCTACATTTCAATTTTCTGTTTCGGCGGCGCGGTCATGTCCCTCTACTTGGTATGGACTATATTTAGCGGTGGCCTGCAGCAGGCTGCAATGGCCACTTGAGAATGCAACATCGCCCCGAAAGAAAATCCTGGCCCCTATCATCAGTCATTCTGGTAGCAACAGGAATTGCGTTGGTCGTTACAGGACTATATTTCATCGTTCTGCGCCCGCCTCTTTTGCCTGAGGACATGCGCTATATGGGCCTGTCAGCAGAGCAACTTGAAATCGTTAAACCGAATCTGGGGTCATGGCTCAGCCAAGTTTTTCGGGTATTGGGCGGTTATGTTTTGGCAACAGGCATCCTAGCCATCACATTGGCCTCTACCTCTTATCGCGCGGGCCATTGGGGCGCGGCAATTGGTGCGATGATCGGCGGTACCACTTCCATAGGCACAATGGCCTTCGTCAATTTCACTATAGATTCAGATTTCAAATGGGTGATTTTTTTCATTGCACTTTTGTGGGCATTGAGTTTGGCATTGTTTTGTTTTCAAACGAAAGGTTCTGTGGGCGATAAATGATCCAAGAGTTACAGGAGATACCAAATATACTGGTGCTGAACGGTGGCTCATCAAGCATCAAATTCGCGTTGTACCAGTGGGGTGATCCGCCGAAACAACTGCTACATGGCAAGGTCGAACGCATCGGCTTGCGCGGAACCACATTCACTTTCAATGATCCTGTTCGCAATGACCATGAAAACCGCAGCATAGATGACTTCGATCACCGATCATCGGCAAATTATTTGTTCGTTTGGCTTGAAAAGCGGATTGGCCTCGCTTCGATTACGGCAGTCGGCCACCGCATCGTTAATGGCGGCAGCAAATACAAGGAACCGCACCGCGTTACCAGTGAAATGCTTGATGAACTTCGCCGTATCGGCGCATACGCATCGGAACATCTTCCCGCGCAGATTGAAATCATAGATCTAATTGGCGAGCGTCTTCCAAACCTGCCGCAAATCGCTTGTTTCGATACGAGTTTCCATCGTGATATGCCACGTATAGCTAAGATATTGCCAATCCCCCGGCGTTTGCAGACAAATGGTGTCGAACGCCACGGCTTTCACGGTCTGTCTTATACATATCTCATGGAGGAGCTCATTCGCGCCGTTGGCACCGAGGCCGCTCAGGGACGCGTTATCCTCCTGCATCTTGGAAATGGGTCGAGCTTGGCAGCGGTGAGCGGTGGCAAAGGCATCGACACCAGTATGGGATTTACGCCAGCAGCAGGTGTACCCATGAGCACCCGCTCCGGCGACATTGATCCAGGGCTGGTCTTGTACCTAGCGCAAACCGAACACATGACCGCGCAGCAGTTTGACCACATGGTCAACCGGCAATCCGGATTGCTCGGAGTTTCGGAAACAAGTTCTGATCTGCGCGATCTGCTCGACAAAGAGGCCACTGATGTTCGGGCAGCCGAAGCCGTTTCACTGTTTTGTTACCAAGTTAAGAAATGGATTGGTGCCTTTGCCGCCGCACTGGGTGGAGTGGATATTATTGTCTTCACCGGCGGCATCGGTGAAAATTCAGCCGTCATTCGAGCCCGCATTTGCAAAGGTCTCGGGTTTCTCGGTATCGATCTCGACGACAAACGCAATTCAGCTGGCGGGCCACTGATTTCAACTGACGGAAGTCGCACCCACGTGCGCGTTATACGCACCGACGAAGAAGTAATCATTGCGAAGGCGGTTTTCGAGAAGCTCCCCGGCATTCAACCTTCGAACATTCCTAACGATAGGAAAAGCCCATGAACAAACCACTCTCACCGGAACTCCTGAAAAAGATGAACGCATATTGGCGCGCCGCCAACTACCTTTCGGTCGGCCAGATTTATCTGTTCGATAATCCGCTCCTCAAAATGCCTTTGAATCTCGAGCATGTGAAGCCGCGTTTGCTAGGCCATTGGGGCACCACTCCCGGATTGAATTTCATCTATGTCCATTTGAACCGCATCATCAAACAGTTTGACCTGAATATGATATATGTCACCGGGCCCGGGCATGGCGGGCCAGGCATTGTAGCAAACACCTATCTAGAGGGCACCTACAGCGAATTTTATCCTGATGTCTCGCAAGACGAACCTGGCCTAAAGCGTCTATTCACCCAATTCTCTTTTCCCGGCGGCATTCCCAGCCACACGGCCGCGGAAACGCCCGGTTCAATCAACGAAGGCGGCGAGCTCGGCTATTCTCTGATGCACGCCTATGGTGCTGCATTCGATAATCCTGACCTGATTGTCGCCTGCGTGGTGGGCGATGGTGAAGCTGAGACCGGAGCGCTTGCCACCAGCTGGCACTCGAATAAGTTTTTGAACCCAGTCCACGACGGCGCGGTTCTGCCTATCCTGCATCTCAACGGCTACAAAATCGCAAGTCCCACAATACTAGCGCGCATTCGCCATGAGGAGCTGGAACAGCTTTTTCGTGGTTATGGTTATAAGCCTTTCTTCGTCGGAGGCGACGATCCAGAAACGGTTCACCAACTCATGGCCGCGACGCTCGATGTGATTGTCGAAGAGATAAGGCAAATGCAATCACAGGCGCGCACTGAAGGTTTCAAGAAGCGCCCGGCTTGGCCAATGATCATTCTTCGCACGCCTAAAGGCTGGACGGGCCCCAAAGAAGTGGACGGTCTGAAAACCGAAGGTTCGTGGCGCTCGCATCAGGTACCTTTGTCCAATCTGGCAGAGAACCCCAAGCATCTGTGGATTCTCGAACAATGGCTGAGAAGCTATCGGCCCGATGAACTGTTTGACAAGGCAGGCAAACTCATACCAGAGCTTGCAGAGCTGGCACCTAAAGGTGATCACCGGATGGGGGCGAACCCGCATGTCAATGGCGGTTTGCTGCTGCGCGATTTGAAGCTTCCCGATTTTAGGGAGTATGCGGTCGATGTCTCCAGTCCCGGAACGGTGACAGCGGAATCAACTCGCTTGACAGGCACCTTCCTGCGCGACGTGATGAAACTCAATGCGGTGGCGCGCAACTTCCGCGTCTTCGGCCCCGACGAGACGGCATCGAACCGATTAGGGGCTTTATTTGAAGTGACCGATAGGGCGTTCGCCGGCGAAATTATCGAGAGCGACACTGAGCTCTCTCCCGATGGTCGCGTGATGGAAGCCTTGAGCGAGCACCTCTGTCAGGGTTGGTTGGAAGGTTATTTGCTCACCGGACGCCACGGGTTTTTCTCCTGCTACGAAGGCTTCGTCCACATCATTGACTCGATGTTTAACCAACACGCCAAATGGTTGAAGGTCTCGAACCGAATTGCTTGGAGGCAGCCCATCGCTTCACTAACCTATCTGCTGACGTCCCACGTGTGGAGGCAAGACAATAACGGCTTCAGCCATCAAGACCCGGGCTTTATCGACCATGTGGTGAATAAAAAAGCCGACGTCATCCGCGTTTATTTACCGCCAGATGCCAACACTTTGTTGGTAGTAACTGATCATTGCTTACGAAGCCGCCAATATATCAATGTGATTGTTGCTGGTAAACAGCCGGAACTGCAATGGCTTGATATGGATGCCGCAATCAAACACTGCACCAACGGTTTAGGCATTTGGGAATGGGCCAGTAATGACGGAGGCAGTGAACCCGATGTCGTGTTAGCCTGTGCCGGTGATGTACCTACTATGGAAATGTTGGCCGCAGTGGAGATTCTGCGACAACATTTCTCCGAGCTAAAAATTCGTTTCATCAACGTGGTCGATTTGATGGCTTTGCAACCGCCCGGTGAGCATCCGCATGGACTAAGCAACGAGGATTTCGACGCGCTGTTTACCAAGGACAAGCCAATTATCTTTGCGTACCACGGGTATTCTTCGCTTATTCATAAATTGACCTATCATCGAACCAACCATCACAACATGCATGTTCGCGGCTACAAAGAAGAAGGCACCACTACAACGCCTTTTGATATGGTGGTGCTGAATGACATTGACCGCTTCCATCTGGCCAAAGACGTGGTCGATCGGGTTCCGGGTTTGAGCACGCGTGGGGCGTACCTCACTCAATTCATTCGAGACAAACTCATCGATCACAAGCGCTACATTCGGCAGTATGGCGAAGATATGCCGGAGATCCGTAATTGGAAGTGGGCAGCGAGGGGGCAGGAAAGATGAAACCAAAATGAGCTCGAACGGAGTTGAGTCGCTCAACAGTCAGTGTTTCTGCATCAGTGTCGATACTAACGCGCTGAAACGCGAGCTCGAAACCAACACTGATACGCATAATTTACCATCAATGTTCGCAAGCATGCCGGTGTTTGTGTCTCGGCATCATATGGAACGCATGGCGGCGATTATCGCAGC
The DNA here is from genome assembly GCA_043757845.1 of Hyphomicrobiales bacterium. Classification (GTDB taxonomy): domain Bacteria; phylum Pseudomonadota; class Alphaproteobacteria; order Rhizobiales; family Aestuariivirgaceae; genus Aestuariivirga. The sequence continues at coordinate 6,302 of JAYVOQ010000144.1, read as the reverse complement.
GGTGGAATCGGTTGTTGCGCTACCCGCATACCGCGAGGTTGTTCTTGGAGAGGCGGCGGCAATTACTCAGTTTGAGGGAAGCGGCGCCAAAGGCGTATTTCTGAGTTATGATTTCCACCTTGTAGGCGCTGAATCTAAACTAATTGAGATCAACACCAACGCGGGCGGAGCACTTCTAAGCGCTGCGCTGGCACGCGCTCAAAAAGCATGTTGCTCAGCAATTGCCAACATGACGACCGACCCTATTGCAGTGGAGGCACTCGAACAAACCTTTGTCACCATGTTTCTTACAGAATGGCAGCTAGCGCGCAGTGATCAGAAGTTACGGCGCATCGCCATCGTCGACGAAAATCCGAAAGAGCAATTTCTCTATCCGGAGTTTATTCTATCCCAGCAGATGTTTCAAAAGCATGGTGTGGAGGCGATCATCGCCGATCCGATGGAGTTGCGCCTGCATGACGGCATCTTATGGCATGGCGACGATCCAATTGACTTCGTTTATAATAGGCTGACCGACTTCATGCTGGAAAAGCCAGCGAATGCGACACTCCGCGAAGCTTATTTGAAGGGTGCAGTTGTTCTGTCACCGCATCCGCGAACCTATGCGCTCTACGCTAACAAGCGCAATCTTGCAGTGCTGAGTGATCCGCAGCGTTTAGCGTCACTCGGCGTTTCTGAAGATATTGCGCAAACACTTTTGAACGGCATTCCGAAGACAGAGATTGTAATGGCTTCTGATGCCGAACGGTTGTGGTCAGAACGGCGCAAATTGTTTTTCAAGCCAGCCACAGGATTCGGCGGCAGGGCTGCTTACCGCGGTGACAAACTAACGAAGCGGGTATGGGAGCAAATCCTTGATGGTGATTATATTGCGCAGGCGCTCGTGCCTGCGGGCGAGCGTCTCATTGGAGATCGTAAGACACCCCAAGCTCTCAAATTTGACATTCGCAATTATGTTTATGACGGTTCTGTGCAGTTTATCACCGCGAGACTTTATCAGGGCCAGACCACAAACTTTCGCACCAAAAGTGGGGGCTTCGCACCCGTTTTCACAGATGTTGAGAATGGCTTAAAGTTGGATCCGGCCTCTTGCAACCCCACGCCATGAATAGAGGGATTCCGTTCTCGGAAGCCGATTTAGAAAAATTACAACGCGAATCTTTTGGCTACTTTCTTCATGAGACAAATCCCGTCAACGGACTAGTGATCGATAAGACCGCGCCAGATTGGCCAGCCAGCATTGCAGCAACCGGCCTCGCCTTGACGTGCTATCCCATCGGTGTTGAGCGGGGGTTCATAACACGAACCGTAGCAACAGAACGAACGCTGATGACGCTGCGATTTTTCTGGAACAGCCACCAAGGCCCTGAACCCGATGCCACCGGCTACAAAGGATTCTATTATCATTTTCTAGACATGCATACTGGTCGGCGCGCTTGGCAATGCGAACTATCAACAGTGGATAGCGCCTTTCTTCTGGCGGGGGCTTTGACCGCAGGACTCTATTTTGACGCGGACACGGCGGACGAGCATGAAATCCGCACCCTTGCAGACGCGCTCTATCGCAGGGCCGATTGGCAATGGGCACAGAATCACGGCGCAACGGTTACGCATGGTTGGAAGCCCGAAAGCGGATTCCTGAAATATCGCTGGGAAGGCTACGATGAGGCAATGCTACTCTACATGCTGGGGTTGGGATCACCGACTTATCCGCTGACCGAGAGCAGTTACACAGCTTGGGTGTCCACTTATCGCTGGGAACACTTGTACGGATATGAATATCTATACTCCGGGCCGTTGTTCACCCACCAGCTCTCGCATATCTGGATCGATTTTCGCGGCCTTCAGGACGCATACATGCGCAGCAAGGACAGTGACTATTTCGAGAACAGTCGACGCGCAACTTACGTGCAACAACAATACGCGATCGAAAATCCGCTCAAATTCGCAGGATACGGCAAGCATTGCTGGGGACTAACCGCCAGCGAGGGCCCAGGCCCAGGCACCATCAAAATAGGTGGTATCGAGCGCACTTTTTTCGATTACGTCGGGCGCGGTGTGCCTTATGGACCCGATGATGGCACCATCGCACCATGGGCTGTGGTAGCGTCGTTACCGTTCGCGCCTGAGATCGTATTGCCTACGCTAAACTATTGCATTCATCAGGCCAAATTGACAAAACTCAACCCCTACGGCTTTAAGGCGTCTTTTAACCCGACTTTTCCGGGAAACGCTGACAGTCCAAAAGGCTGGGTATCGCCATGGCATTTTGGTCTCAACCAAGGACCAATTATCTTGATGATCGAAAATTACCGAACCGGTTTACTTTGGCAATTGATGCGAAAATGTCCGTATATCACACGCGGTTTGCAGCGGGCGGGTTTTGCTGGGGGTTGGTTGTGATAGTCTGATGAATGAGGGTTCTCGTTGGCTTACGAAAGGGTCGTTCGGAACGCACCGCTTCAAATTCGGTATGACCTTTTGTCGAACTAAAATACAAATGCGGATACCAGCGCATAGCAAAATCGCGTAGCTTACTTGGCTCCCCTCTCGGCCGGTACTTTGTATTTCCAGCCGGACAATGAGTGTGATGCAAGGGCTAAATGTCTCGGTAACGCAATGGCCAAAACCGTGTTCAAAACCACCAAGTTTGAAAATCGGCGAGAAACTAAGCCAAAACTTTTAAGATAATTTACGGCAGCAGCACAAAACTCCACTTGAACCAACTCTAACGCGACTTACACGAAAAATTTCTTAGCAGGTTCTTTTTCCATTATCCCACTTCAACACCAACTTGCCTCATCGGCCCTTGGCCCGCGTAGCAGTTCTTGGATATTCGCTTCGATAATGCGGTAGCCCACATTGCCGTAAAGCTTTTGGCGTCCTTGATTTAGCACCAAAGTGGGACTGCCAGAAATACCCAAAACTTCGGAAGCTTTATAATCTGCCGATAAAGCCGCATGGGCCCGCCCATCATTTAAGAATGCACGCACCGTTTCTGCCTTGACGCCCTCGCCATCCCCTACAAATTGCTGTACAGCAACTTGCGCAATATCATGGCCATGCGCAAAAAACGCCACGCGCATTTTGCTTATTGCTTTGGCAAAAGCGCCAGCTGGGCAGTGGCCTTCTTTCTCGCACAGTTCAATCGCCTTCAAATAAAGATGCGGCGAAAGTGACGAGGTGGGGCGTACCTCTCGCCAGACATTGGCACTGATATGAAGTTCAGGAAACTGTTTGGCGTTGTGATGGGTGTGATCGGCGAAAGCGTCATAACCACCCTTGCTTTCCCACGAGGCGGCAATTTTGCCTGCCATATCGCCGAATACGGGCACGAAGCGGTAAGTGATCGCCACCGTTTCACGAAAATTTCGCTCAACCTCAGCAATGCGCGGCTCGGAAAAATAAGCCCATGCACAAAGCACATCGGAGAAGTGATCAATTTGAACGGCGGCCATCAGCACTCAACTTTCAAACAACATACTGCACAATGTGCGCGGCGTCATTGTATTATTGTTGTCGATGTCGCAGATCGCCTACATAGGATGTGCATTTCCACGGATGTCATTAGTAAGTGCTCCGTTACTGGCATCGGATTGGCGACCAATCGGTGGGTCGCCGCGTGTTGCAGTCGTCGGCGTTTGTTCACAACAGCAGGCTGATTGTGTTCTAGTCGATCCTCAATGTTTCGCTGATCTGTTGTGCATTGCGGTGACTATCGAGCAGAGCCAAAACGCCAGCGTGGGCACCGCGATCCATTGCAGCAATGGCGCAACGCCAGTGCCAAGCGGCGGTACAATCGGCATCAAATCTGAATAGGACCAACTCTTGCGTACAACAGTGTTGAGCCATTCGCTGAAGATCGTATAGGCCACGCTTAAGGCAACAAAACTTCCGAGGAAAATTGCAGTCTGCTGCCCAGGCATCGGCCATCGCCAATTGGTGAAAGCTAGCGCCGCTAATGCGCAGGCAAGTGCAATCAATACGTCCCCCACTGTACAATGAACGACAGCAAACCCGATCTCTTGCCAGTTCGCGTCGTTCCATAGGGTGTAAAAAGGCAATTGCCCAATTTCCCAAACCAGATTGAGCCCCGCCAACGCCGCAAGAAAGCGAAAGATAAACTTCAATTTGCGGCGTTCTCTCCCACCTGTTTGGCTGTGTTCCATTTGATACCCTTTGCCTAGCATCGGTTTAGCCACTGTGCATATAGTACAAAGACTTGGGGCTATACCACATCGCGCAGGTTTCGACGATGACACTATTTCTGGGCTGGACCTTGTCAAGCCACGTCATGAGATAGTTTTTCATTGACTTGCGAATGTAGGCGATGAGTTGCAGGACCTTGCGCCATTGTCGAACGAAGTTCATTACTACCGCACGGCGCGGAATTGTACGGAGCCATCAACGAGATCAGTCATATGGTCGGCTGCCTTGACCGTAAGTGCATGCGGCGTGAAGCCGGGTCGAGGAGAGATGTAGGCCGCCATGTCACATGCCATCTGGCGCTGCGGGTCCGAGCCTTTCGCCAATAGGGAGAACATCAGGCCTTCGAGAGTAATTAGCCGGACACGGAGGTCAACGATATCGGTGTTCGTCATCTCGGGAATGTCTGCGACCGTGTCATAAGGCGCCGACATGATCCAGCCATCTTCATTCTCCCAACTCGACAGCGCCTGCCTGTGCACCTTGGCCGCGTCCAGAACTGCTTCAGATTGGGCATCAGGATTTTCTCCGGAAATCCCATTTGGCTTCGCTTCCAGCTTGCGGCGCAGGCTGGGCTTTAGGTCACCAAATGTGTGCGTCTGAATTCCATAGGCTTCGGCTAATTCGAGAAGCGTGCGGCTACAGCCCTTGGGTGTAGAGTGGCCTTTTCGTGTTGTCCAAAGAATCGCAAGCTCGTCACGGGTGGCTTCCACTAAATTTGAAATTGCAGTTTCAATATCCCCTTTATTTTGTTTGCGGTACATAAAGGGCACTCCTCACAAGCGCCCGAACTATTCCAGCGCCTGCACCGCCGAAAGCCCGCGTCCCGCGCAGGCTAAAATCTCAAATTGCAGCTCGATTTAGCTTTCTCTTTATCGCCACATGAATGCTCTGTTTACGGAACTAGTCCAGTGCTTTCTGGGCTCAGTTCTTGGCCCAATTCGAAGTGTTCTGCGCCGTTCCCTAGTCAGGCCGTTGCGAATTTTTCTGGATATGCCGTTAAGTATCGAGTTGAACGGAGAGTTCTTGAAACCGCGAAGAGTTCCCAATCTCACTAACAGCAGTACAGACAAGCCAAAAGAACTATGCCAATCACTAACGGTATTTAGGAGAACTTTTCTACTTCAACATAAACATATGGCGCATCAGGTCATTGCCGTGGTAGGCATGATGTTTAAGTCTTCCAGCAGATTAAGGCGATCCGCAACCGCAGCAACAATATAGGGTGATGCCGTGCGCGTTGTGCAGTACGTTTTTTGAAAGTTGGGTGGCGATGGCGGCAGTTCAAATTGATCACTTCTCCGATGTGCTTTGTGTGTGGGCTTACTTCTCTGAGCAGCGCATTGCTGAGGTTGAGCGAAATTTCCGTGACACGGTGGCGATCACTTATCGTTTCCTGCCTGTATTTGGCGATATGGCGGGCAAAATCGCCACATCGTGGCAAAGCAAGGGTGGCTATGACGGTTTTGCTGATCACACGCATCACAACGCCAAGCAATTTCCTGAACTTCATATCAGTGCCAAAGTCTGGCGAGCGGTACGCCCCGCTTCATCGCTTTCGCCGCATCTTTATTTGAAGGCGATTGATCTATGTGAGAAAGAAGGTCATTGCCGGGCTGGCGCTTTTGCCAAAGCATTAGGCAAAATGCGTGTAGCATTTTTTGCGCATGGCCAGGACATTGCGCAAGCTGAGGTGCAGCAAGCCGTGGGTGACAGCGAGGGAGCTAAGCCAGAGACGGTGCGTGGCTTCTTAAAAGATGGTCGTGCCCACGCGGCTCTGTCGGCAGATTACAGAGCTGCGGAAGCGATGGGTATTTCCGGCAGCCCTACACTCGTGTTGAACCAAGGTCGTCAAAAACTCTACGGTAATGTGGGCTACCGCATCATAGAAGCAAATATACAAGAACTGCTGCGTGGGCCCAAGGCCGATGAGGCGAGTTGGTGTTGAGGGTTGTAGATATGTAGGATCTTGCGAGACATCTTTTTCATGACCCTATTAGGTACTGTTGACAATCATTTCATCCAGAGCATGGCGGACACGAGGGTCACGAAAGCGAAGTAGTTGCGTTTGCGCTTGGCATAGCGGGTTGCGATTG
>JAYVOQ010000143.1:0-42671 GCA_043757845.1 Hyphomicrobiales bacterium | reverse complement strand
GGAATGCGCTGCGAAAAGCTCGCGCTGTAGTGACGGGCGCATTGGAGGTTGAGCGCGCCGAGAAGCGCATAGGATCTTCACTCGAGGCATCCCCGACAATCTATGTCCACAATCTTGATCCAGCCGCTCTTACTGATTTGAAGAGCGTTGACTTTGCCGAAGTGTGCATCACTTCCGGAATGTCGATCGTTGAGGGGGAGGGCCCTGCCAATGCGTTCCGTATCGGCGAGCTTCTTGGAAATGCGATAACTGTTGTCTCGCACAAAGCTGAAGGCGCCAAATGCGCCCGCTCGTGGAAAATTTCGAAAGACATTGGTCAGGACAAGGATTTCCGCGACATCACGCCGCGTGATGCCGAGGCGGTACGCGAATGGCAGATACGTTTCGGAAAACAAGTGTGATCGCCACGCGCATTTGGGGCTCCCTCACTGCGCTCGGCCTTGCGCTTGCAGCGCTTAGCTTTGGGCTGGATCAAACCGTGAAGTGGTGGCTGCTTAACATTGTGAACATGCCAGAGCGTCAGCATATTACGCTGGCTCCTTTTTTCGACCTCACCATGGCCTGGAACCACGGCGTGTCTTACGGCCTGCTGACAACCCACACCCAAGGTCTGCTGATCTCTGTAAGCCTTCTGATTTGCGCCGTCTTATGGTCTTGGCTGGCCCGTACACAGCGTCCTCTCACCGCCGCAGCGCTGGGCTTCATCATCGGCGGCGCGCTCTCCAATGCGCTCGACAGGTTAGCCCACGGGGCGGTGGCTGATTTCTTTTATTTCCATTTTGAAGGCTTGAACTTTGCCCTTCTTAACTTCGTTTTTAACCCTGCCGATGTCGCCATAGTTGCTGGTGTGGGTTTATTGCTCTATGAATCTGTTTTGGAACCCAAATTGAAATGAGCCACGGATTCGCCCCATTCATGCTGAAAGAGGCAGTTCACGCTCGCCATAGGATAAGCAGTTGTCTTTTGACCATTTGAAACAGTTTTGCATTGCGGTAGGCCTTAGCGTGGCCTTGTCGGGCTGTTCTGCTGGAGCAAACCTGTTAGGTTTGAACGGTAAAGCTGATGTTCCACAGGCCATTAATGTGCCCGTGGGCAACAGCTTGGCCTTGCCGCCTGACTTGCAATTGGCCGCCCCTACGCAAACCTCCGATGCTTACCGCCCCAACGGATATGTGGAACCCATTTCACAGGCCAGCGCGCCGCCGCAAGCACTGCAGAACATTTATGATTATAAAGAACCAACCGAAGTCACCTCAGATGTGTTTGCCAAATATGGCGTTTCGCGCTTCCGTCCCAACGGCAAACTCAAAACCTTGACGGAAATGAAGGTGGAACTGCGCAATCGGGTGTTTGCCAAAAAGCGCCAAGCTAACGCTAACTATGGCACCATCGGCAACCTCGGCAGGGTCATCAGCGGCCAAGACGAAATCATTATGAAGCCGTAAGGCGTGGTTCAACAAACGTTTTTGGTTTGCTAAGCTAACCCATGCGAATCCGCAAACTTTCAGAAGGCACTATTAACCGCATCGCTGCTGGCGAAGTGCTGGAACGCCCAGCCAGTGCCGTGAAAGAACTTGTCGAAAACGCCATTGACGCGGGGGCCACGCAGGTTGACGTGGTGTTCAGAGGAGGCGGCAAAAGCCTGATCCGGGTCACAGATAATGGCTGCGGAATGGTGCGCGATGATATGCTTTTAGCATTGCAACGTCACGCGACATCAAAGCTGCAAGACGAAGAATTGATCAACATCAACACTCTGGGTTTTCGCGGTGAAGCGCTGCCTTCCATCGCATCAGTATCAAGGCTTTCCATCACGTCGCGTGCGCAAGGAAACGCCGAAGCGCACGTTTTGACTGTCGAGGCCGGTCGAACATCACCGCCTTCACCAGCGCGCCTGCATGAAGGCACCGAGATTGATGTGCGTGATTTGTTTTATGCCACTCCAGCACGTTTAAAATTCCTCAAGTCAGATCGCAGCGAAACCATGGAAGCTGTTGATGTGATTCGTAGATTGGCCCTTGCTCATGCGGCAATCGGATTCACCTTCGCTACGCAAGAGCGCCAGTGGATCAACGCCCCCGCAGGCGAACCTGCCAAAGACCGCATTGCACGCTTGCTGGGCCCAGAGTTCATCGCCAACGCTTTGCCGCTGAACTATGCGGGCGATAATTTTCGCATTGAAGGTTTCATTAGCCTGCCAACTTATGCACGCGGCAATGGTGCTCAGCAATTTGCCTTTGTGAACGGCAGGCCCGTGCGTGACAAGTTGGTCGCGGGCGCGATCAAAGGTGCTTACGTCGATGTATTGCCGCCAGGCCGCTTTCCAGCACTTGTGCTGTTCATCGACTGCGCGGCAGACCGCGTGGATGTTAATGTTCACCCCGCTAAAACCGAAGTGCGCTTTCGTGAAGCCAGCTTGATGCGCAGCGCCATTGTGGCTGCGATTAAACGCACGCTCGCGGGGGCGGGTGCTAAGCCGGATACGGGTAAATCATATTCCACCTTACGTTCTTTTTCTGCCAGCAATTGGAACCCATCAATAGTTCCAAGCGGGTTGGCGCAAGCGGCTTTTGAAATGAATTTACCTGTGGAGGGTTTTGCCGAAGGGCCTGCACCACAACTTCTGCAAGACTTTCCCATGGGCGTGGCCAGAGCTCAACTGCATGACGCTTACATCGTGGCGCAAACAGCCAATGGCTTCATTCTGGTCGATCAACACGCGGCACACGAGCGTATTGTCTATGAGCGTTTAAAGGCTGAGCGATTGGGCGGTGGTGTGCAGGTGCAGCCCCTTCTTGTGCCACAAGTGGTGGAACTCGATGCCGTGTCGCAAGCTGCCCTTATCGGTTTGCAAGATGAGTTAGAGGAACTGGGCTTAAAGCTGGAACCCTTCGGTGAAACTTCAATCGTGGTGCGCGAGGTTCCTGCCGCTCTGACAACCGCCAACATCAGCACCTTGGTAAAAGCCATAGCGGATGATGCTCTTGAACAGGGCCAAAGCCAATCGGTTCAAACACGCATAAACCACCTCCTTGCCACTTTGGCTTGCCATTATTCGGTGCGATCAGGCCGCACTTTGCGCGTCGATGAAATGAACGCGCTTCTGCGCGAAATGGAGCGCACTCCTAACGCTGGCCAATGCAATCATGGAAGGCCCACTTTCATTGCGCTTGAGATGAAAGATATTGAACGCCTGTTTGGTCGCACTTAACAACCACTGTCAGATCGACTGGTAAATTCGAACCTGTGTGTCGCCGTATTCGCGCACATCCAGCAAGGTGAGGCCAGCAATATCAGCCACCACACTGCGGGCGGCCTCTTCCAGAACCACCACCCCGCCTTGTGCAAGCCAGCCACCGCCCAGCAATGAGAAAATGCCCTTCTCGCCCAATCCTAAGCCGTAGGGCGGATCAGCAAACGCCAAGCCATAAGGCGTTTGTGGAGAGCAGGGGCCAAGATCAGTGGCATCGCGCCGCCAGATGCGCGTTTGGCCGATCACGCCGCAAGCATCGGCATTGGTGCGGATCACGCCGCGTGCGCTTGCATCTTCTTCAACAAAACAGCAAAATTTGGCCCCGCGTGAAATGGCTTCAAGACCCAGTGCCCCAGTGCCCGCAAACAGATCCATCACCCGCGCATCCTCTAGGACAAAGCCCTCAACCCCATGGGCTAAGATATTGAAAATAGATTCCCTCACCCGGTCAGAAGTTGGCCGTGTGGCTCCACTGGCCGGCCCTCTGATTTCTCGTCCTTTGAATTTTCCAGCCACAATGCGCATCGAGGTTTCAGTTGCTCCCAAAAAACGCTATCCCTCTGCCACGATGCAGCAAAAACTGCCAGAGCCGATGTTACAAGCCTTTGCGCAAGCCGAAGCAGCAGCCGCGCGAGGCGAAGTGCCAGTGGGTGCTGTCGTGGTCTCTGCGTTGGGCGAAGTTCTAGCCACTGCAGGCAATCGCACATTGGAAGACAAAGATCCAACCGCCCATGCCGAACTGCTGGCCATCCGTGCGGCAGCGATTGCCATCGGCAGCGAACGCCTTACCAACTGCGATATCTATGTAACGTTAGAACCCTGCGCCATGTGCGCCGCCGCCATTTCATTTGCGCGGATCAGAAGAGTTTATTTCGCAGCGGCGGATCAAAAGATGGGTGCAATTGAAAATGGGCCAAGATTTTTCAACCAAACCACCTGCCATCATAAACCTGAGGTCTACAGCGGCATCGGCGAAGCGCAAGCCAAAGTGTTGCTCACAAACTTCTTCAAAATCCGCCGTTAACTGATTGCTTTGATTCGAAGTTCAAGTGCGCGCTTCAGCCTTTCTTTGGCCGGCTCACAAGCCGCGAATATCTCTTGCACTTTAAAAAAATTACCAGAGCCAAATTGATTTATGTTTGGCTCAAGATAAATGTCTGGCGGGTTTTGCGCTCGGCGTAAATCCGCCAACTCATGAAACGCAATAAGCAGAGAGCCAACGGCCAATTCGAGATTAGACGGATGCGCTTTGGTGACGGGCTTGGGGCGGCCCGTCACATCAATGGCCACCACCAAATCCATACCCTCGCAAACATGGTTGAACGGCACCGGATTTTTCACGCCACCGTCGACGTGAATTTTTCCGTTGATGCGCGGGCCTGAAATCATGCCCGGAATGGCAATCGAAGCGCCAACCGCCTGCATCACTGAACCAGAAGTAAACACCACTTCTTCCATATCATCATAATTTGTGGCGATGACTTTTAAGGGAATGTTCAACTCTTCCAAAAGCTGCGGCAAATGATCGGGCAAGGCAATATGCACCAGCTTTTGCCCATCCAAATGCAGTGACATCAAACCCTTCAATGAAAATATGTCACCCAGCCGCGCTTTCTTTGCACCAAATATATGCTTGGCCAGCACCACGCGGTTGGCCAATAACTTGGCCGCATGGTCCCGCAATTCCTTGCCGCTCATGCCACCTGCGTAGCAAGCCCCAACCAATGCGCCTATGCTGCAACCTGCAATCACCGACGGTTTTAAGCCCAACTCGTCAAATACTTCGAGCATGGGGATATGCGCCAAACCGCGTGCACTGCCGCCGCCCAAGGCCAAACCAATTTTCATTTTGCGGTTGCCCGCCAACCAATATCACGGCGGCAAAAGCCACCTTGCCAATCGATCTTGTCCACGGCCTCATAAGCTAGAGTTTGCGCCTCTTTGATGGAAGCGCCCAAACCCGTCACATTGAGCACGCGCCCGCCATTTGAAACCAGCGCCTCGCCATCCAGCGCCGTGCCTGCATGGAACACTTCAACGCCAATCTCAAACTCTTGATTTAAACCGTTGATGTGACTTCTTTTTTTAACTTCTCCTGGATAGCCTTTGGCAGCCAGCACAACAGTAAGTGCGGCGCGACTATCCCACGCAACAGTCGTGGCCTTCAGCGAATGGGCTGAGTCCCACAGCAACTCCAGCAAATCACTTTTGAGGCGCGGCACCAGCACTTGCGTTTCCGGATCGCCAAAGCGGGCATTATATTCAATCAGTTTCGGGCCGTCGTGCGTGAGAATAATCCCCGCATACATCACACCTTTATAAGGGTGACCCATATCGGCCAACGCTTGCACCGTTGGCCTAACGATGCGCTCAATCACTTCGGAGCACACAGCCTCGGTCATGCAGGGTGCGGGAGAATAGGCCCCCATGCCCCCAGTGTTTGGGCCGCTATCGCCTTCCCCCACGCGCTTGTGATCTTGGGCGGTGGCCAGAGGCAGGATGTTCACGCCATCGCACAACACGAAAAAACTGGCTTCCTCGCCTTCGAGGAATTCTTCAATCACGCATTCGGCTCCGCCAAAACGCCCAGCGAATATCTCTTTCACTGCTATTTCGGCCTCAACCAAGCTCATCGCCACGGTGACACCTTTGCCAGCGGCCAATCCATCAGCCTTAATCACAATGGGCGCACCCATTTTCCGCAAATAGGCCAGCGCCGTATTTTGTTCATAGCAGCGCATATAGGCGGCGGTGGGAATGTTGTATTTAGCACAAATATCTTTGGTGAAGCCCTTAGAGCCTTCTAATTGAGCCGCAAACTTGCTGGGCCCAAAAGCCGCAATGCCAGCCACACTGAGATCATCCACCAGCCCCGCCACTAAAGGTGCTTCGGGCCCCACCACCACGAAGCTAATTTGATGGGCTTTGCAAAAGGAAATTATCGCAGGATGATCAGTGATTTTCACGCTGACCAGCTCAGCCAGTTCTCCAATGCCCGGGTTGCCCGGTGCTGCATAGAGTTTCCTCAGTCGCGGTGACTTGGCTAAGCCATAAGCCAAAGCATGTTCGCGCCCGCCAGAGCCAATCAACAACACATTCATTTTTTCGTTCTGCATCTGCTATGTATCTGGCAAGAAGGGGGCAGAATTCAAGGAAATCTTATTTTTGTCCACCTTACCAGACTTTGACCCTGAAACCGGCGAGATCATCGAACCTCCCAAAGCCAATTTGGGCGAACAGTCGGTGAGTGAGTTATCCCAGGCCCTTAAGCGCACGTTGGAAGATCGCTTTGGCCATGTGCGCGTGCGCGGCGAGATTTCGGGTTATCGCGGCGCACATTCGTCTGGCCATGTTTATTTTGCTTTGAAAGATGAAAGCGCCAAAATTGACGCCATCATTTGGCGCGGTGCTTTCACAAAACTTCGCAGCAAGATGCAGGAAGGGCTGGAAGTGATCGCCACAGGCAAGGTCAGTTCTTATCCCGGTAAATCCAGTTATCAGATTATTGTTGAAAATATCGAGCCCGCAGGTGTTGGCGCTTTGATGGCGTTGTTGGAAGAGCGCCGCAAAATGCTGGCGGCTGAAGGGCTGTTTGAAGATGATCGTAAAAAGCCGCTGCCTTATTTGCCGCAGGTTATCGGCGTGATCACATCACCAACCGGGGCCGTAATTCGCGACATTCTGCACCGCTTGAATGATCGCTTTCCCCGCCATGTGATTGTGTGGCCAGTTCGAGTTCAAGGCGAAACCGCTGCCGCCGAGGTTGCCGCCGCCATCAACGGCTTCAATGCCATGGAGCAGAAGCCAGACTTGCTCATCGTTGCGCGTGGCGGCGGTTCGCTGGAAGACCTCATGCCCTTTAACGAAGAAATCGTGGTGCGTGCCGCAGCCGCCAGCAAAATTCCACTCATTTCCGCCATTGGCCACGAAACAGATACAAGTTTGATTGACCATGCCGCAGATTGGCGCGCCCCAACGCCAACGGCAGCAGCTGAAAAAGCTGTTCCCGTGCGGGTGGATTTGCTGGCTGAGGTTGCAAGCCTCAATGCCCGCCAAAAACGTGGCCTGTCGCGCGTGCTGTCAGAAGTGCGGCTGCGTCTGCAAGCTGCATCACGCGCATTGCCCAAGTCGGATGAGATTCTGGCAATGGCACGCCAACGTATCGATGCCGCCGCGGCAAAATTGCCACGTGGTTTAAAGGCTAATTTGCAAACCCACAGCCTTGCCTTGGCGCGTCAAACTGGCCGCCTTAATGTGCAGCCCTTGCAACTGCGCGTAAATGAAAGCCGCCGCCGTTTGGGTGAAACACAGCAGCGCAAGACCCGCGCCCTGCACCAGTTAGTGGCCAAAGCACGTGACGGGTTGGAAAGCGAAACGAAATTGTTGACGGCCCTTAGCTACAAATCGGTTTTATCGCGCGGCTTTGCAGTGCTGCGCAATCAGGCAGGAACACCTTTGCGCGGGGTTGCAAACGTCAAGCCGCAAGAAGCTTTACACATCGAAATGGCAGATGGACAATTGGCAGTCATTGCCACAACGCCTAAATCGCAAGGCTCACTCTTTTAATTTAAATACGGCGCGGCTATATATTGCGGATGAATTTTCAAGGCCATCCCATCCAGCCGCAACGCGAAGCAAAGCTTCGTTATCTTGATGCCGATTTTCAGATTGTGCGTGAAGGTGATTATGTGCGCTGTGCCGTCAGCGGCGATCCGATCCGCATTGATAATTTGCGCTATTGGAGCGTTGATCGGCAAGAGGCCTATAAGTCTGCCAAAGAAGCCTTGGCTGCCCTCAAACGCTGAACTGAATTTAATATGAACGCGTGTAGTGGTAAACTTCATCCATAAAAATAGTGCGGCTGTGGTCGGCATAGGGCATCCAATGGTCTTGGCTTAATACAGCAAGATTGGTGACGATGAGAATCCATTGCAAAAACACGGTCGCAGGCCGCCTTGCAGAATTTGTATTGCGGGCACGCCGCAAAATTACGATCACCATGAGTATCGTATTAAATGCAATCAGCTGGAGGATAATGGGCGGGCGACCGGTCCACAAAAAAGCTTGCACATCACCCAGTCGCAAAGATTCAATTAAGTCGTGCATCAAACGCTCCACTCATGTGGCCATGCAAAATGCCGCCACCATGGTTAAACCTGTCAAAGCTGCACGCCCGACCCCATATTCATAGCAGCTCAAACTTTAAATATAACAACCGACCCTTAACGTTTAGTTGCCGTAAATTGTAAACTGGCATATTGCCCATACAGGCTCTATACGGGCCACTTTTGACCTGGAGTTTGAAAATGACTGCGAAGTGGGCACCTGATACTTGGCGGAATTTTCCCGTGCAGCAGATGCCATCCTATCCGGATGCAGCTAGGTTAAGCGTTATTGAGCAGCGGTTAGCAGGCTTTCCGCCATTGGTTTTTGCAGGCGAGGCGCGTAAATTAAAGAAAAAGCTCGCTAAAGTTTCAGAAGGTAAGGGCTTCCTTTTGCAGGGTGGTGACTGTGCTGAAAGCTTTGCCGAGCACTCTGCTGACAACATTCGTGACTTCTTTCGCGTGTTCCTGCAGATGGCTGTGGTGTTAACCTTTGCCGGCGGTCAACCCGTTGTGAAGGTGGGCCGCATTGCTGGCCAATTTGCTAAACCACGCTCTTCGCCCACTGAAACGATAGATGGCATTGAATATCCGATTTATCGGGGCGACATTGTCAATGACTCAGAAGCAACGATTGCAGGCCGCGTGCCAGACCCTGAGCGCCAAATCATGGCTTACCGCCAATCTGCCGCCACGCTGAATTTGCTGCGCGCCTTTGCCCAAGGTGGTTATGCCAACTTAGAGCATGTGCATCAGTGGACGCTGGGCTTCCTGAAAGATTCGCCAGCTTCCGATCAATACAAAGAACTCTCAGACCGCATCACCGAAGCCATGGGCTTCATGCGTGCCTGTGGCATCACTGCTGAAACAGCGCCACAATTGCGTTCCACCGATTTTTTCACCAGCCACGAAGCCCTGCTGCTGGGCTATGAGCAAGCGATGACGCGAGTGGATTCCACCAGTGGCGATTATTACGCAACCTCTGGCCATATGCTGTGGATTGGTGATCGCACCCGCCAGTTAGATCATGCCCATGTGGAATTCGCCCGGGGTGTAAAAAATCCCATAGGCCTGAAGTGTGGCCCTTCGCTGAAGCCTGATGATTTGATCAAGTTGATCGATGTGCTGAACCCAGAAAATGAGCCGGGTCGCCTCACACTCATCGCCCGCTTCGGGGCTGATAAAGTGGAAAAGCATTTGCCGGAACTCATCCGCGCCGTGAAACGTGAGGGCAGGGTTGTGGTGTGGTCTTGCGATCCGATGCATGGCAACACGGTGAAATCCACCAGCGGTTATAAGACGCGTCCATTCGATTCAATCTTGAAAGAAGTACGCGACTTCATGGCTATCCATCAGGCCGAAGGCACACATGCGGGCGGTATCCATGTGGAAATGACTGGCAAAGACGTAACGGAATGCACCGGTGGTCTTCGCGCTTTACGCGATGAGGATTTGAACGACCGCTATCACACCTTCTGTGACCCGCGCCTCAATGCGGCCCAAGCATTGGAATTGGCCTTCCTTGTGGCTGAAGAGTTGAAGAAGGAACAAGCCTTGCGCCCACGCAAGTTGGATGACGACGAAAGCGTGGAAGCCGCGGAATAATAGCGCCTCCAATACTTGCATTCAGCTAGCGCAGCTACAATATGTATCGGCGCTAGTTTCATTTTAGGATGCTCAATATGATTGATCTGCACTATTGGCCCACACCCAATGGCCATAAGATTACAATTTTTCTGGAAGAGGCGAGCCTGCCTTACACGATTCACAAAGTTGATATTGGTAATGGCGACCAATTCAAACCTGAGTTTTTAGCTATCGCGCCAAATAATCGTATGCCTGCCATTGTAGATCACGCCCCCACCGGCGGTGGCAAGCCCATCAGCATATTTGAATCGGGCGCCATTCTGCAATATCTTGCTGAGAAAACGGGTAAGTTCTTGCCCAAAAATATCCGCGCCAAAACCGAAGTGATGCAATGGCTGTTCTGGCAAATGGGCGGCCTTGGCCCTATGGCCGGTCAGAATGGGCATTTCAACGTCTATGCGCCAGAAAAAATCCCTTACGCCATGGAACGCTACACCAAAGAAACTGCGCGCCTTTACGGCGTGATGAACAAGCGGCTTGCAGATCGAGATTTTTTAGCAGGCGACTATTCCATCGCCGACATGGCCAGCTATCCGTGGATTGTGCCGCATGAAGTGCATAAGCAGAAGCTTGAAGATTTCCCCCACCTCAAGCGCTGGTTTGAAGTGATCAAAGCCAGACCAGCAGTGGTGAAAGCTTATGCCAACGTTGGGCCATCTTATGCCAAGCCCATGAGCGATGACGAGCGCAAAGTTCTTTTCGGGCAGAGCGCTGCGGCTGCGCCCGAAAAGTAATCAGAAACCAATTTGGAAAGGGTGGCTTGACCTCTGCCGCCCTTTCGCGCATTTTGCTTTTAATGAATCTAAACCGCCCCTATGCCATCTGTGGCATTATTATTATCTAGCGAACATATCGCTGGCTGGGCACCGCTTACTTAAAAATTAAACAAGCGTTTCCCCAAGTTAGCGGCCCTGAGGGCATGGTCGGCTTGCCGAGCCATGTCCCAACCAAATGAGAAGAACATGACTTTACGCATCTATAACACGCTGACCAGAACGAAGGAGGTTTTCACCCCCATCGATCCAACGAACGTGCGCATGTATGTCTGTGGCCCCACGGTTTATGATTTCGCCCACATCGGCAACGCCCGGCCTGCGATTGTGTTTGATGTTTTGTACCGTTTGCTGCGCCATCTCTACGGTGCCGATCATGTCACCTATGTGCGCAACATCACCGATGTAGACGATAAAATCAATGCGCGGGCTTTGCGGGATTTCAAAAAAGAAATTGATAACGGTGAAATGTCGCTGAATGAAGCGATCCGAAAAGTTACCGAAACCACGGCGAACCAATATCAAACGGACGTCGAGGCGTTGGGCTGTTTGAAACCCACTAAACAACCCCGCGCCACCGACTATATCGATGGCATGGTTAAAATGATTCAGGTACTTTTGGATCGAGGAATTGCATATGTGGCGCAAGGTGAACAAGGCCGCGAGGCGCTCTTTGATGTCAAAGCTATGCCTGATTATGGCAAGCTTTCAAGGCGTAACCTAGAAGATCAAAAGTCTGGAGCTCGTGTTGCCGTCGAGAAACATAAGCGCAACCCAGGAGATTTTGTTCTATGGAAAGAGTCCAGTGATAACGAACCTGGTTGGAATGCAACTTTCAAGCTGAGCGCAGAAAATCAGAACGAACTCAGATTGAACCCCGACTTGCTCAGCATTCGCGGTCGCCCCGGCTGGCACATCGAATGCAGTGTGATGAGCAAGGCGCATTTGGGCGAAGTGTTCGACATCCACGGTGGTGGCCTGGACTTGATCTTCCCCCACCACGAAAACGAAATCGCCCAAAGCCGCTGCGCCAACGGAACACACGGCACAGACCTGATGGCGAAATATTGGATGCATAACGGGTTTCTGCAAGTTGAAGGGCAGAAGATGAGCAAGAGTCTGGGGAATTTTTTTTCCATAGCACAACTTCGGGAGGAAGAACTTTTCGGTGGACGCAAGTGGCGTGGGGAAGTGCTGCGGCTGGCGATGATGATGACACACTATCGTCAACCAATCGACTGGTCTGTCAAGACACTCGAGCTGGCAGAGCGCAAACTCAATGATTGGTACAAGGTTCTTCCTGATGGTGCGGTTCCAGTTGATCAGGCACCAGACGAAATTGTCGTAGCTGCTTTGACCGACGATCTGAACACCCACATGGCTCTGAGCAATTTGGATTCACTATTTAAGACAGACATCCCGATCGGAGGAGGTTTTGCAAGCGGCCAAAATTCTTTCTACGTGAATCTTGGGTGGTCTACAGCGAGGTTTTTGGGACTGATGAATTGCTCCAAGGACGAATGGTTCGCAAATCAGAAGTCCGAGTCAAAAGTAAATTTCGAATTGATAGAGAGCTTTTTGCAAGCCCGCCTTGAAGCCCGCAAAGCCAAAGACTGGAAAAAGTCCGATGAAATCCGCGATCAACTCGCCGCCATGGGCATTCAAATCAAAGACGTGAAAGACCCTGCCACTGGCGAACTCAAAACCGAATGGGAAGTGAAGCGATGATAGCTCCGCGCGACCCCTCATCCGCCCCTTCGCACCATCTTCTCCCGCAAGGGGAGAAGGAGAATTTCGACACTTCAGCTTCGCCTTCTCCCCTTGCGGGAGAAGGTGCCCGAAGGGCGGATGAGGGGTCGCTCCGCGCTAAACAGGCCTTCGCAAAACAGCTACGCCGCAACATGACTGATGTAGAAGTCAAACTATGGAACGCGCTTCGCGGGCGCAGGTTTGAAAACTACAAATTTCGCCGCCAGGTTCCGATTGGAAAATATATTGCAGACTTTGTGTGTTTCGAAAAACGCTTAATCGTCGAACTCGATGGCAGCCAACACCAAGAATCAAATCACGATGAAATCCGCGATGCATGGTTGAAGGCACAAAACTTCCGCATTCTGCGATTCTGGAACATAGACATCAATCAAGCCCTCGATGGCTGTTTGCTTGCGATATTGGATGCATAGAAATGAAAACCAAACTCTCCCTCTTCGACACCACCCTGCGCGATGGGCAGCAAACGCCCGGCGTTACTTTCTCGCTGGAGGACAAACTCGCGGTGATAGTCATGCTCGACAAATTGGGTGTGGACTATATCGAGGGCGGCTATCCGGGCGGCAATCCCACTGACAACGCACTATTCGCAGAAGAACGCAAAGCCCACGCCACCTTCACCGCCTTCGGCATGACTAAGCGGGCGGGGCGCTCAGTGTCCAATGATTCGGGCTTACAAACTTTGTTGCAAGCGAAATCCAAAGCTGTCTGTTTTGTGGCGAAGTCTTGGGATTATCACGTTCGTGTGGCCTTGGGTTGCACCAATGAAGAGAACTTGGAATCCATCATTGAAAGCGTTGTCGCCGCCAAAGCGGTGGGCAAGGAAGTGCTAGCAGATTGCGAACATTTCTTCGATGGCTTCAAAGCCAACCCCACTTACGCCACCGCCTGCGCCAAGGCCGCCTATGACGCGGGCGCACGTTGGGTTGTATTATGCGATACCAATGGCGGCACCATGCCACTCGAAATTTCGAAGATCGTCAGCACACTGACGAAAGTGATCCCCGGCTCACATCTGGGCATCCATGCGCATAATGACACCGAGCAAGCCGTTGCCAATTCCCTTGCTGCTGTGGAAGCAGGCGTGTGCCAAATTCAGGGTACTCTGAACGGCATTGGTGAACGCTGTGGCAATGCCAATCTCATTTCCATCATCGGCACCTTGGGTTTGAAGCCGCATTTTGCTGGCCGCTTTGAAACGGGTGCGAACCTTGCAGAACTCACCAATATCAGTCGCAGTTTTGACGAACTATTGAACCGCGCACCCTTTGCGCAAGCGCCCTATGTCGGCAAAAGTGCTTTCGCGACCAAAGCCGGCATTCACGCTTCGGCCTTGGCTAAAGAGCCTGAAACCTATGAACATGTGAAGCCCGAAAGCGTGGGCAACACGCGGCGCATTTTGGTTTCCGATCAAGCTGGTAAATCCAATTTGCTGGCGGAGTTAGAACGCATCGGCATGTCGATCAAGAAAGACGACATGCGGCTGGATCATCTTCTGCGTGAAGTGAAAGAGCGCGAAAACAATGGCTATGCCTATGACGGTGCCGATGCTTCATTTGAACTTCTGGCCCGCCGCACTCTAGGTACTGTACCGCATTATTTTGATGTGTTGAGCTTTCAAGTGAATGTGGGTCAGCGCGAAGGCACCATGTATTCCGAAGCCAGCGTGAAAGTAAAAGTGGGCAATGACATTTTGATCAGCGCTGGCGAGGGCAATGGCCCCGTGAGTGCGTTAGACGTGGCTCTACGCAAAGACTTGGGCAAGTATCAAAAGCATATTGAGAATATGGAATTGGTGGATTTCAAAGTGCGCATCCTCAACGGCGGCACGGGTGCCACAACGCGCGTGTTGATTGAAAGCAAAGATAATCACGGCCATCGTTGGTTCACAGTTGGTGTTTCAGCCAACATTGTCGAGGCCTCATTCCAAGCCTTGTTGGATGCAATCACCTACAAACTGCTGCGTGACGGCGTTGCTGCGTGAGTGCGGCAATCAACTCAACGCGCGGCGTTGCCTATGCGCTTGCGGCCCATTTGATTTGGGGCGCAATGGCACCCTATCTCGGGCTGATCCGTTATATCAATCCACTGGAAATTGCTGTGCACCGTGGTCTCTGGTCCATTCCGCTGGCTGGGCTTGTGGGCTGGCGGCTTGGCTTGGTGCCAGAAATAATCCGTGTGCTGAGGAATTACAGGTTGATGGCCTTGTTGGCACTCACAAGCTCAATCGTCTTTGTCAATTGGGCCGGTTACATTTGGTGCATTCAAAATGGTCGCGCGCTTGAGGCAAGCTTGGGATATTTCATCAATCCGCTGTTAAATGTCGCGGCGGGCTATCTGTTTTTGCACGAGCGTTTCACGACGGCCCAGTTCGTCGCAATCGGCATAGCCGTTTTTGCAGTTCTGCTGCTCACCGTGAGCACGGGAGTCTTTCCAATTTATGGCATTCTGCTGGCCGTGAGTTTCTGCACTTATGGCTTGCTGAGAAAAGTCATGCCGGTGAGTCCGGTAACTGGTTTCTTTTATGAGGTGGCCATAATGGCCTTGCCTTTGCTGCTCCTAGAAACGTGGCTTGCAAAGAATGGAGTGATGCAGTTCGGCAATGGCACTTTCAACACCTTGATGCTGATTGGCTCTGCTGGTTTTACCACTGGTGCGCTGATTTTTTACGCGCTGGGCGTAAAGGCGCTGCGCTATTCCACCGCGGGCCTTATTCAATATCTCACACCGTCCTTGATTTTTTTGACCGCCGTTTTCAATTTTGGCGAACCCGTGGGCTTTTGGAAATTGGTTTCCTTTGCTTTGATTTGGGCAGCGCTGGCTATTTATTCCATCGCCTCACTGCGGGACGATGAACGTGTTACAGTTGCTGCCGAATAGCAGCCAGCGGCACTTTCTGCCGAACTTGGCCTAAGCGTTGGTGATACAGCGGGATCACCGCATCCACGGTTTTGGCCACATCCAAAAAAACATCCGTCTCTGCGCGAATGAATGCTTCCGCGCGCATGTGATCCAGCAGTTGTAATAGATGACTCCAATAACCCTCAATATCAGCAATGATGATGGGCTTGGCATGTTGGTTGAGCTGCGCCCAGGTGGTGATCTCGGCCAATTCTTCCAGCGTGCCGATGCCACCAGGCAGGGCCACAAAACCCGTGGACTTTTCAAACATCAAAGTTTTGCGCTCATGCATCGAGCGGGTAACGATCAGCTCGTTCACACCTTCAAGCATCCGTTCTTTCTTAACCAGAAATTCGGGGATGATGCCAGTCACATGCCCACCCGCATTCAAAACGGCTTTGGCCACTTCGCCCATCAGGCCGATTGCCCCGCCGCCATAGACCAGCCCTACACCTTCGCGCGCCAACAAAGTGCCAAGCTGTGTGGCCGCCTCCACAAAAGCCGGATTGCGCCCTGGGCTAGAGCCGCAATAAACACAAAGCCGATGTTCAGGCGCATTTCGAGTGGACGACATAATGATCTTTGCAAATCGTGGGTTAGGGCCTTATTGAGCAGGCTACGTATGACTATATAGTGACAATGGCATTCGCAAGGCAACCAATCGATAGGCGCTTATTTGAACTGGCAGGTTTCAGCTTGCCAGCGGTTGCAGCTTGCGTGGCCTTGCTGTTGATTGCCCATGCACACTCCGCGAACCCAATGCCTTCTGCAGTGATGCGCTTGCCGCCAAAGACCGCGCCTAAGGCAACGCCAACACAGGAAATAGTAGCACCTTCACTTGCTGCAATGCCAACTCTGCCTGCCACTGCATCACCGCCGCTAATTCAACCACCAGACCAAGCCCTTCCGCAAGTAAAAGCGCTGCCGTCGGATGGTCTTGGGCCGACAACATCTCTGCAAAAGCCTGACGTTATGCTTGGTCCACCGCACGCCGTCACTGTGCAGGCTGGCCACACGTTGTGGCGCATTGCTCGTGAAACTTACGGCAATGGCCGCGACTATCCGCTGATTGTGAATGCTAACCGCAAAATCATTACCAAACCCGAATTGATATATCCGGGGCAACATCTAGTGTTGCCTGACAAGAAAGACCATTGAATGAGTGCCGCTTCCACAACACCACGTGAAACCAACCAATGGACAACGATGAAAGGCCTCATGCCTTATCTTTGGGCGAATGGTCGGCCAGATTTGAAAGCCCGTGTCGCCATTGCGATGTTGCTGTTGATTGGTTCCAAAGTTGTTACCATCTTTACGCCTTATGCCTTCAAATGGGCAGCGGATGCACTTGCCGCAGGGCAGGGCCAAACCGTGGCTTTGCTGTCTGTGCCCTTCTTCATGGTCATGGCTTACGGACTGGGCCGGATTTTTGCGGTGGTGTTTGCGCAGTTGCGTGACGCGGTTTTCGCCAAGGTGGGCCAACGCGCAGTGCGGGAACTCTCAACCAACACCTTTATGCATTTGCATCAATTATCATTGAAGTTTCATCTGGAGCGCAAAACCGGAGCGCTCAGCCGTGTGATCTCACGCGGCATCAATGGCGTGGACTCAGTTTTGCGTTTTGCTTTGTTCAACACTTTACCCACAGCATTAGAAATCATGTTTCTATGTGGTGCCATTGCGTGGTCATTAGGCTGGGTTTATGCACTCGTCGTGGCCGTTACCGTTGTGGCCTATATTGGGTTCACCTATTTGGCCACCGAAGCGCGCATTGGCATCAGACGCACGATGAACGAGGCCGACAATGATGCGGGCACCAAAGCGATCGACAGCTTGCTGAATTTCGAAACCGTAAAATACTTCGGCAATGAGAAACACGAAACGATGCGCTATGATGGCGCCATGGCTAAATATGAAGGGGCCGCTATCAAGACTTGGGTGTCGCTGGCAGGGCTAAATGCCGGACAAGCGGTGATTTTCTCAATCGGCCTGACCACCGTGATGGTGATGTCTGCGGTGGCCATATTGACTGGCAAAAATTCGATTGGTGATCTTGTGCTGGGCAATGCCTTACTTATCCAATTATCGATGCCATTGAATTTCATTGGATCATCTTACCGCGAAATAAAGCAAGGCCTGATTGACGTGGAAGGAATGTTTTCGATTCTGCGCCAGAACGCTGAGATTGCAGACAAGCCCGGAGCACCCGAGTTTCATGCTGGGCGCGGCGAGATAACTTTCGATCATGTGTCCTTTGCTTACGATTCGGCGCGACCGATTTTAAGGGATGTATCCTTTTCCGTGCCGGCAGGAAAAACAGTTGCCATCGTTGGCCCCTCTGGTGCGGGCAAATCTACAATTTCGCGGCTGCTCTATCGTTTCTATGATATCGGCAGTGGCCGCATTCTGATTGACGGGCAGAACATTGCAGATGTCCAGCAAGAAAGCCTGCGCCGCGCCATAGGCATGGTGCCGCAAGACACGGTGCTGTTTAATGATACAGTACGTTACAACATTCGCTACGGCAGGCCTGAGGCCAGCGATGCCGAAGTTGAAGCCGCTGCCAAGCTTTCCCAAATCCATGAATTCGTGTTGAGCCTGCCCAAGAAATATGAAAGCCTTGTGGGTGAACGTGGCCTTAAACTTTCAGGTGGTGAAAAGCAGCGTGTATCAATCGCGCGCACCATTTTAAAAGCGCCACCTATTCTGATTCTCGATGAAGCAACGTCTGCGCTTGATAGTTTGACCGAGCAGGAAATTCAAACAGCGTTGAAAAACGTTTCACGCAACCGCACAACACTGGTGATTGCACACCGTCTTTCAACGATCATAGAAGCAGATGAAATCATCGTGCTCGACAAAGGCAAAATATCTGAACGCGGCACACATTCTGCATTGCTGCGCAAGAAGGGCCTTTATGCAAACATGTGGAATAGACAGCAGCAAGCTGATGAAGCCCGCCGCAAACTGGCCGAAGTTGCTGAATTGGCGCAAGTGTGAAGCAGGCCTTTAACCTGATGCTTTCCAATTCCTGAATCAACCTTTCGGTAAGCACAAGCCGGAAGGGGCCGTTAAGCCTGAACCTCAAATACGCGGCAAATTAGCTGCAAATTTGATGCAAATGCGATTCGGATTCATCTTTGTTTACTTCTGCCGTGCAAGTTGGCTCCAACGACCACAGCACATGTGGCAAAAAATAAAGGCAGCAAGCTGGCACTAAGTCTGGCGCTGCCGAAACAAAAGTTTTGGGGACTAGTCAAATGAAGATTTCTACAACGGAGACAATTGCCGGGCGTTTGGTGGAAGAAACGCTTGGCGTGGTGCGCGGATCAGTTTTGTGGTCACGCCGTATCATGAAATTTAACCACGGCGGCCTGCGCGGCCTCAGCTACACCACGATGGATGAGATGGCCGACGGCCTGCAACAATCTCGTGAAGGTGCGGAAGCCAAAGCCATGCACCAAGCAAAATTGTTGGGTGCAGATGCGATCATCAACGTAAAGCTTGAACTGATTGAATTGACAGACGGCATGTTTCAGGCCGTGGCCACCGGCACCGCAGTGAAAACTGAAGCCATGCCGCAAGCCAATCCTGCGCTGCTCGTTTCAATATCTGCAGACAACGATGACGATGCTTTTACAATCGTACCTGTGTTTAATAAGCCATCCATTCGCTTGGTTTCCCGAGCGGTTCATTAACTAAAAGCTTCAACTGGCCGCCAAGAGCCAGATTTGTAAACTAGACAGGCTTGTCGTTCTCCTTGGGGGAGACGGCAGGCCTTTTGCTTTTTCAGCCAAAGCAACTATACGGGGCTGAACTGGAGTTTCGATGACAATTTTTGATAGCATTAGGTCTGGCCTTGCCCCCGTTCACCGCGAGGGTTGGCGCTTTGTTGCAATTTTTGGCGTGGTAACTCTGCTGCTTTATTGGTTTGGTCTTTGGCCTTTGGCTGCCATTGGCGTGCTATTAACGGCTTGGTGCGCCTATTTCTTTCGCGATCCACAACGCGTAACGCCGTTGGGGGACCATTTAATAATTTCGCCAGCCGACGGCCAAGTGAGTGCCATTGAAAAATTGGTTCCGCCCCCAGAGTTAGATTTGCCGCGTGAGCCGATGCTGCGAATCTCGGTCTTCATGAATGTGTTTGATGTTCACATAAACCGTGCCCCCGTGGGCGCGACAATTAAGAAAGTCGTTTATGTGCCTGGCCTATTTTTAAGTGCAGATTTAGACAAGGCCTCGCTGGACAATGAACGCCAAGCTTTCACATTGGAAATGCCCAATGGCGTGGCAGTGGGCGTGGTGCAAATTGCGGGCCTTGTGGCGCGCCGGATTGTTAAGTTCGTTCGCGAAGATGATGCCCTGCAAGCCGGTCAGCGCTTTGGTCTTATTCGTTTTGGCAGCCGTGTTGATGTATATCTGCCGATGAATGCAACAGTGACGGTCGGCGTGGGGCAATGTGCCATTGCGGGAGAAACCGTGCTGGCGACCTTTTCTGGAATTGGCACCACAACAGGTTTTAAAAAAGCTTGATGATGGCCAAGCGCGCAAAGATAAAAGTTGACGTTTTGGGGCCATTCGAGGTTCAGCCGGAACAGCGCAGCTTCAGGCCAATTCCGATCCGCTATTTATTGCCAAATTTGCTTACACTGATAGCTTTATGCAGTGGGGTTACCGCCATTCGATTTGCTGTTGAAGGCAGGTTTGAACTTGCGGTGACCGGAATTCTTTTGGCCATCTTCCTTGATGCTGTTGATGGACGGTTGGCGAGGTATTTGGAAGGTACATCGCGCTTTGGTGCCGAACTCGATTCGCTTGCAGACTTTGTGAATTTCGGTGTGGCCCCCGCCATCATGGTTTACTTTTGGTCTTTGAATGAATTGCGCACTTTTGGATGGGTTGTGTGTTTGATGCTATCGATTGGCTGTGCTTTGCGCTTGGCACGATTTAATGTGTCAATTGACGCGCCGGCCAAGCCTGTTTGGGCTAATGGTTATTTTACCGGTATGCCTGCTCCTGCCGGTGCGTTGCTAGCAATGGCACCACTTTATTTGGGTTTCCTCGGCATCATTAACGAAGGTCATCCTTTTGCAAAAACAATTTCAGTGTATGAAATTTTTATTGCTGCCCTGATGGTCAGCCGCGTACCAACATTTTCGGGAAAAACCGTATCGCGCATTCCGCGTGAATTTTTCTTGCCTATTTTGGCGTTGTTGGCGTTGTTTGTGGTTTTTTTGATTTCATATCCTTGGGAAACACTAACGGCACTCACCGCAACTTATCTACTGATGTTGCCGTTTGGCGTTATGTCTTATCGCCGTAAGAAAAATGCAAACCCGAATTGAGTGTGCTTCATGAAGCTATCTCAATTTGATGAGCTTTCGTATCAAAAGTCACAGCCAGCAGCGCCGCGCCTAAAGCCAAATATGTTCGCCCGCATCGTCAGGTTTTCATGGCACAATGCTGGGTGGGTTCTTGCATTTTGGCTGCTATTTTTAGGTCTAGGAATGCTGATGGCCTTTCGGTTCGGCCAACTGCCCAACTCTGATCGCCTGCCCATGCCCAACGCTGCAAGTTCAATTCAATCCATTTCAGCAGAATTTACCGATATCGCCAATCTACAGACAATTTCACTTGTTAACGCCGATGCTGAAGTGTTGGCCAACCAAAGGGCAGATTTGACGGCAGCCCTACGCGAACATGATGATACTTACGATTTGGTTTTTGCACCCGGTGCGCCAGATTTTTATGATGACTATGGCATGTTGTTTCGCCCTCTTGATGAGATCAAAACGCGCGTAACTTACGCTCTGTCGTTGAAGCCTCTGTTCGATGCAGTGGCCGCCGCACCCAATGCCCAGAGTATGACGACTCTCGTGAATGAGATTGCAGGCGCTGTACAGCAGGGGCGTTTTTCACCCGGTGTTGCCGATTTACTGAATGAAGCAGCTGGTGCTGTTCAGGCACTGGCTAACGGCGAAGATAAGCCGTTGGATTGGAGCAAGGTTGCGGAACTAAATGTTCCCACCAACGCTACAAGTGTTACGATTCTGGCCCTACCCAAGCCCGGCCAAGCGTTGCATGCGCGCAGCCTAACGTCAAAACTTTTGGATATACTTCAAGACAGTTCTTCAACCAAAACACAGTTTGTCCAAGCGCTCACCACGCAGTCGAAAACTTCCACAGCGCCAGAAAGTGCACTTCGGTTGAGCGCAGCAACTCTGATTGGCGTTGCATTTGCCGGTCTTTTGATGGCGTTCTTTGTGGGGCAGATGCGGCTGCTGTTACTGATATTCGCCCCAGTAATAATTTTAGTCGCACCTTTCGTGGCATTTTTGATGCTGTTAGAAGGGGATAATTGGGCGAATTATTGGCCAGCTATCTTTGCAGCTTTCTTTGGGTTACTGCTCACCACTGTTCACTTGATGCTAAGTTTAACTGAGCGGACTGCGGGCCAGCAGCTGCAACTGACTGATGCGATGTTGGTTGCGCAATTACGCGGCAAAAATTACATGCTTCTGGCATTGACCATGGCAGCGCCTTGGGTTGCGCTATCAATCGTGCAATCCCAAATGCTTTTGATGCCGTCTATAACACTTGCACTGTTCTGCTTGATCGCCCCCTTATGTGCCTTGACAGTGTTGTCCGCCTTTTTTCGGTTTTGGCCCGCACCACTAATCTGGCAGGCCAGAGAGTGGATCGAACCGGCCCACCGGGCACTTTTTGAAACCCGCTATTGGCAAATTGCTGCCCCTGCACTGGGTGCAGTGATTGTTTTTACCAGTCTTTTTTTCATTGTGACGTCCAGCAATAGTGGGTCTGTTCTGCAATCGGACGCTGGGGTGAGCGTTCTGGCGCATGATCGTCAAGAAGTTGAAAAGACAATTGCCAGACTAAAATCGTTTTCGGGAGCACAATCAGTTCGTTGGATTGGAATGTTTGTACCGGATAATGCGCAAGACAAACGGGCAGCTTTGCACACGCTTGCCAATCAGTTTCCGCGGATAACGCCAGTTCAAAGCGAAGCACCAGCAGACTTGCGTGATCAAATTGAC
This sequence comes from Hyphomicrobiales bacterium, assembly GCA_043757845.1. GTDB lineage: Bacteria > Pseudomonadota > Alphaproteobacteria > Rhizobiales > Aestuariivirgaceae > Aestuariivirga. The sequence goes on along the minus strand of JAYVOQ010000143.1, from coordinate 20,170 downwards.
GCGATGCAAGAAAGTCTTAGGCGCATTGCGGCTTTGGCAAGCAACGAAAAAAATCTGGCGGAAGCCGCAGATCAATTTAGGCGCAGTTTAGCACTTTTAAATGCCAGCGAAAAAGACCAGCCCATAACGCAACTGGAAAATAGGCTCTTCGGCGGCTTCAACCGCTTGGCAGACCGAGCCTCACAGCTAGCAAATTTAACGCCTATTGATATCGACACACTGCCGGCTGAGCTGCAAAGACTTTTTGGCCATGGTTCGGGCCCATTCCGCATCGAAGTTCAAGCGTCTCCCGGCACCTCCAATGTTCATTTGGCGCTGTCATTAGATCAAGCGGGTTTCACCGTCATGCATCCATCTGTGATGCAATCTCGTTTGGATAGCCAGAAGTTGCGGTTAATCTTGCAAATGTGCGGCTTGGCAATCACCTGTATGCTCCTCACACTGATTTTTACATTTCGTGAGTTTAAGCGTTGGTTGAGCCTGGTCCTTCTCACAGCGGCGTCGATCACTGTGGCTGTCGCCATAAACGTGGCTTGGCATCCTGACTTTAATTTATCCTGGCTGATAGGTGTTATGGCTTTACTATCTTGCTTTGGTGGAATTTTGCACGTGGCAATGGCGCATTATGAAACCAATGCAACATCAGTCATCGAAATGTTCATGCTGCCCAGCATGGCTCTGGCTTTAGCATCGGCTTACTATGCGCTGGATATAACAGTCATTTTCAACGAGGCCATGCCGCTTACAATTTGCATTTTTCTGCTGGCGCTTTTGGTTAGTCTATTTCACCATCACAGCGGCACAGCCCAGAAAAACGACCGTAATCTGTTGTGATTTGCAAGATTTGGGATTTCGTGCAATAAACAGAAATGGCTCGACATCAGTCATCCTGCATTCAAAGTGACAAACAGGCTTTGCTTGTGGCCTGCGCTCGTATTGGTTTCAATCCATAATTCCAGCTGATTTATTGAACAAGAGGGGCTGACGCGCTTAGCCTTAAACTTCACCAACCCGCTGAGATTGAAATCATGAATGTACATTCCAAAAACCTAAATCTTGATGCTTTGGTTGCGGCAGACATCGCCCATCATTTCCATCCCTTCACCAACCACAAGACATTTCACCAAGCTGGCGGCCCGCGTGTGATTACACATGGCGAAGGTATTTGGATTTGGGATGCCAAAGGCAACAAAATTCTTGACGGTATGTCGGGCCTTTGGTGCGTAAACATTGGCTATGGCCGTAAAGAGTTAGCTGAGGTGGCCTATAAGCAGATGCTTGATCTGCCTTATTACAATACTTTTTTCAAAACCACGACTGTTCCTGCCACTATGTTGGCTGAGAAAATATCATCGGTTTTGCCGAAAAAGTTCCAGACCATATTCTTCACCAACTCTGGCTCTGAAGGCAATGATACAATCGTACGCTTTGTGCGTCATTATTGGGCGGTGATGGGCAAACCGTATCGCCAACACATCATCGGGCGCAAGCGCGGCTATCATGGCTCAACTTGGGTGGCAGCCAATCTAGGCGGCATGGTGGGCATGCACGAGCAGGGCGGCACACCGCTTCCAGGCTTCCATCATATACAGCAGCCTTATTGGTATGATTTTGGTGGCGATAAAACACCAGAGCAATTCGGCCTTGATGCGGCCGCCGACTTGGAAAAGAAGATTTTGGAATTGGGGCCAGATAACGTGGCCGCCTTCATCGGTGAGCCACTGCAAGGTGCGGCAGGTGTTTTGATTCCACCTACAACCTATTGGCCAGAAATTCAACGCATCTGCCGTAAATATGGCGTGCTCATAATCTCCGATGAAGTGATATGCGGTTTTGGTCGCACGGGCAAATGGTTCGGCTTTGAAACCTTTGGTTATGAGCCAGACATTGTGAACATGGCCAAGGGTCTTTCTTCTGGCTATCTGCCCATTGGTGCAGTGGCCTTCTCAAAAGATCTCATTGAACCCTTCTTCGATAAGGGCGGAGAATTTGCCCATGGCATGACTTATGATGGTCACCCCGTGGCCTCCGCTGTGGCCCTCAAGAACATTGAAATTATTCAAGACGAAAAGCTTGTTGATCGTGTGGCGCAGTTAGCGCCCTATTTCAACAAGGCCTTGGCGTCGCTTTCAGCCCACCCCATTGTTGGTGAAACGCGTTCTGTCGGCTTGATTGGCGCATTTGAACTGACGTGCAACAAAGCCACGCGGGCCCGGTTCCGCGATGCAGGCCGCGTGGGCACGATGTGCCGTGACCATAGCTTTAATGCCGGGTTGGTCATGCGAGCCTGCTGGGACACAATGGTGCTTGCCCCGCCATTTTGCATTACCAAGCCAGAGATTGATCAACTTGTCACTTTGGTTCGCACAGCCCTCGACAAAACCTACCAAGATGTAATGCATGAAGTCGCTTAAATTGATAATCTAACAATCAATGACAACAAATCAGGGAAATTTAAAAATGTCACAAAACTCCAATCTCAATCGCCGCAAATTTCTCACTGCTGGCACCGGCGTTGCCATGGGCATCACATTGCTGCCCTATAAATCAATGGCTGCTGAAGAAAAGAAAATGAATCTCTATAGCTGGGATTCATACCTTGGCGAAAACACCTTGGCCGAATTCAAGGATGCAACGGGCGTTGAAGTGAAACTTGATCTTTATGGCAGTAATGACGAACTCTTCGCAAAACTCAAAGCTGGCAATCCTGGCTATGACGTGATCGTCCCATCATCCAACTGGATTCAAAGGTTTGTCAAAGCCGGTATGTTGATGCCGCTGGATAAAGGCAAAATTCCCAATGTCAAAAATTACGACAAGGCCTTCATGGACGGCGAGTTTGATCCCGGTCGTAAATACTCGTTGGCCTATGTGTGGGGCACGTTCGGTATCGGCTACCGCAAATCCAAAGCCAAGACCCCGCCAGACTCTTGGAAATATTTACTCGACTCCACAGATTTTGATGGTCGGATCTCAATTCAAGCCGACCAAGAATATGCCTTGGGCAGTGCCCTGCAATATCTGGGCTATAGCTGGAACTCCACCAACGCCAAGGAATTGGCCAAGGCCAAGGATTTGTTGATTTCGGCCAAAAAACACATCAAACTTTTCGCCAAGGACAATGGTGACAGCCTTCTGGCTTCGGGTGATGTTGACATCTGCTCAGAATTCTCTGGCGACGTACTCGGTCAAATGCGCAGTGACACGACGAATGACCTTGATTATATTTTGCCAAAGGAAGGTGGCAACACTTGGCAGGATACGATGGCCATTGCCAAAGGTGCACCACATCCTGAAAACGCCCACAAATATATTAACTACATTTGCGACGCGAAAGTAAATGCGGCTTTGCTGGATGCGATTCACTATCCAACACCCAACGCGGCCGCTAAATCTACGATGAGTGATGAATATAAAAATAACCCGATCATTTTCCCATCAGCTGCGCAATTAAAGAAGGCCGAGCCCAGCAAATATTTGGGTGAAGACGCAACGGCTGCACGCGAAGAAATCTGGACAGCAATTCAGGCTGCTTGATTTAGGTGGTACATTAAACAAATGCCGGGGCGGCTTTCGGGCCGCCCTTGTCTTATCAAAACGATGCGCTAAGGTGATCCGGGGTGGGAACGCCCATGCAACGGGACACGTTATATCTTGGATGATTGGAAAGATTTCCGGCGCGTATTTTTAACCCTCGCCAGCCCCGGCACCGCGTGGATGCTGGTGTTCTTCATCATTCCTATGGCTTTTCTTTTTGTCCTAAGTTTTTCGTCCAAGGCCTTAGTGGATGGTGAAACCTCTACCACCGCCTATAATTACTTCAGCACTTTCAGCAATTATGTGGCGGCCGGTGGTCAAAGTTATTTGGTTCTGCTCTGGCGCGCCATTTGGACAAGTTCGATAGCCACTGTCATCTGTTTGGCCTTGGCCTATCCCTTGGCTATGGCCGTGTGTTTTGCGCCAGAACGCTGGCGCCCCCTTTTGCTTTTACTTTTGATCATGCCATTTTGGATCAACCTATTGATCCGCACTTATGCGCTGTATTCAATTTTCCGCTCCACCGGTGTTGTCAATCAAACCTTTGGCCTCATTGGGCTTGGGCCATTTGAGATGTTGAACAACACTTGGGCTGTGGTGATGGGTTTGGTTTATGTTTATCTGCCTTTTATGGTGTTGCCACTTTATTCCACGATTGAAAAACTTGATCGCAGTTTCTTGGAAGCTAGCCTTGACTTGGGCGCGTCACAAGCCAGCACGTTCTGGCGGGTGACTTGGCCGTTGACCCTGCCGGGGATAATCACTGGCATTGTTCTGGTTTTCATTCCCTGCTTGGGCACGTTCCTTACGTCCGATATTTTAGGCGGGCCAAATAATTGGAACATTGGCAATGCTATTCAGAACCAATTCCTTGAGGCGAATAACTGGCCTTTTGGCGCGGCACTTTCTTTCATTCTGATGTATGCCACTTTTATTGCTTTGATTGTGCGGGCGCTGTTTGCCCGCCGTTCACGCGGAGTTGACGCATGAGTGCGGCATTAAAACCGGGGCAAGGCCCTCTTGATTATGCACGCAGGCCTTGGATCGTAGCGCTCTTTGCCGCAGTATTATTGTTCCTTTACGCACCCATTGCATCTTTGATCGCTTTTTCCTTCAACGTTGACAAAAGCGGTGTGTGGCATGGCTTCACGCTGATGAATTATGTGAAGGCTTGGCACAATGAGCAGATTTTTTACGCGCTCAGCAATTCACTCACCATTGCTGTGATCTCCACAGTCTTTTCGACGATCTTCGGTGCCATGACAGCGCTGACGTTGTGGCGCTTTCGCTTTCCATTCAAGAACCTCTATGAAGGCTTTGTGGCGCTGCCTATTGTGGTGCCGGAAATTTGCATGGGCATTTCGCTGTCTATGTTTTTCTCTTACACAGGCATGATGGCTGCGGTGCGTGATTGGATATGGCCGTTTAACTTGATCAACATTATCTTTGCTCACATCGCATTCTCATTTCCGTTCGTTGCCGTGGTTGTGCGTTCGCGGTTGGTTGGTTTCAACAGGCAACTAGAAGAAGCCTCGAAGGATTTGGGCGCATCCGAATTGCAAACGTTTATGAACGTGTTGGTGCCATTCATGATGCCTGCTCTTATTGCCGGGGGCTTACTGGCTTTCACCTTATCGCTGGATGATTTTGTCATCACGCTGTTTTCATCCGGCCCCGGCTCTGTCACCTTCCCCGTAAAAATTTATGGCATGGTGAAGCGCGGCGTGGATATGCAAATCAACGCCGCATCTACCATTTTAATCGTTATCACTTTGGCCGCAACTTTGCTGGCCATGAAAATGCAGGGGACTGGCAAAGCCGGTCATTGAAAAACCATGAGCGAACCGATCATCTCTATTCGTAATGTCACCAAGGAATTTGCTGGCGGCGTCAAGGCCGTGGACAACGTTTCAATCGACATCGAGCAAAATGAATTCTTTGCACTGCTCGGACCATCTGGCTGCGGCAAAACCACTTTACTTCGAATGATCTCCGGACTGGAAACGCCAACAGGCGGGCAGATATTTATCGGCGGCGAGGACATGGCTTTCACGCCGCCGAACTTACGCCCGACTAACATGGTGTTCCAATCTTATGCCGTGTTCCCACACATGACAGTGGAACAGAACGTGGGTTATGGCCTGAAAGTCACGGGCGTTGCCGCTGATGAAATTAAACGACGCGTGGCCGAAGCCTTGGAGATGGTGAAGCTGTCTCATCTTGCTGCCCGTAAGCCTGATCAAATGTCGGGCGGCCAACGCCAACGCGTGGCCTTGGCGCGCGCCCTCGTGAAACGCCCAAAAGTTCTGCTGCTCGATGAGCCACTGTCCGCACTTGATGCCAAGCTTCGCGATGACATGCGTTTGGAATTGACGAGGCTGCAAGAAACCGTTGGCATCACCTTCATCATCGTCACCCATGATCAAGACGAAGCTTTGTCCATGGCCAGCCGCATCGCGGTGATGAACAAAGGCGGAGTTGCGCAAATCGCTACACCGCAAGAACTCTATGAGCAGCCCAAAACCAAATTCGTCGCAGACTTTATTGGCAAAGTGAATCTGTTTGATGCTTCAATTTTGAAACAGAAGGGCAAGACAATTTCTTGCGACACCAAAGCCCTTGGCAAATTTGATATCGATACCGAAAAAACCTGCGGAAAATCTGTCACCATTGCCATTCGCCCCGAAAAGCTAAAGCTCACTGTGCAACAGCCCAAGGGTGCCGCACTTGTATCAAAATCCGCCATCATCAAAGATGTGGCCTATTACGGTGACACCAGCCATGTAGTGGCCGATGTGGGCGGACAGATGTTGGAAGTGAATGTGCAGAATGATTCACGCACTGGCGGGGCAGGGGTGGAACGTGGGCAGAAGATTTTCGTGTCCTTCAATCCGCATGATGCTTTGGTGTTGACAGAATAATGGCACTTGAAATGGATAAGCTGGGTTACATTCCCGGCGATGATGCTTTCCGCCGCGAAAACTTAAAAGGCACGCGCTTCGAAGCTACTTATGCTGGTGCCCTTTCATTCATGCGCCGCAAATACACGCGTGATCTCACGGGCGTTGATGTGGCCATCACAGGCGTGCCTTTCGATCAAGCCGTATCGCATCGCTCCGGCACACGCATGGGACCTGAAGGAATTCGCAGGGCATCGGCAGAAAATGCTTGGGGCCCCGTGTGGCCATGGAATTTTGATCCCTTTGATACGCTAGCCGCAGTTGACTATGGCGACTGCTTTTTTGATTGGGGCCGCAAAGAAGCATTCCCACAAACGCTGGAAAATCACGCCGTAGAAATCATCAACAAAGGCGTGGAACTCGTCACCTTGGGTGGCGACCATTACATCTCTTACCCTCTGCTCAAGGCTCATGCCGAAAGGCACGGGCCTTTGGCATTGGTGCATTTCGATGCGCACCGCGATGTGGAAATTGATTCAGGTGGCCGCATTGATCACGGCACCATGTTTGGCCACGCGGTGAAAGAGGGCTTGATAGACCCTGAGCGCTCAGTGCAAATTGGTATCCGCACCACCTTCGTGGGCGAAACCACCATGGGCTTCCGCATTATCTATGCCGATGAAGTGCACAATTCCACCGCCGATCAACTGGCCAAGATCATCACCGACAAAGTGGGCAAGCAGAAGGCTTACCTTACTTTTGATATTGACTGCCTCGACCCATCGGTCGCGCCGGGCACAGGCACACCCATCCCCGGCGGGCTGACTTACCATCAAGCCGCGTCCATCATCCGCAAACTCGTGGCCGTTAATTTTGTGGGTATGGATGTGGTGGAAGTGTCGCCACCTTATGACCACGCAGAAATCACCTCGCTGGCCGCTGCGGCATTGGTGATGGAATATCTGTGCCTGCGGGCTTATCAAAAAGGTGCACGTGCGTCTGTGATGGCCAAGTAGCTGCTTAATATGTCGTCTGCTGGCTCCATATCGGCCTTACGAATCCGCTATGTTACTTTCTGTGTCCTCGGCGCTCTCCACATCCACGCGTAATAATCTCATCGGCATTGCCTGCCTCTGTGCAGGCTCGTTGATTTTTTCACTGCAAGATTCCGCCATCAAGGCCATCAGCGGCGGCAATGCCGTTACCTTGGCGATCGTATTGCGCGCGGCGGTATCAATCCCCATACTTGCGGTGATGACATATTTCAACGGCGGCCTCGCCCAAATCGCAGACAAGCAATGGCCAAGGCTCACGATGCGTGGCGCAATTTTGCTTGTTTCTTACACCAGTTATTTCATGGCCTTTCCGGCGCTGCCATTGGCGCAAGCCGTGGCGCTCTATTTCACAGCACCACTGTTTGTCACATTGCTGGCTGTGCCGATTTTGCATGAGCGGGTGAATTGGAAATCTTGGGCCGCCGTCAGCTTGGGGTTAGTGGGTGTGTTCATCATCCTTCAACCCGGCACCGATCTGTTTAACCCCGCAGCCCTTCTCTCGCTGATAGCGGGTGCGGCTTACGCTTTGGCGCAAGTTCTGGCGCGAAAATATGGTGCAGGCACTTCGGCTAGCGTGATGTCGTTTTATCAGAACACGGTTTACTTGATCCTTGCCTCCGCAGTCGCTGCTCTCATATCACTCGTAGGTTTTAAGCCGCCGGGCCATCCGAGTTTGGATTTTCTGTTTCGTAGCTGGGCATGGCCTACAGGGCACGATGCCTTGTTGATGACGGGCTGCGGCGTGATTGCAGCGGTGGGTTCCACGCTGCTCACCAATGCTTACCGCGTGGGCAAGGCCAGCGTGGTCACACCGTTCGAATATGTCGGCATGATTTGGGCCAGCACTTTTGGCTTTCTGTTTTTTGGTGAAGTGCCGCGCACCACAACCTTAATGGGCATGGGCCTGATTGCTGTTGCGGGCACGCTGGCGCTTTTGGCAGGCCGCAAAAATTAAATCCTTGGCTTGTGCTATGGCTTGGCTATGATAATCCACATCATTCACAAGGAACTCTATTATGCCAAAAACTTTTGCAGACATGCTGGCCGCCGCCAAGGCCAACGTGCCCACAATCTCGGTGGAAGACGCCAAGAAATTACTGGGTGATCCCAATGTGGTTTTCCTGGACGTGCGCGACGGCACCGAAGTGGCCAACGGCAAAATTAAGGGCGCATTGCATGTGCAGCGCGGATTGCTGGAAGGCAAAGTTGATCCGGCCTCGCCCGGTTATGTGAAGGAGATCACGCCGGAGAAAACTTTGATCACCTATTGTGCATCTGGCGGCCGTGCAGCTTTGTCTGGCCAAACGTTGAAGGAAATGGGTTATACCAAAGTGCTGAACCTCGGCAAATTCCAAGACTGGAAAGACGGTGGCGGCGAGACGGAATAATAATTCCTGAATAGAGAAAATAATCCTTAACAGCGAACGCTGACGGGCCTATATCGCGCCATACTCCACAGTTGCAAAGCGGCACTGATCCCCAACAACAGTCTTGAACCCATCACGAAGACGACGTTGGGGTGTTGTGAGAGTTTGCCTCGCGGCTGGCGTTTGTGGTATGTTGCCGCGCATGTCCAATCTTGCCCCACGCATCACCAGTGACCAAACCATCTGCGGCGGAAGGCCAGTGATCAGCGGAACCCGCATCCGCGTGAGCGACGTGCTTGATTTGCTTGCCGCTGGAGAAACGCGGAGCGCAATTCTTGCGGATCACCAGCAGCTGAAAGATGAAGACATCACAGCAGCGCTTGAATATGGTTCTGCGGCCACTTCGCATCGCGTGATTATGGCAGCAGAATGAATGCGCTTTCTGGTCGATGAGCAACTGCCCACGGCACTTGCACGCTGGATTGTGGCGCAGGGACACGAAGCTGAACACGTTTTGGATATAGGCCTCGGCGGCGCGAGTGATGCTACGATATGGTTTCATGCGACCAAAACGAATGCCATCATCCTCACCAAGGATCAGGATTTTGTGTTGCTTGCAAAAGTTGATTCGTCCGTTGGCGTGGTCTGGCTCAGGTCTGGCAATCGCCCGCGCAAGGTTTTGTTGGAGCAGATGGAAATAGTCTTCAAGGATATTTGCGATGCGCTGGCTTCTGGCGAGAAGATTGTTGAAGTGGGGGAATGATGACAAAAGCCAATCGACCTCACCCTTTGAGGCTTTGCGCGCAGCAAAGCACTTGGGCATCGAGGACATCGAATGGGTTGCCGCCGTTGTCCCATTTTCAGGTTCAAAATTGTTTAAGTATAGAAAAATCGCTAGAATGCCAGAATGAACCAAGATCTTACACCAGACCACGCTGATACAAAGTCAAATCTCGCATTGATGTTGGAAATCGCTTGTGAGCAATACGAGATGGCCGCAAATCTAATCGCTGGTCGATTGCGAGTTGACAATGTGAGTGCAAGCCCATTTCAAGGAGCCAGAGCTCATTCGGTGATCATTATGGCACTGGCAAAAGAATTTATTTTCAATGCGCGCCGTGCCGAGCGAATTATTGAGAAAGGGAAGGGTCAGCTTAAATTAAACAGAGGTCTCAGAAAGCAATTTTTGAATAAAATGAAGACCGTTGTTTTTGTTCGTGATGTCAATGAGCACGGGTTCGAAATTCAGGTACCGAAGAAGACGCCTGTAAAAAGGCCGTCTTTACATTTTCATGATGGCGATCAATTTGCGCTAGATGAAACTGCAATGGTGATTTCAAACAACGAAATTTACATTGGCCCGCTAAAGCTCTCAGAAATCTATAATTCAGTTGCGGAAATGCGCAAATTAGCTGGTTTTGAATCGTTGCCGAAAACTAAGTTTTAGAAATGATAGCAGTCACCCCGCCTTATGACTTGTTGCGAAATCGACGACGGTGCAATCTATTGCGTATTAGTCCGCATACTGACAAATAAATTCTCTATCGATCTGTGGCCTGGTTCACGCCCCCAATCGCGCAATCTCCTACGCCTCCCACTATTTCTCCTCCGCCCACGCCTTGAAAACCCCACCAAAATCCGGATGCCACCGTGAAAGGGCAGGCCGGTTTTCGATGATGTCTCCCGCCGCCCAGGCTATGCGTTTTTCGTCTAGCGCGCGCGTCACGTCATTGTCTGGGCAGAGGATGTAGAAATCGCCGCGCGCCAATGATTGCAGCATGAAATCGATGGTCTGTTCTGCCGTCCATGCGCCTGCTGGTTTTGCTGCACCTGAGGCAGCGGTCAACCCTGTAAACACCCAGCCGGGGATTAACAGATGCGCGCTGACTTTGCTGTTCGGCGCATTGCGCAACTCATGCGCCAGAGCTTCAGTGAAAGCCTTCACGCCCGCCTTGGAGACATTATAGGCCGGGTTGCCCGGCGGCGTGGTGATGCCTTGCTTCGAACCCGTGTTGACGATGAGGCCTATCTCACCATGGGCCAACATTGCGGGCGCGAAAGCTTGCGTGCCGTGGATCACGCCCCACAAGTTCACACCTAAGATCTTCGTCCACGCGGGCGAAGTTTCCAGCGTTGATGAGGCAGGGCCAAGCCCGGCATTGTTCATCAAGAAAGTGACCGGTGGCATGTCCTTCGCCACTTGTGCGGCGGCAGATTTCAGCGCGGCTTCATCTGAAACATCAGCGCCGATCGCCAACAGGCGTGCACCCGTGGCGCTGAGCGCCTTGGCGGCAGCGTCCAACCGCTCTCCGGCAAGATCGATCATCACTATCGCCATGCCGAAACCCGCCATGGCCTTTGCCGCGGCAAGCCCTATGCCGGAAGCGGCACCAGTAATCACCGCCGTGCGGCCTTTTACAAATGCTGGATGTTGAGCCATTAGCTTCTCCTTCTGACGCGCCGCGCCCCACCGTCATCACCAAGTGTTTCAATCGTCTTTGTTGGCGGCAGTTTTTGCACGCGTTTCAAATTCACGAATTCCGCCGTCTTATGCGGGATGGCCATGGCTTCTACGAAATGCTGTTGGAACAGCGGCTCCACTGCGGTTTCGATTTTTTCGATGCGGCGCACGACGTGTTCAATCTCATCGCGAGCACCCTTGTTAAGCAGCGCAATGCGCGCACCTGTGCCTGCGGCATTGCCCGCACTTTGCACCCGCGATAAATCGCAATCAGGGATCAGCCCCAAGATCATCGCGTATTTCATGTCGATGTGAGACCCAAACGCTCCCGCCAATCTGATCTTGCGGGGCTCATTCACGCCCAGCTTATCCATCAACAGCCTTACGCCCGCATAGAGCGCCGCCTTGGCCATTTGAATGGCACGCACATCATTCTGCGTGATGCGAATGAGCGGTTGGTTAGAACCATCCGTAGGCTGACGAATAATGTAATTGAAGGTGCGCTTGTATGATTCAATGCGTGGAGAACGTGCCGCAAAGCTGCCGTCCATCAAGCCGTCTTGACTGATGATGCCCGCCAGATACATTTCGGCCACCGCCTCAATAATGCCGCTGCCGCAAATGCCTGTGACACCCGTGGCGGCGGTGGCTTCTTCAAATCCTGGCTCATCGCTCCACTTATTGCAGCCGATCACGCGGTAACGCGGCTCCAAAGTTTCGGGGTTGATGCGGATGCGCTCAATGGCGCCGGGGGCTGCGCGTTGCCCGCAAGAAATTTGCGCACCTTCAAAGGCTGGCCCTGTGGGTGACGAGCAAGCAAGCAGGCGTTTCTTTGAACCCAAAATGATTTCAGCATTGGTGCCCACATCCACGCACAGCATGATTTCATCACTCTCATGCGGCGCTTCCGAAAGGGCCATGCCTGCCGCATCAGCGCCCACATGGCCCGCAATGCAGGGCAGCACATAGGCCCAAGCGCCATGGTTCAACTTCCAGCCCATTTCGCGAGCGGGGAAAGTGAGTGCCAATCCATCAGCCAGTGCAAAGGGTGCGCCGCCGAGTTCCGTAGGGTCGATACCTAGGAACAGATGATGCATGACGGGATTGCCCACCAGCACCACTTCCAAAATGTCAGTGAGTTCAATCTCGGCCTGCTTGGCGACATCTTCCGCAAGTTGCTGCAAGGCGGCGCGGATGGCATCAGTCATTTCCTTTTCGCCGCCGGGGTTCATCATCACGTAAGATACGCGGCTCATCAAATCTTCGCCGAAACGGATTTGCGGATTCATGATGCCAGCGGAAGCTGCGATTTGACCAGTGGAAAGATTGGTGAGATGTGCGGCCACGGTGGTGGAGCCCACGTCAATCGCCAACCCGTAAAGATTTTCATGGAAGCCCGGCCAGATAGCGGCCAAGCGATTGCCGCCACCCGGCGCTCTCGAATAAACCGCGCAGGTGATTTTCCATTCCCCTTTGCGCAGAGTTTTTTGCAACGATGTGAGCACACCTAAATCAACGGAGATATTGTCAATGCTCCATTGCTCTTTTAGCGCGTTGAAAACCCGCTCCAAATCCGAGGAGGGCTTGTGCATATCAGGCTCTTCCACCTCAATGTAATAGAGCGTGGTGGCAGGATCGAGGGCGATGATGCGCGTGTCTGCTTCCTTACGCACCACTTGTTTATGCACTTGTGACTCCGGCGGCACATCGACCACCAGATCGCCCTCAATTTTGGTTTGGCAGGAAAGGCGTCGGCCCTGCGGCAGGCCCTTGATACGGTCATAGCGCTCTTCTACTTGCGTTATGCCGTTCACATGTGTGGCCGATGACGTGATGCCATGCTTGGCAAATTCGCCTTCGCCCACATTAATCTGGCAGCGCCCACAAATGGCGCGACCACCGCACACACTATCAATATCCACGCCCAAGCTGCGCGCCGCTGTGAGCACGGGCGTGCCCAAGGCAAAGCGCCCGCGCTTGCCGGATGGGGTGAAAACGATAAGGGGATTCTGGTCGGTCATAGGCCTGTTATAGCGCAGGCCAACTTGTCGAAAAGGCCAAATTGCGACATGCTGTGCCTATGCAAATCAAACTCGCAAATTTTGACGACCCTCGCGTCTGCGCCCTTCTTGAATATCATTTGCGCGGCATGCACGCAGCCTCTCCACCCGGCCATGTTTTCGCACTGGATTTAAATGGGCTGCAAAAGCCTGAGATTAGCCTCTATGCCGGCTGGGCGGACGAGAATTTGGTGGCGATGGGCGCACTTAAAAAACTGCCAGGCAGGGTGGGCGAAATTAAATCCATGCGTGTGGCCGAAGGCCAATCGGGCAGGGGATATGGCCAGTTGATGCTGATACACATTGTGGAGCAAGCCAAATTGCGCTTTTATAAACGCCTTTCACTTGAAACCGGATCAGGCGCACCATTTGATGCGGCACTGGCACTTTATTGCAAACATGGGTTCATTGAAGGCGACAAGTTCGGGACTTATGAAAAATCAGAGTTCAGCAGGTTCTTTCATTTAGAACTCAACACATCGCCGCACCAATAATCTCGCCTTGTCCGGGTCGTTGCACAATCACCGCACAGTTGCCGCCAGCACCCACATCAAGGTTCAGTGCTGAGCCGTTCCATGATGCCAGTTTGCGCAAGCCTGTGACGACATGGCGATAAGTAATACTCTTACCGGCATTTTCCCCGCGCTGAATGGGCACTGTTGCGGAACCAGTAAAATTGACCAGATACACACTAGCCTCGCCTTCGCCTGCGGCCACTTTCACTTGGCCGCCATCCACATGCACGGGCACAGACAATCCGCCACCTGAGCCGATGTTGCTGGAGGAACCCTGCGACCCATTGACCACAAACTCTGGTGTATAGGAACCGCCGCCAATATGTTGCGCATAGGTTGCTTGACGCGCCGTTGCGGCAGGCGTTGAGAAAGTATCTTTCCAACCCAGATAATCCCAATAATCCACATGCCAGGCGAGTGCGATCATGCCGCCACGGTCAATGATATTGCTCAGTGCAGCATCAGCAGGCGGGCACGAGGAACAGCCTTGGCTGGTGAAAAGTTCGACAACACCTTTCGCAGGGCCGCCAGCTTGGGCTGGTGTGAAAGCGAGAGTTGACGCGAGAAGAATGAGTGCGGTGGCGGTGAAACGCATGCGGGCCTCCTTGGGGTGCATGAGTGGTGTTACAGCAGTCGACCGATCAACTCGAAGTCACGAGGCGGTGAGGCTGATCACAAAGCAGTGTGTGATCAACGGGCTTTGTTAAGGCTTACAAGATGCGTGTCCTTGAATCCAGTCGCATATTTCAACCCATAACCCAGCGCGCGATCAATCCCGATATGAGCAAACCAGATGAGGGCGATGGAGAGTGCAAGTGTATTGTTAGTGAAATATGCGAATGTTAATAGCGCCCAAGCCAGCGGTGTAGCGTGAACGACATTGTAACCCATTGCACCGACTCGGGGGCCAGCGAGATAGCCCAACATCGAAACATCAGGCACCAGAATGAGCAGCGCAAACAACCACCATGAAAAACCTTGCTGCCAATAAACCAGCAGGGCCGCAATGGCGTAACACAAACCTTCAAGTCGAAGCAGAAGGTTCACGGCTTTTACCTCCGCCGTCTGGCCTCTCTTGCGGCACGCCTTGCTTCAATGTCTTCGTTTGATGATTGCAGGCCTGCGGCCTGTGCCGCAGCTGACGGGCCTGATGTCATCTCACGGAACTTGTTCGTCCAGAATTTGCAATGCGCGTCTGTGCCGTTCAGCACATTGGCACCGAAGATGGCGTGCATATCTTCATCATGCAGCGGGTTCATGATGGCCGAAGTCATGCCATGCGAAGCGGCCATGGCGAGGAAATAACCCGTGAGGGCGCGGCGGTTGGGCATGCCAAATGAAACATTGGAAGCGCCGCACGTGGTGTTCACCTTAAGCTCTTCACGCAAACGCCTGACCAAGCGAAACACTTGTTGGCCCGCCGTGCCCATGGCACCGATGGGCATGACCAGAGGATCAACCACAATGTCTTGCGGTTTAATGCCATAGTCAGCGGCGCGTTCGACAATTTTTTTGGCCACTGCAAACCGCACATCAGGATCTTCACTGATGCCCGTCTCATCATTAGAGATGGCTACCACGGGAACATTATATTTCGCAACCAGTGGCAAAATGGCCTCAAGCTTTTCTTCTTCGCCTGTCACGGAATTGACCAGCGGCCGGCCCACTGCCGTTTCCAAACCCACCTTTAATGCAGCCGTGACAGAACTATCGATGCATAGCGGCAGATCGCACATGGATTGTACGATCTCTAAAGTCTGCTTCAGCAAAGGCGGTTCTGTTTCATTCGGATTAACCGCTGTAACGCCCGCATTCACATCCAAAATATGCGCACCCGCAGCCACTTGTGCCAACACGTCTCTGATCACGCCTTCAAAATTTCCGGCCTGCATTTCAGCAGCCAGCTTCTTGCGGCCCGTAGGGTTGATGCGCTCGCCGATCACCGTGAAGGGTTTGTCGAAGCCTATGATATGCGTGCGTGTGGCAGAAGATACGATGGTGTGGGTCATGGCATTCCTTGGTTTGGCCAGTGATCAGTGTCGTGGTCAGGGTGTTGACGGTTTGTTTGGGCGATTTCGACATAGCGTTGCGGTGTATCGCCGACACCATTGTCACCCTCTCCTGTTAAGGTGCAAGGCAGTGCGACCACTTCAGCTAGCCACGGCTCCATAGCTTCCCCGCCATACTGAAATTGCGGCTTCATTTCTGAATGGCGATCAAGCGAACCGATTGCTACATCTACACGAGTTTTTGACAGCGCCTCATAGGTAAGCGGGGTGCCGCAATCTTTGCAAAAGCCGCGCTTGGCATCATTTGAACTTTGGAAATGGGCGAGTGTGCCGCGAGTCAGCTGAAAATTGACGCGATGCGAACCTGCAAAAGCGCCAAAGAAATTGCCAAATTGTTTTTGGCACATGCGGCAATGGCAGATGCAAGGATTATCAGGTTTTACGGAGAAAGCATAGCGAACTGCGCCACATTGACAGCCGCCGGTCCAGAGGTCTGCTTCACGGCTCACGGATTGCGTCCTCCGTTGGCGATGAGTTCTATGATGCGTTCGTGGGTAAAGCGTGATTCCAATTCGGCCTTGGCCTTATCAGCTTCCGCTGCCATGTCATCCGACACCACAACCGGCTCGCTGCGCCGCCAATCAGCCAGATAAGCATCTGCGTCAGTAGAGCCCGAACGCATCGCCGCCATGTCGATGGCTTCCATAAAACGATTATCAAGCATGCGCTTTTCTTCCTTGCGGCCAATCTTCACAGAAACCGCCGAAGGAATGTCGCGCCAATAAGTAATCACCAGATTCGCCATAGGCCCTTATGCCAAGGTTGAAATGCGACTTCTAGCAGGAAAACGACATGTGACAATTTTGAGTTCTCATACGTTAGCCGTGAGCCCGGCTGGGTTTATTTGGCTGGCGGAACCACAGGTGTTTCGCGGTGTTTGGCCCAAGCATTCCACACATAAAGCAAAAACACCGCACCAATGATTGAACCGAAAAATCCGGCACTTTCGCCGGGTTGATAAAAACCAAAAAACTGCCCTAGAAAGGTTGCGGCGAAAGAGCCGACTACGCCGAGCAAGGCGGTGACGATAAATCCACGCGGGTTATTTTTGCCGTGCGTCCAAATGCGCGCCAAGATGCCAATGAAAAAACCGATGAGCAATGTTGTCGTTAGTCCCATTTTCTCAGGTTCCTAATCTCAACCTAATTCATGCACCGAAGAAAGTGCGTGACAAGATAGCAACAATTTCGGCGAACGACCGAACCGTTTCAAGCGGCACATTCTGGCCGCTAAATGTGCCAGTGCCGTTGATCACGCTGGCCACTTTGTCGGCCTTGCCGTCCACCATCGTATCAACGAAATTACTTTCCTTCATAATGATCTGACCAGTAATACCATCAGCCGCAGCAAATAAATCTGTGTCGCCCGTTGGTTTGGCAAAAACCCCAGCATCTGTCGCTGCGTCAGCGGCTGGAAGTGTTAGGGTCAAATCATATTGATGTTGGCTGCTCACATTTGGTGTGGCAGTGAATGGCATGTTTCCTTTGAGGACAAAAATTTTGCCATCGCATTTTGCATTAATGCTCATAAACCAAGATTGAGTTTGATAGGCGTAGACCACATCGCCATTCCAGGTGCATCCCTTGTCTGAGGGAAGCCCAGCTGATGGCGTGGTAAAGTTGACGAACTGCACAGTGTCAACACGCTGATCGATCATGCCAGATTTAGATGCCGCAAAACTGTTCAAGATCGAATCTTTTAGTAAACTCGCACCCGTGCTGATCTTTTCTGGCTTTAACATCAAGCTGCCGCCGAACCCGCCGTTTGATGCGGCAACCTTGCCAAGTGCCAAATAATTGGTGGTCATCAAAGCGGCATCGGCAAAGCCATTTGGTTTTTCAATCCAGCCACCTGCGTATTGGGTGCGCTGCAATTTTTGGCCATTGGTTGGATTGATCAGTGCTCCAGTGCCAGTCACAGAACAGGATTGGTCTTGCCTTGAAATAATGCCGCCTTGAGCGCTTTTGCAATCGATCTTGAAGTTGGTTTCAACTTGCTTGTCGGAAACGCCGACCAAAAACTCATCAGGTTGGCTCTTATCGCTCAGCGAGGGCTGCGCGACTTTGAGTGTGAAATTCACCGTCTCAGCAGCCTGTGCAAGGTTCGGCAAACTCAATATCAGACCCGCGAAGAAAAAAGGCAAAGCTTTCATGGCCGAGGCACTCCGATTCAGTGAATTAATTGAAATATGGTGGAAAATCGGGATAAATGGAATGAAATAGTTTTTTGGCTCATGAGGTAATGGGCCAGCCCTCAGAATTGTGATCAGCAATAACCAACTTGTGAGCGTGTCAACCCTAGAGTTCCGCTAATAGTTGCGATCATCTGAGGAGAATGCTCATGCTCAACCGTCGCTCTGTCTTAACCATTACTACGTTTTTGGCATTTGGCTCATTTAGCGCTATTCACGCCGCCGAACCCAAGTTTGCGAATTTCACCACCGAGGCCTTTGCCCAAGCCCAGAAGGATGGCAAGAGCGTTTTAGTTGACGTCTGGGCCTCTTGGTGCCCGACTTGCAAAGCTCAGGGCCCCATTTTGGGCAGTCTGTTGGCCAAGCCTGAGAACAAAGACGTGGTGATGTTGCGCGTGAATTTTGATACACAGCAGGATGTGTTGAAAGCGTTGAAGGTGCAAAGCCAAAGCACCCTTATCATGTTCAAGGGCGCCAAAGAAACCGCACGCTCAGTGGGTGATACCAACGCTGACTCCATTGCCAAATTGGTGGCCAGCGCGATCTAACCCCCGATGTTTGCCACATTATTTTTTGCATTTGTGGCGGGAAGCCTTTCTATCCTGTCGCCTTGCGTGCTGCCTTTGATCCCAGTCGTTTTAGGTTCAGCGGCAGCCAAAGGTCGATCTGGCCCGTGGCTGCTGGCGGCGGGTTTGGTTTTATCGTTCGTGGCCATCGGCATGTTCATCAGCCTGATTGGATTTTCCATTGGGCTTGATGGAAAATTCTTCCGTTCGCTTTCAGCTGTCATGTTGCTGGCGATTGGTTTGTTGCTGGCCGTTCCCTATTTGCAGCGGCAATTCGCTTCGGCTTCCGGCCCCATCGGCAACTGGATGGATCAGCGTTTTGGTGGCGGGGCAGCAGGTGGCCAATTCGGCATCGGTTTGCTGTTGGGCGCGGTGTGGAGCCCTTGTGTGGGGCCAACCTTGGGTGCGGCTTCACTGCTTGCCGCGCAAGGCCAAAACCTGGGCCAAGTGGCCGTGACCATGGCCAGCTTTGGCTTAGGCGTGGCCGCACCACTGGTCATTTTAGGTTTGTTATCGCGTGAAGTTCTGATGCGTTGGCGTGGACGCCTATTGTCCTCTGGCGTGATTGTAAAATCTGCCCTTGGTGCGCTATTTATTTTAACGGGTGTGTTGATCCTATCTGGCCAAGACAAACAATTGGAAGCCGCTTTGGTGGATCTTTCTCCGGCGTGGTTGACGGCTTTAACAACGCATTTCTAAACCATTTCCGTGGCGTGTTCGCCGCCTTTCACGTCAACGCCTTTCCAAAACGCCACATAGCCTTTGATGGATGCCGCCGCAGCTTTCGGCGCATGATAGACCCATGACGCATTGGCGTTGGTTTTGCCGTCCACCACTACATCGAAATAATTACAATCACCCTTCCAAGAACACACGCTTGTGCTGATCGATGATTTGAAAAACTCTTGCACCAAATCTTGTGGTAGGAAATAGTCATTTCCCTCAACATTGATGCAATGGTCGGAAGCGGCGATGACTTTGCCGTTCCAGTGCGCTTCAGTTTTAGACATTTCTATGCCTCCTCAGGTGGCCATTGTTCAGTATCAAAATCCGGATGCTGCCGATTGCTGGCCGCAATTCCCGGCAGCAACTTGGCAAAATCATCGCTATCGCCTTTCTCTCCGGAAACATAGGCAGGGATTTTATGCAAATCACAAACCCATGATTGCTGCGCTTCAATGCCATATTGAATTTCCGGGATGACTTCAGAATAATTATCAAGTGTGGGAATTGCGAAAGAAATACTATTGCGTGTCATCGGGTCGTAGGTCAGAGGTGTGCCGCAATCTTTACAAAACCCGCGCTGCACGTCCGCTGATGAATGGAAGTTTGAGATCACGCCGCGCGTAATTTTAAGGAACCTCTGATTTAATGTCTTGCTGAATTTGCATTGATGTGATTCTTCTGTGTCGGAGGATTTTCCGATGCGGCAGATGACATTTTCGAATT
>JAYVOQ010000142.1:0-3513 GCA_043757845.1 Hyphomicrobiales bacterium | reverse complement strand
GCGAAGGCGAGGGTTCCGAAGAAGAATCCGAAGATGACGATGACGAAAAACCAGCACGTAAGCCTGCAGCTAAGCGGAAAGCGTCAGATGACGATGATGATGACGAAGCTGGTGAAGAAGAAGTTGACGCTGAAGACGATGACGATGAATCCGATTTCGAAGACGAAAAACCAGCTAAGAAAAAAGCTAAGCCTGCAGCGAAGCGCAAACCAGCCGACGATGACGAAGAAGAAGAATCGGACGAAGTTGATTCCGAAGACGACGATGACGAAGACGACAGGAAGCCTGTCAAGAAAAACATGAAGGTTGCCGTCAAGCCAAAGCGCAAGATGGTTGACGAAGACGAAGCTGAAGAAGACGAAGAAGAATCCGAAGACGAAGATTTGGATGAGGAAGCCTTAGACGACGAAGAAGAAGAGAAACCAGCGAAAAAGAAGGTTCAGAAAAAAGCGGCGGTTGGTCTTCGTAAGAAAAGGTAACGATGAACGGTCTGAATAAATCGCAAGCGCAAGCTGTTGTTCATCACGGAAAGCCGCTGTTGGTCATCGCTGGTGCCGGATGCATTTCTGGTGACACCGTTATTCCTTTCAGCCGTGCTAATAAGGGATTTCGGTGCACCATTAGGAAGGCATTTCGAGGGTTCCACCAGCTTCACCATGCGTGGGACTTGTCAATCCCCACGTTTGTCAGGTCTTTCACTGGTGAACGTGTTCGCTTGCATCAAATCAAGAATATTGTGCGAAGCGGCAAAAAGCAGACTTACCTATTAAGGCTGGAAAATGGTTATGAATTAACAGCAACGTTTGACCATTTGATTTTTACCGGGCGCGGCTTTGTTCAGCTTGGTGATTTGAAATCAAGTGATGAGGTTGCTTGTGACTCAGGAACAGCAAACGTTGGCAGTCGTGTTTCTGCTAAGCGTCATGACGCTGTTGTTCGATGTTTGCGTTACCACCCTCACGGTTATAAAGATAAACGTGATCTTGTTCGGGTTGAAAAATATCGCCTAGCGTATGAAGCTGATTTGAACGGACTGCTATTAGAAGAATTTGTTGATATTTTGAAACATGACATTGGTCGTGCACGAAAACTACAGTTTGTTGATCCGAAAAAGTTTGATGTGCATCACGTTGACTTCGATGCGACCAATAATGATCCTAGCAATTTAATTTCAGTTTCGAATCTTGATCACCGAAGGTTACATGCATCTGACCAGTATAAAAACTTCAATCATGGTCGCTTAGATTTCGTTCCTGTTGAATCTGTAACCAAAGCTGATGTTCGTATGACTTACGATATTCAGTGTGAATCACCACACCACAACTTTGTTGCAAGTGGGATGGTGATTCATAATTCAGGAAAAACAAAAACTCTGACGCACAGGGTTGCGCACCTGATCAAGCACCACGGCATTTTGCCTTCGCGGCTTTTCGTTACCACCTTCACCAACAAAGCCGCTGATGAAATGCAGGATAGGCTTTTGCCAATGATTGGGGACCGTAGGGCTGACAGCCTTCGCATCGGCACCTTCCACAGTTTGTGTCGGCGAATTCTTTTGGAAGTGTTGGAAAAGTCTGCACCTGATGTTTTTGTGACGCCGAAGCTGTTGATGGGTGGCGGGCGATTTTTCAAGTCCATGATGTGGTTCAAGTCTGCAGGAATGGACGGCAAGGAAACGAAAGCGGCACTGCACCAAATAGGCTGGTGGAAGAATGAAGGCGTTACGGTGGAACAGGCGCTAGCGATGCGTGGCGCTGATCAATATTACGCCAAGTTCTATGAAGTGTATCAAAAGCAAATCGTTGACGCCGACATGATCGATTTCGATGACATGCTTTTCAGGACGTATTACGAACTGGTGAAGCCTAAGAACGAAAAATTTTTAGCCCGTCTTCAAAATCGAATTGAGCACATCCTGGTGGATGAAGGCCAGGATTTGAACAACATCCAGTTCATGTTGACTAGGCTGTTTGCTGACAAACACAAACAGGTGACGCTTGTTGCCGATGACTGGCAATGCCAACCACCTGGAACAATGGTTCGTGTGCCTGGTGGCGAAAAGCCGATTGAACAGCTTCGCGCTGGTGATGAAGTTGCTTCCTTCCTTCAGAACGGCGCAACGATTGTTGGCGTTCATCGTCAAGGGCGAAAGTTGCTTGGTGTTGGCAAGCGCCATTATTCCGGACGAATGATTCATGTTTCTGTTGAAGGCAAGGAAACTAGCTGCACACCAGAACATCGTTGGGTGGTTCGTTGGGCAAACCGTTCAACGAATTATTGCGTCACCTATTTAATGCGTAAGGGCGACAATTTTCGTGTCGGCTGGTGCCAGCTTTTCACCGCTGATGGATGCAACCATCTTGCCCAACGTGCTCGAATTGAGGGTGCTGATTGTGCGTGGATTCTTGGGGTGCACAGTGACAGGCGCGGCGCTAGTCTTCAGGAAAGCATCGTTGCGGCAAAATTTGGGCTGACAACTGTTATGTTCAGCCCGCGACATGACCAGCAACACTATGACGCCGAAGGTTTGAAATTTGTTTTTCAGTCGTTGGGCAAGAAGACACAAAAAAAGCGTTCTATGCGTTGTCTTTCCTATTTTGGACGCTCATTGGATTGCCCGTTCTATTCCAATTATGAACAAAAACGGCAGGGCAGAACCACCATTTTTCAAACTGAAGCTTGTAACCTGATCCCTGAACTAATGTGTGTGCCACATTACGTTGGAACCAAAATTGGAAAATGGTCCACCATCCGTCTTTCAGAATCGAATTACGATGGTCTGGTGTATTCGCTTCGCGTTGAGGGAACGGAAGTTTACTTAGCCAATGATATTGTGACGCACAATTGCCTTTACGGATTCCGTGGCGCGAAGGTGAAATATCTTCTTGACTTCATGGAATGGTTTCAGCCGGAACAAATCAAGCTAGAACAAAATTATCGTTCGACGAAGGTGATCGTTGATTACGGCAATCGCCTGATCAAGAACAACAAGAACCAAATCGAAAAGGTCTTGTTCACGGAAAATCCTGAAGGAACACCGCCACAGCTTTTGATCGCATTTGGCCCGGACGCCGAAGCCGAACAGATTCTGGAAATTGTGGATGAACTGATTTCTGTGGAAGGTTTCGAACTTGGTGACGTGGCGCTGATTTACAGGACGAATTCCCAAAGCCGTGCGCTGGTGGATATCCTGGTGAAAAATCAGATTCCCCACAAGGTGCATTCGAAATACGGGTTCTATGATCGTGCCGAAATCAAGGACATCGTGACTTACCTTCGCGTGTGCAGCAACCCATACGCGGCGGAACTGGAAGACGTTCGCCGGATCATCAACCGACCAACGCGATACCTTGGGCACGTTTTCATCACGAAGGCGGAAGAATATCAAATTGATCACGGCTTGGACACGTTTTGGGAAGGTCTGTGCGGTTACGTTGGAACGGGTGAGTTGCCGCGCAACCAGCAATCCAGCGCCGAAGAATTCGTGCAGCAAATCAATTCAATTTACAGCTG
>JAYVOQ010000141.1:0-13207 GCA_043757845.1 Hyphomicrobiales bacterium | reverse complement strand
CCCGCAAAACACAACGTCAATATCGCTTGCAAAACGCAAACCAGCGTCCATCACACAATCGCACGTCAAAACAACAATTGATCAGAGGTTCCTTAAGTGTGATCATCAAATTTCTCCCCTCAATACCCGATTCATAATCGTTAGAAAATCGGCTATTTGACCGCGAGCTGCAACCCCCTTCCTTCCTCGCTCGTGCCCCTGCATAATCTGCCCATGAACACCCCCCTCGCCCCCGCCGCCAATATCCACGACATTGCCCGAGACCCGCGTAATGCATCCATCCTCATCTCGGTCAATGGCCAGCTTTTCCCACGTGAGAAAGCCGTGGTTTCGGTTTTTGATTCTGGCTTCATACTCGGTGATGGCGTGTGGGAGGGGCTGCGCCTTGTTAATGGGGGCGTGCCGTTTTTGCGCGAACATGTGGAGCGGCTTTATGAAGGGGCCAAGGCCATTTTCATGGATGTGGGCTTAACGCCTGCTGAACTGGTGCAGCGGCTTTTTGCCTGCATTGATGCCAACAAAATGCATGACGGCGCGCATATCCGTTTGATGGTAACGCGCGGTGTGAAATCCACGCCCTATCAAGACCCGCGCGTGACCATTGGCAAAGCCACCATTGTGATCATCCCCGAATATAAAATGCCCAAGCCTGATGTGTGGGAGCGGGGCCTCCGTCTGCACACGGTGAATGTGCGGCGTGGAAGCCCTGACGTGCAGGACCAGAAGCTTAATTCACATTCTAAACTAAATTGCATAACAGCTTGTATTCAGGCCGCAAATGCCGGGGCGGATGAAGCGCTGATGCTCGATCCGCTGGGCTTTGTGGCCACCTGCAATTCAACGCACTTTTTCATCGTGCGGCGTGGCGAATTATGGACCTCAACCGCGCAATACTGCATTCCGGGCATTACACGTGCAGCGCTTTTGCGCGTGGCGAAATCTTTGGGCATTACGGCTTTTGAAAAGCAGTTCTCGCTCTATGATGTCTATGGCGCGGATGAAGCTTTTGTGACGGGCACTTTTGCGGGCGTGACACCTGTGCGCGTGATCGATGGGCGCATGGTGCGCAATCCTCTGTCTACGGACGATTGGAATGGTGCTGGGCCAATCACGCGGAGTTTATCAGAAGGTTATAAAGCTTTGGCAGTAAAGGAAGCGGTGCGCGCACTCTGATGCTGGGCTTTCTTCTCACCGCCATCGTCATTGAATTGACCCCCGGCCCCAATATGACATGGCTGGCCGTGCTCGGTGCAACACGCGGTCGCGCTGCTGCCTTGTCGGCAATTGCCGGCATTTGTCTGGGCTTAGCATTGGCGGGATTTGTTGCAGGCCTCGGCCTCACCGTTTTGTTTGACAGTTATCCCAGCTTGATTACGTCACTGCGCATTGCGGGCACACTGTATCTTTTCTATTTGGCTTATGACGCTTGGATCGACGCAGGTGGCGGCGAGGCCGTGACTGTGAAATCCAACAGCGCTTATTTCACGCAAGGTTTCATCTCAAACGCGCTGAACCCCAAGGCCTATCTTTTCTATGTGGCGATCTTGCCGCAGTTTTTGAATGTGCCTGATCATCCAACCCAGATGTTAGCGTTACTCACGGCGATTTATGTTGTGGTGGCAACCACCATCCATGCTGGCATTGCACTTGCGGCGGGCAATATGGCAGATTGGTTGGCGCATTCAGCGCAAGCGAAATTGCTACGCCGCGGTTTAGCGGTGGCGATTGCGGCGGCGGCCATTTGGTTTTTTATTTCAACGGGGCGTTTGGTATGAACAGCACCAATATCGCGATGTGGTCTGGCCCGCGTAACATTTCCACGGCTATGATGTATGCTTTCGCCAACCGCGCTGATTGTGTGGGTTGGGATGAACCGTTTTATGGGGCCTATTTGAAAGCCACGGGTTTGAAGCACCCGATGTATGCAGAGATCATCGCTGCCAATGAATGTGAGTTTGGCAAAGTGGCTGAAGCTTGTTCGTGGCCTGCGGCTAAATCGGTTTTCTATCAGAAACATATGACTCACCATATGCTGCCGGACATTGATCGCACTTTCATCCGTTCACTGACGAATGCATTTTTGATCCGCTCACCTGAAAAGGTTTTGGCTTCCTATGCTAAAAAGCATGATGAAGTGTCTCTCCATGCCATCGGCTTTGTGGAGCAGGCAGAGATTTTCGATCTGGTGGCGCAGAATTTGGGCCACGCTCCGTCGGTTGTGGATGCTGATGTGCATCTTGAAGCCCCGCGAGCTAGTTTAGAAAAACTCTGCCTTGCCCTTACAATTTCTTTTGACGAAGCCATGCTCGCTTGGCCCAAGGGGCCGAAATCTTGCGACGGTGTGTGGGCGCCGCATTGGTATAATGCTGCTTGGGCCTCCACGGGGTTTAAAAAATCACAGAGTGCCCCCATATCACTCCCATCAAACTTGCAACGCATTGCAGATGAGGCAAGACCTTACTATGAGCGGCTGCTGAAACATTCTTTATAGGCAATATGGCAAAGCATATTAACGCAACGCGTCGCATCAACGTTGGCAACCGCACCGTGCTCACCCGGGGCTTGCGCCAAAATTTTTGGAATGACTTGAACCACCGCGCCATGACAGCACCGTGGCCGCTGTTCTTTCTCTCGGCAGCTGTGATCTTTTTCAGCTTCAATCTGATTTTTGCCGGCCTTTACGCCTTGGGTGATAAGCCAATCGCCAATACGCCGAATGATGGTTTGATCTGGTTGATCTATTTCTCCATCGAGACTTTGGCCACCGTTGGCTATGGTGACATGCACCCGCAAACCCATTGGGGCCATGCCGTTGCCACCGCAGAAATTTTTACCGGCCTTAGTTTTCTGGCCGTCTATACGGGATTGATTTTTGCACGCTTCTCGCGCCCAACGGCCAGATTTATGTTTGCCCGCCATGCCGTGATTGGCCCCGAAGATGGCAAGCAAGCCTTGATGATCCGCATTGCTAATGAACGCCAGAACGCCATCTCAGGCGCAACCGCGAGACTTTGGTTGGCACGCAATGAACGCAATTCGCTCGGCGTTGAGCGCCGCCGATTTATCGAATTACCGTTGCAGCGCGCTGAAAATCCGATTTTCGCGTTGTCTTGGACTCTGTTTCACGAGATTGATGCCAAGAGCCCGTTGCACGGGGCCACGCTTGACAGTCTAATTGATTCCGAAGCCTCGATTATTCTTACACTCACGGGCGTGGATAACCAGTCTGGCATGAACTTGCACGCTAGGCACACTTATGCGGCTAACCAAATTAAATGGCAGCACCGCTTCGCTGATATTCTGGAACGCACCGCCGATGGCCAAGTGCTGATTGATTATAGCAAGCTGCACGATGTGCAGCCCGCTAAATCCGAACAGTCAAAAAAGTTTTAGCGTGCCAACACGGCCGCTGGCATTACGGCGCCAATGCCGGAGATTGGTTTGGCTGTTGGCGTTTCTTTTTCAACCAACATTTCAACTTTGCGCAAATCAGCCTCAGCTTCTTTGAGACGCTCAATCGTGGTTTCATGTTGGTCGCGCAGTTCAGCGACTGTGGCAAGGATATTATCCCTGCGCCCACGCACTGATTTGGCGGCCATGGAATAATTCACATTGCTGGGATCAGACACCCCGGTGCGCTGTTCTTCAAACTTCACATGGTTGTCAAGATCATCATGCTTACGCATCAAATCATTGATCATCAAATCCATATCGGAAACTTGCCTGCGGCAATCTTCAACACGGAAACGATTGAGCCGCAAAAGGCTTTCTCTGGAACGCATCTTTAATTTACTCCTACGCACTGACTAACAAGGCCTCGGCTGCCGCCCGCACCCCGAATCCTCGGCTATAAAAACTATTTGCCAAAGACTCTATTCACGATTCACCGAATCAACTAGCTATGCAAAGTCGGTCATCAACTGAGTATGATAAACAGACAGGTTTAAGAGCGGGTAAATCCCGAAAACCTTTGTGAGGGCGTTTGTGGGCCTGCCGTGTTTGTGTCTGTCAGTTTCAAGATCTTGTGTTTTAGAAAACCCTAACACAACCTATTGTGGCCAAACGGCGTGAAGCCAAGTGAATTGGCTTAGGTTTTGTTAACCTTTTTAAGTCTATCTTAAAAAACAGAGT
Source organism: Hyphomicrobiales bacterium (assembly GCA_043757845.1). Lineage (GTDB taxonomy): Bacteria > Pseudomonadota > Alphaproteobacteria > Rhizobiales > Aestuariivirgaceae > Aestuariivirga. The sequence continues at coordinate 9,076 of JAYVOQ010000141.1, read as the reverse complement.
TAAAGTTTTGTGTGCGGCATCGCAGCCGTTGATGACAAGAAGGATTCCCGGCGAGGGATCTGAATGAACGAGGGGACCATAATGCGGGTTTTGTTGATCGAGGACGATAAGGCAACGGCACAATCCATTGAGCTGATGCTGAAATCGGAAGGTTTCAATGTCTATACAACGGACCTTGGCGAAGAAGGTGTCGACTTAGGCAAGCTCTACGATTACGACATCATCCTGCTCGACATCAACCTGCCAGATATGTCTGGCTATGAAGTTCTAAAATCACTGCGCGTTTCCAAAGTGGGCACACCCATCCTCATTCTGTCTGGCCTTGCTGGCATTGAAGACAAAGTGAAGGGCCTGGGCTTCGGCGCTGACGATTATATGACCAAGCCATTCCACAAAGACGAGTTGGTGGCCCGCATCCATGCTGTGGTGCGTCGCTCAAAAGGCCATGCCCAATCCGTCATCCACACCGGCGAATTGCTGGTGAACCTTGATACCAAGACAGTTGAAGTGGCCGGACAGCGCGTTCACCTCACCGGCAAAGAATACCAAATGCTTGAGCTGCTTTCCTTGCGCAAGGGCACCACGCTGACCAAGGAAATGTTCCTCAACCACCTTTATGGCGGCATGGATGAGCCTGAACTGAAAATCATCGACGTGTTTATTTGTAAGCTGCGCAAGAAGCTGGCCAACGCCGCTGAAGGCAAAAACTTCATCGAAACCGTCTGGGGCCGTGGTTACGTGCTGCGTGAAGGCGCTCCTCCAATGGCCGGCCATGAAATTGAAATGGCCCACGTTGCCTAATTGCCGACGGCGCGTGTCACATTATTGACACGATGCGCCAGTAGAAAGTTCTTGTAATCGCCCGATAGAATTGCGGGACAAGGCAAGTCAAAGTAACTGTTGCGGTTCATGACTTGCCGAAAAATTCAAAGGCCCTGAGCGAAATGCTCGGGGCCTTTTCTTTTTCCACAATCAACCCCCAACAGCGTTAACCATCTCTTAACTCCTGTGTCGTTCGTGTGGCCGATTAATGATATGTTAACCCTATGGTGTGGGTTTTGCGTTTGTGGGTTGCGTGTGTTGTTGGGGTGATGGTTTTTGCCGCCCCTTCGGCTTTGGCTGATACGGCTTCGTCACAAATTGCGCGGGGGCATTTTGAGTTGCCAACCAAAGGCTTGGCCAGCGCCAGCGTCTATGCCAAATCCCTGCCCCCGGTGGGTTATGTGGATTTCTGCGGCCGCGGTGAAGCAGAATGTCAATTTCACGGCGGCAAAGTAGAAACACTATCCGTCACCAGCGAAAACTGGGACCAGATTGAGCAAATTAACCGCTTTGTGAACACTGTGATCCGCCCCGCCAGCGATATGGAACTTTACGGCAAGGCAGACTATTGGACCTACCCGAAAGATGCTGGCGATTGTGAAGACTATGTGCTTTTGAAAAAACGCTATCTCACTGAGCTTGGCTTTAACGCCGATGAGCTTTTGATTACTGTGGTGCTTGACGAACACAATGAAGGCCACGCCATTCTCACCGTTGTCACAGCTCAAGGAGACTATGTGCTGGACAATCGCCGCCGCGAAATTCTGCGTTGGGATGATACGGGTTATAAATTCTTGAAGCGCCAATCGCAGGCCAATTCAAATGAATGGGTAAGCTTGCAGAAATCTGCCCCGCAGGTTTTAGTTTCAACACGCGCGCAGTAAGCTTGCGCGGTGGCTTACTTAACGGTTCACCAATACTACGCGAAAATGAAGTCCGTCGCAGTCAGGTCAGTTAGGTGCAATCCCGAAAGCATGATGGTATCATGCACAACTGTTGCGCCCGCCGAGCCATGTGAAGCGTCAACCACTGCGTAAGGATCATCAGCGTCATTTACATGATCATCGGCATCGCCAACTTTCTGGAGCATTCCGTCAACATGGATGATAACCCCTTTGTCAGTTTGTTCGGCATGGGCCAACACGTCAGCAAAGCTGTGCAGGTTGGTGAGCACCAGTTTGATATGATCTTGACCGTGGGTGAAATCCGTCACCGTGTCATGGCCAAAATTGCCCTTGAACACAAAAATGTCTTTGCCAAGACCGCCGGTTAAAATATCGTCCCCAGCGCCGCCATTGAGAACATTGTTGCCCGCATCACCGATCAACACGTCATTGTATTTTGAACCTTCAAGGTTTTCAAAATTTGTGAAGGTGTCATGCACAAGGCCATTATAACTGGTTTGGCCCGTGAGCATGTTGATGGAAACTCCGTGCTTCATGCTGCCATAGCTCAACAGGTCTGTGCCCGTGCCGCCATCGGCTTTGCTATAGCCTTCGCCCATCACTACTTTGTCATTGCCGCCCCCGGCTGATACCGTGTCATTGCCGTTGTTGGTATAAATGATGTTGGCCTTGTCATTGCCAATCAACACGTCATTGTATTTTGAGCCGTGCATGTTTTCGATGGAAACATAAGTGTCGCCCTGGGCAAAGCCACCCGTGCCCACGCCTGTAAGGAAGTTTACTGTGACTGCCGAAGCGGAAGCGGCATAAGTCACCCAATCACCCAGTGCTGAACCAACAAAATGTTGCACGGCGTCTGTGCCTACAAAATGCAAACCTGTTGGATCGTCGTCAATTGCGGCTTTGTCGGCAGCGGCCTTGTCGGCGGCAATTTTATCGGCGGCAATTTTATCGGCGGCAACTTTGTCGGCAGCAACTTTGTCGGCCGCTGCTTTGTCGGCGGCAACTTTGTCAGCGGCGGCTTTGTCAGCAACCGCTTTATCTGCGGCAGCCTTGTCGGCAACAGCTTTCTCGGCGGCAGCTTTGTCTGCGGCAGCCTTATCAGCGGCGGCTTTGTCTGCGGCAGCTTTGTCAGCAGCCGCTTTATCGGCAGCAGCTTTATCGGCAGCAGCTTTGTCAGCAGCAACCTTTTCAGCGGCAGCTTTCTCGACAGCGGCTTTGTCTGCAGCTGCTTTGTCGGCAGCAGCTTTATCTGAAGCAGCCTTCTCAGCAGCAGCTTTATCAGCGGCAGCTTTGTCTGCAGCGGCCTTTTCGGCAGCGGCCTTTTCGGCAGCGGCTTTGTAGGCGGCAACTTTGTCAGCGGCAGCTTTATCGGCAGCGGCTTTGTCTGCAGCTGCTTTGTCGGCAGTAGCTTTATCTGAAGCAGCCTTCTCAGCGGCAGCTTTGTCTGCAGCGGCAGCTTTGTCTGCAGCGGCCTTTTCGGCAACGGCCTTTTCGGCAGCAACTTTGTCAGCGGCAACCTTATCAACAGCAGCTTTGTCGGCGGCGACTTTGCCGACAGCAGCAGTCTTATCCGCAGCGGCCTTATCGGTAACGGCTTTATCGGCGGCAGCGTTATCGGCCGCAGATTTTTCTGCTTTTTCTGCGGCGGCCTTTTCTGCGGCGGATTTTTCTGCGGCGTCTTTGTCTGCAGCGGCCTTAACTGCTTTAGCTTTCTCGGCGACTGCTTTCGCCAACGCAGCGGCCTTCACAGCGGGCGCAGCCTTTTGGGCCTCTAATAATTTTTCATCATTTTCTTTTGTATTTTCGCACGTCGCCGACATAGTTCCAAAGCTCCTGAAACAAAACTCAGGAGCGGCTATGCCAGCTCTAAACCCTAAGACTCCTTACCTCCAGTGGTTAAGAAATCATGCAACGAAACCTGAGGTAAAGTTTGGTTGAATCAGGTTGTTAAAATTGTTCAGGCCGCAGCTTGGGCCTCAATTGGCAAAGCTTTCACCTCAACCGTATCGTCGCTCAACATATGCATCGACAATTTCAAGCCCGACGCCTCAGCCAGAATGCGCGCATAGTAAGGTTGCACCAATCGCGCATCAAGGCTGGTGAGTTCCACCGAGCCATCAAGGGCAGAAGCCAGTGCCTCATTGATCTTGGCACGTTCACCTTTTGCCGTGATAGAAAAATTGCGGCCGTCCACGGCAACGCTCACCACGCCACCGCGAGGGATTCCCGCCAGCGCCATTAGCAACATGTTGAGCAAAAGTTTCACCTCTTGCTTGGGGCGATTCTCGCGCGGCACATTCCATTCCAAGGTTACTTTATCATGGCCCACAAAACCTTTGGCCACATCACCGGCTTCAGTCATATCGATCAATGCACCGGCAGAGCCTGAAGCTCCAAAAGCAATCCGACAGAATTTTAATTTGGCCGTGGCAGTGAGGGCCGAAGACTTAACCATCTCAAAGGCTGTCTGTTTCATCTCGGCATCAGTTTCTGGATCGTCCATCAACTCAAGCCCATTGGCAATGGCACCTACAGGTGAAATCACGTCATGGCACACGCGCGAACACAGAAGCGATGCAAGATCAAGATCGGAAAGACGAGATATAGTGGTCATGAAAGCCTCTGGTGTCTGAAATGATTCGTTCCCTCTCTATATCAAAGTTCGTCCCTTAAGAACCCATTGACAATATGCGGCCCGCGGGGCGAAAGGGCGGAACATGAATTTGCCATTTACCTCCAGCTTTTTGCCGCAACTGATAAATATCGCCGTTTCAGCAGGGGCGAAGATTATGGAAATCTATGGCAGCGATTTCGCCACTGCGTTGAAATCTGATGCTTCGCCCGTAACCGCCGCTGACACTGCTGCTGAAAATCTTATTATTGCCGGACTGAAGCAGCATTTCCCGAACATTCCCATCATTGCAGAAGAACAACAGGCGGAGGGGCAACAGATCGCGGTGGCTGACCTTTTCTTTCTGGTTGATCCTTTAGACGGCACCAAAGAATTCATCTCGCGCAATGGCGAATTCACGGTGAACATTGGCCTGATTAAAAATGGTCAACCCATCAGCGGCGTGGTCTATGCGCCTGCCTTAAACGAAATTTATGTGGGTGAAGTGGGCATGGGTGCGTTTCGTGCACAATCGCCATACTTGCAATTTACCGCAATAACAGCACGGCCCTGCCCAACCCTTGGCCCCACAATTTTGGCCAGTCGTTCACACCGCGATGCTGAAACTGAAGCCTACATCACCGCTCAAAAGCCGGCCGCAGTCAGCAATGCAGGCTCATCCCTTAAATTCTGCCGCTTGGCCGAAGGTAAAGCCGACCTTTACCCGCGCTTTGGCCGTACCATGGAATGGGACACCGCAGCCGGCCATGCCGTGTTATCGGCAGCTGGCGGCAAGTTGACCAAACCCGAGGGCACACCCTTTACTTATGGCAAGCCCGGTTTTGCCAATGGGCCGTTTATCGCCATGGGCAGATAATTTTCGCTTTATTAACCAAGTTGAAATCCACCAGAGCCTAAATCTTCAGCTGGACGGAATTTTGCCCTGCTCTCGCCGCCTTTGGCAACTAGCAAGCAGGGACAGCAAGTGAGGGTTCCCATGTTGAAAACATTTTCGAAACTAGCTCTGATGGCAGCTCTGGGCGCTGGCACATGGGGCACAACGGCGCTCAATGCCAAAACGCTGACAACTGGCAGCATATCGCCAGCACAATCAAACAGCACCTACACACCCGACGAAATTGTTCTGCAAGGCCATCAGTTTTTCGGCAAAACCACGCGTGGCATGGCCTCGGCCATTGAATATGTATTTCGTGAACAAGGCCAACCCACGGCTTACATCATTGGCGAAGAAGGTTCCGGCGCAATAATTGGCGGCTTGCGTTACGGAGAAGGCACTATTTATTATAAAAACGGAGCCAAAAAACATCTTTACTGGCAAGGCCCTTCTATAGGTTGGGACTTTGGCGGCAACGGCTCACGCACCATGACGCTGGTTTATAATTCGCAATCACCCGAAGACCTTTATGGCCGTTTTGGCGGTGTTGAAGGCACGGCCTATTTGGTGGGCGGCATGGGGGTAAATTTCCAGCGCAAAGACCAAATCACCTTAGCCCCCATTCGCACAGGTGTTGGCGCCAGGCTCGGGGCAAATATCGGTTATTTAAAATACTCTGCTCACCCCACTTGGAACCCGTTTTGATTTTAATCCGCACTTCACCTTGGCATCGCAGATAGCTTAACCTATAAGCTTGGATCGGATCTTGCTTAGGCTAGAGCAAGTCAAATTTTAAGCGAGCGTAGGTGGTGTTATGTCTCAAACTGAGACGTTATTGGTGTTGGCTTTAGGTTCTGCGCTTACCTTTGTTTTCTTTTTGCTGTTCGGTCGCGTCTTTTGGGGCATGGCGGTGAATGCGGGTGCCCGCCGCAATGCCAAGCAAGCGCCCGTACAGCTTTTAGATATGCAAGCAGACCGAGACCGCCTGCGCGCTGAACACGCCATGATGGCCCGCAAGTTAGAGCTGCGCGTTGATGACATTAAAACCCGTATGGCCGAGCAACTGGCCGAAGTTTCGCGCAATCGTAATCGCGTTCAAGGTTTACAAGCCGACGTTGAAGCGCGTGACGAAAATATAAAGCATAATGAGCGCGAAATGACCGCGCTGAATACTCAAATTGATATGTTGCGTGCGGAACTGGAAGCCTCGCTGCAAACGGTTGAAAACCTGAACGCTGACGCATTGCGCCGCGATGGCGAGATGAAAACTTTGCAAGATAATTTCCGAAAACTGGGTGCCACACTGCGCCAGAAAAATACGCTGGTGGGCAATCTGAATGATGAATTGCGCCAGGCTTTAGCTTTTGAACAATCATCACCATCGATATTTGCACCAGTTGATCCGCCGACTCATGAAAGCCGCTTGCGGCAACGCGTGGCAGAACTGACGTCTGTTTCCGCAGATATGGCGCATCATCAGTTTGATTTGAACCTGCCCCTCACCGCGCATGATGAAGACTCAACTCCGATGTTTTCCATCCGCAATGCCCAGCTTTCTAGCAAGGTTGAAGAAGCCTCGCGCCTGTCAGACCAAATGGAACATGAATTAAAGGCGCTGGATTCTATGTTGGCGAACGGCCCTCTCAACAGCAACGTGGCCCCCATAAAAAAGCGCGGAGCCGTGTCCAATGTTATCGCATTGGCGCAGCGCATCCGCGCCTTGCAACAAGGCTCAAACGAGTGATTGATGTGTGGGAAGTGGCGCTCCTTACGGGTTCGCTAAAGCCAATAAAACTACAGGGTTTATCTCCAAACACTCTCCACCCCTGCCCCATATATTTCAATCATTACAATTGAAGTGGAAACCCTGCTGCCCGACGATCCATCGGCATCGTCTAAAGAATTGTCATCTGGTTTTTTCGCCCCATAAAATGTGCACGATCCACGCAATTGCTTATAGACCAGCCATTTTCACACACTGAGAAGATTGCCCACGAAGGCAGCACGAACCCGCTGACAGCGAAAGCAGTAACCGCTAGTTCCCCGTTCACGCCACTGGTTCTTTTGTCCTCGAATTTGCATTGGGCTTGGGCTCATTAAAAGTATGTCAGCGGTAGGGTAAAACGTTTTAATTTACTTAAGCATCGGTCAACCATTCAAACTTTAATTATTGATAGTTTAAACAATGTTAGCCAACATAGAGAAATGACCCTTGCAGTTTTCACAACCGCGCAGATTCTGGCGCAGCTGGATTCCCAAAATCACTGGACAGGTTCAACCATTACCTACTCGACAAGCTCGACGACGAATTTAATTGGTCACGTGAGTTCTGGCAGAGACTACACACTTGAAACCACCACCTTCACCACTTTGAACGGCACTCAGGCGAACGCTGCCGCTTTGGCTATGACTCTTTGGGGAGATCTTATCGCCCCATCCTTTGTTGCCGTGAACGAAGCCGGAGGCACAAATGCAGACATTGACTTTGCCGCATTCCGAGACAGCCCCTCAAATGGAAACTATGCCTACACACTTCCCTTTGCCAGCGTGAATCCCGATGGTGTGACGGGAACCCTCACCAAAGCATCGATTTGGGTGAATGACAGTTTCAATGCGGCCAATGGCTATGTCAGTGGTGATCTTAGCAATCCGGTTGTTGGCAACTACGCCTTCCAGACCTACGTCCATGAATTGGGCCATGCGCTGGGCTTGAATCACATGGGCAATTATAATGGCAACGCTGGCTCTGGCCCGTCGAGCTATCAAGACAGCCTCGTCTATTCTGTCATGTCTTACTATGGGCCTAATTCCGCACTTGGCGGACAGGCGCTCGGCGTGGCCTGGGCCGACTGGGGCACTTACCTGCCGCAAACACCAATGCTGGACGACGTGCTTGCGATCCAATCGATTTATGGCGTTTCCACAACCGCGCGCACCGGCAACTCGACTTACGGATTTCACTCCACACTGGCAGGTGTGGATGGCGGCATTTATGATTTTACCCAAAATGCGCATCCCATCATGTGCATTTTCGATTCATCGGGCAATGACACACTGGATTTGAGCGGTGATACTCATAATGACGTGATTGATCTGCATGCAGGTTCCTTCAGCTCAGTGATGGGGCTGACCAATAATGTTTCGATTGCTTACAGCACCACAATTGAAATGGCGGTGGGCGGTTCAGGAAATGATACACTCATCGCGGGTAATGCGGGTTCCTCCCTGATCGGCGGCGGCGGCGCTGATACCATCACAGGTGGCGCTGGCAATGACTTAATAGAGGGCGGTGCTGGCGGCGACTATATGAACGGCGGTACTGGAATCAATACGTTGTCTTACTATGGGTCTGCGCAGGCTGTGGTGGTTTACATGTACACCACCAATGCGGCTTCCGGCGGAGATGCCTTGGGTGACACTTTCAGCAACTTCCAGAACTTCTACGGCTCTAATAATGGCAATGACCTGGTGTTGGGAACAAATGACGACAACTTAATCGCGGGCTTTGGTGGTGATGACTATCTCTACGGACTCGGTGGCAACGACACGCTTTTGGGGGGTAATGGCAACGACCTACTCGAAGGCGGCACGGGAGCCGACTATCTGGATGGTGGCGCGGGCAACAATACTTTATCTTACTTCAATTCAACGGTAGGTGTGATTGTCAATCTTTCGAATGGTTATGCCGCTGGCGGTGATGCTGCGGGCGACACCATCTTGAACTTCCAAAATATCTATGGTTCTAATTCTGCTGGCGACTATCTTGTTGGAACTGCCGGCACAAATGTCATAGCGGGCTTGGGCGGCAATGACATGATGGACGGCGGTGGCGGCTATGAC
>JAYVOQ010000140.1:0-3550 GCA_043757845.1 Hyphomicrobiales bacterium | reverse complement strand
CAATCTGGTCTTTGAAATGGGTTTCAATTTCAGTCCGCGTGATCAATGCTGCCAGATGCACTTTTGCATCAACTTGAGTTCCATCCAACAACCCAATGGAAATCCAGTCAGCCTTCGCCAGTGGATCATGCTCGGCCACTACAGCGCCAGCACCCGAGGCCATGCGGAATCGTCCTGAGCTTCCCCGCCTTTGCGCAATCCGATCGGGGTAAGCCAGCGCCAACAAAACGCCATGAGAAACTTCACCTTTGTCTTCCTTGATACCAGCGGATTCCTTAATCTGCTTGGCCACTTGTTTCATGCGTTCGCGTGCACCCCCGCGCACATGCATCAGGCGAGTTTCAACGTCTGCTGACGTATCACGCGGCAAACCATCACGCTCGGAAATGAGCGATGCAACATCAGCCGCCAACGCACCCGCACCCAATGTTTTTCCCACAATCACCATGTGTGAAAGTCGCGGATGCAGCGGTAGCTTGGCCATGGCTTTACCATGCGTTGTAATTTTACCTTCGGAGTCAATTGCGCCTAATTGCTTCAAAATATCTTGCGCCTGCGCAAAGGCAGCAACAGGCGGCGCTTCCAACCACGGCACATCACTTGTGCCCCACGCCGCCAATTCAAGAACCAATGGCATTAAATCTGCAATGCGAATTTCCGGTTCGTCGTGTGCCACCAAAGCTCGCATCTCTGACTCAGGCCACAGCCTGTAACACACACCAGGCCCTACGCGGCCAGCGCGGCCCTTGCGTTGTTCGGCGGAGGCTTGCGATACGCGCACCGTTTCAAGGGCTGTCATGCCTGATGCTGGATTAAACCGAGGTGCGCGTTTAAAACCAGAATCAATGATCGCTTCAACACCATCGATTGTGAGCGATGTTTCGGCAATGGTTGTGGCCAAAACAATCTTACGTCGCCCAGCATCTGACGGCCTAATTGCTGCATCCTGATCAGCCAATGTCATCGCCCCGTAAAGTGGGCGCACGTCAACATTATTTGGGACGTCACCTATCAGGGCTTGCTCAATGCGGCGGATTTCGCCTTCACCTGGCAGAAACACCAACAGGCTGCCTTTTACCTCACGCAAGGCAAGGTGAATAATCTTTACTGAGTCAGCCACTACAGTTTGCCGTGTGGTCTTATCAAGATGTTTTGTAGCAACCGGAAACATCCGGCCTTTTGCATTCAAGATTGGCGCATCATCTAAAAACATTGAAAGCTTTGTTGTGTCGAGTGTGGCTGACATTATGAGAAATTTTAGATCATCGCGAAGTCCGCGCTGCACATCCAGACATAAGGCCAAGGACAAATCACCATCCAAATTTCGTTCGTGAAATTCATCGAATATGACGAGACCAACGTCTGAAAGCTCAGCATCTTGCTGCAGCCGCCGAAGCAAAATTCCTTCAGTCACCACTTCAATGCGTGTGGCGCTTGAAACCTTGCGCTCCAAGCGCACAGTGTAACCCACCGTCTCGCCCAGCTTTTCACCTAGTGTCTGCGCCATGCGTGAAGCTGCGGCCCGCGCTGCCAAGCGCCGTGGTTCCAACATCACGATTTTCTTACCCGCTAACCAAGGCTCATCCAGCAAGGCCAAAGGCACGCGCGTGGTTTTGCCAGCTCCGGGCTCGGCCACCAAAATGGCTGAAGGCCGCGAATTGAGTGCGGCCTTCAAATCTGGGATGATATGATCAACGGGGAATATCATTTCATTTCTTCTGACCAAGGCGGATCAGCACCTGCGCGCGAAACAGTGATAGAAGCGGCTTTCATTGCAAAGGCAACAGCAGCACGCAGCGATGCTTCATCAATGTTCGCCAGTTTTTGTTTGATCAATAATTTTTGCTTTGAAAGATGCGCCAATAATCCGGCTGTAAAAGTATCGCCTGCGCCAACAGTATCAACGATTTTAACACGGGGTACATTCATTTTAAACGCAAAATCCGCTGTGTAAATTTCAGAACCTTCGCCACCTTTGGTAATGGCCACAATTTTAGCTCCACGTTTGAGCCATGTCTTGGCAAATTTTGCAAAGTTTTTGCCTTTGGTCATCCACAAAATATCTTCATCTGAGATCTTGATGATGTCAGCCTTGGTCATCATGTCATGAAGCCTGATCATGTGCTTCTTCTTTTCATGAACCAGCGAAGCGCGAATATTAGGATCAATACAAATCACCCGTGTTTTGTATTCGCGGTTAAGCAAAGCCTCATAGGTTCCGCCACATGGTTCAGGAATTAAACTGATTGAACCAAAGTGCAATGCTTGAACGGACTTGGCCAGTTTTGGCAAATCCTTCTTGGTAAAATTTCTTGCCGCTGATGCTTCTTCCACAAAAGAATAGCGCGCTTGACCATCAAATAGTTTTACAAAAGCCAATGTTGTGTGCAATTTTTTGCGCACCGCATAGCGCAATTTCACCTTACTGGCCTTCAAGCCATCGGCCAAACTATCACCAAAAAAATCCGTCGAGAGGCCACCTAAAAATCCGGTTTTCACATCAAGGCGGCCCAAGGCAATAGCGGTGTTATAAATCGACCCTCCGTTAAAGGGTTGATACAAAAATGCACCATCAGAACCCTTACGGGGCAAAAAATCAATTAAAGCTTCGCCGCAACACAAAATCATAACATGTCCTCTACTAGAGCGTTTTGATGTTTCATAGAAACATCAAAATCGCCCTAGTTATTATTTACGATCAATTTTCCTGACTTTTGACGATTCCGTCAAAAGTCAGATTGATCTAAGTTGCATATCAAACGCATGGCCACCATGCAATAAATCTTGTCGCCTGATTTATTGCAATGGTCTTTTCCACAGTGTAGAGCAAGTTTTGATTGGCGCACCTCAATTTGTATCGGAGTTCCCTTATGACCGCCCGCATTATTCCCGTTGACCCATTTGATATTGTTGTGTTTGGCGCCACAGGTGATCTGGCTCAACGCAAATTGATCCCCGCGTTGTTTCACCGTGATGAACAAGGCCAATTGTCAGATGACACACGCATCATCGGAACCTCGCGCCGCGAGATGAGCGATGATGAATTTCGTAAATTTGCAGCCACCGCACTTCAATTATATGTTGAAGAAAAACTGCGCACGCCTGAGACGATTCAGAAATTTCTGAACCGCCTCACTTATATTGCCGCTGAAGCGAGCAAAGAAGACGGCTGGCCAAAGCTTGATGCAGCACTCGCGATCAACCAAGACCGCATTCGGGTGTTCTACTTGGCTGTCGGCCCAGATTTATTCGGCCCCATTTGTGAACGATTAGGACAGCACAATTTGGTTACTGCAAAATCTCGCGTGGTGGTTGAAAAGCCATTGGGCAAAAGTGGCGAGTCTGCTCAAGCTGTGAATGATGCCATCGGCAAAGTGTTTGCTGAACCCATGATCTACCGGATCGATCATTATCTGGGCAAAGAAACCGTTCAAAATTTAATGGCGCTGCGTTTTGCCAATGCCCTGTTTGAACCGCTTTGGACGGCAGCGCATATTGATCATGTGCAAATTACCGTGGCCGAAACTTTAGGCGTTGAATCACGCGCTGG
>JAYVOQ010000139.1:0-3570 GCA_043757845.1 Hyphomicrobiales bacterium | reverse complement strand
TTTCAGTTCCTTGAAACCATCGCGCCACGGTTCAATTTCCGAATGGTGCACGAACAAATCATCAAGTGACGAATCGTCTGGTGTGACGAATCCGTAAGACATTTCACCGTGCGGGTTTGTGGCAACGTGCTTGACGCGACCACAAAGCGTTTGGCCGGTCTGCATAATTTGATGCATTTTATATGAAGCTTCCTTTCGGCGTTCCTCAACTTCACGTTTGCGTTCGGCGCGAACTTCATCAAATTCGTCGTCGTGCTGATCGGTCATTTCGGTGACACTCCAATTGAACGAAGGACTTCGGCGTAAGGCATCGCTAACAATTCTTTCCATAGAAACACCCTGTATTTTCCAACCCGAATGTAAATCGGCGCTGTTCGGTTCAGCCCTAATTTACGAAAAATGTCAGCCTGGATCATGCAGTATATTTCGTCAAAATTCCTGGTGAAGATCAGCACCGGAATTCGTTTCGACTTACTTGCATCACCAGAACACTGACGCCACCAATTGCCAAAACAACCTGAAAGCGCAACACCGTTGAAGTCGAACAGCATAGGCATGTTCCAACTTTCGTTGTTTTTGCATTCAATGTTGAACGGAAACCGAATCATTTCTTTTGGATCTTTCGGGGTAATGTCCCCGGTCTTGTTCCACCCGCCGGAACTTGGGGTGCGCGAAAACTTAGTGCCAACCCATTTAGTCAGCTGTCCCGCAACACTTCGTTCGAAACCTGCACCCTTGTTCCTGGATTTCTTACCACCCATTTCATCCCAACCCTAAATACTGGTCCACCAATGCAGCCGTTTCAATTTCGTTGAAGCGTTCTGTGGAAATCCGGTGAACGGTGCACACCTGATCGAACTGACGCAAAACGTCCGCGTCATGGTCACGCCCTAACGGACTGAAAAGAAGATCCAGGAAGTTCTGCCTAACCTTCATCATGAATTCCGGGCCACGAACTTCTTCACGCGTGACGGCACCCGAACCCTGGTTCATCCGACTAAAAGCAGTTTTCACGCCACAGTCTAGGAAGAAAACATGATCAGGAAGCACGTCAACTGCGAAGTCAACAACCGGCAATATCGCATCAATCTTGTGCCCGTTGGCTTTCGCATACGCTAGTCCGGTAATAAAGGACCGATCAGCGATGACCACCGCGCCACGCTGAAGGTGCTGCAGCACGCGAAACGTGTGTTCAGCCCGGTCAGCCTGCAACAGCAATTCTAGCGTTGATGGTGCACAGTCGTTCGCCGCGTTGATCACGAATTTGCGAATGTCCACACCAGAAATAGCTAAGCGGTGTAAATCAACACCACCTGGTTCCCTGGACCAAACAACTGAGTGCCCTTCGTTTGCAAGCTTTTCCGCAAGACGATGTGATTGGCTGGACTTGCCACAACCATCAATTCCTTCAAAAACTATGTATTGACCATTCATCACAACCATCCCGCCACAGAGTGCTTTTCAAAACGATTTGAAACACTTTCGCATACTATCATCACCACGAACAGCTTTTCTTACTGCATCAATATCAGACCAACCGTAACGCTTGATGCGACAAATCAGAGTGTCATAGTTCAAATTAAATTTTATTGCCGCTTGCTGCAAGGACAGCTGTTCGCCGTCAACACAAATCGTCAGCTTTTGTTTTTCTGGAACTGCAAGCGCCTTCTTCAACCCCCGTGGTATTTATTATTCACGTCAGCACAACGCGACTTCATCGATTTCCAAATACTATAAAGCCTCTGTTTCATAGCCATGCCGCCGTGCTGTGCTTTTCGTGACGTGTAACCTTCAAGACATTCGGAATGCTTTCACAGATTGTTTTATCATGACTAACCCACAGGATTTGTTCAAACCCGAATTTCTTTATCAGTGTCGTCGTTATCAAGTCCATAAACGCTTTTTTATTCGGTCGGTCCAGGGCACTGTCAGGTTCGTCAAGAAAAAGAACGTTGAAGTTGGAATTGGACTTACGTTGCTTCAGTCTTGTCAGCGCTAAGCGATTACTGAAAGACACAAGTGTTTTTCCACCGCCCGATTCACACTGAAAGTCGTATTCTTCTGATCCTTCCAGCACCTTCACTGTCAGTTCGTCTTTTCTTTTTTTCTGACGTTCAGTTCCACACGTAAGACAATTTTTTGATTTAGCACCTTTTGCAAAAGCTGTTTCGCAAGCCAGGCAAGCGGGTTCCCAAACCTTAAGTTCCCTGTCTGGATCGAACATAATGGACATGTTGGTGCCGAATTTTTGCAGCACGTAATTCGTTTCATCTTCGATTTCTTCGAAACCATTTTCAATTTCTTGACCGGGAATCCCGTTGCGACCGAACATGTAAGCAACGTATTTCCGCGTGTCGATGCGTGCCTGTGTTTTCCGAATCGCGCCTTCAATGAAGTCAAGCTGATTCTGCATGACTTCCGAGTTTTTACGCTGTTCCTGCAGGGCACCAACTGCCGTGTGGAATTTAGCAATACTTTCATCTAGTTGCTGGATTTCTTCACGAAGCAACGAAAGTTCTTCCGCCGCGCCGTCCGGCACCCCGCTAACCAGCTGTTTCTTTAAAGAGTTTTTTTCAGCCGTCAAACGCTCGAAATCAGCCCTTGCAGCGTCCTTACCGGCTGACCGTTCCGCAAGGACAGCCGCCCTGCCCTGAAGCGCTTCGCGGTGCCTTTCCGCTCGTTTGGCTGCAGCTATGTCGGCAAGCAACCCCTGGTATTTGGCCACGGACGCCTTCAGCTTCGTCACTTGGTCTTGCCACCCGGCCACCAGCGCGGGGTTGAAGGCGATCCGGTCACAGCCCTGCTTCAAAATTGGGCATATGCCAGTCAGCTGACGTTTGGCCTGGTCAACCTGACTGACCAAGGCGTGTTGTTCGGCTAGCGCCTTTTGCAAACCAGTGTTCACACGCTTTTCCGAATCAGCGTCCTTCCAAACTGGTGACACGTAAACAGCGGCAATCTCTTTTTTCAAAAGCTTCAGTTCTTGGCTTGCAGTCTGCAGGCGCAAAAATTCTTCCTGTTGGCGAGACGCGCTGTTGCTGACAGCTGACAGCCTGGACTTCAATTCCTGACGTTGCGTTGCTGAAAGAACAGACCGCTGACGCTTGGCCAACTTCTTGTGCAAGGTGTCCCGGCGTGCGGTTGCGGCCTTCAGTTCCACCGCCTGGTTCAACAGTTCGGCTTCGATGTCCTTCGGATCAACAATCTTGGTTGCAAGGATGTCACGCTTGGTTTTGAAGATGATCATCTTCTTGCCAAGCGCCGACAGGTCATCCAAGACTTCGCGTTCCAACGTCAGCCAATGGTTGTTGTTCAGCCACTGCATCAAGTGCTTTTGCTTTTCGCGTGGCTTCATTTCCATGAACTGATTGATGTCCTGTTGCTTGAAAAAGCAGGTCAGGTCAAAATCATTTGAATCAAAGCCCAATAGTTCGTTGATATACTTTTGCGCTTCGTCAGACTTGGTGATGCTGTCCGCGTCAATGAAGCTGTTGCCCTTCGCATCACAGCCACGCCTGATGTGGTGCTTCGTGTCGCCGTCGATCAAGACGACTTCCACGCACATTTCCT
>JAYVOQ010000138.1:0-14072 GCA_043757845.1 Hyphomicrobiales bacterium | reverse complement strand
AGACCAATGCGTATGGGCTTTCCTGTATCAGCGCGTCTCTGTAAATCCCGGGCAAGGCCCGTCGGCGAAATGTTAATCGGCATGGGATTCAGTCTCCTGCTTATACTTAGGGTTGAGTTTTGCGCCTGTGATCTCGTGGACTGCGCGTTTTTTCATTTCAGCGATGGCCAAGGTAATTTCTGCTTCGGTGCGGGATTTGCTCCAGCCCAATATCTTGCCCGCGATCTGGGCCACTTCTTGCACCAGCGCGATGCTCAGTCCCCCCTCCATGGCGATGGCGGTGCGCCGCAACAAAAGATCGGATAGGCGCCGGACATGTTCGGTGCGGCAAATAAAGACGGCTTCGCCAATCGTATAGGCAGGGAGAGATGCCAATAACCGATCATTGCCGGTGACCAGCGAAGCCGCGACCGTGGAGGCGGTGGTGCCATAACGGTCGAAAAGTGTGCGTGCCCTTTCTACTGAAAGAGAAAACGAAGTTGCGATTTTAGCGATAAACTCATCCCGCCCAACTGGATCCCTAGGATAGGATTTGCCGCCGCCGATGGCCAGATCATCGGTGTTGCACAGGCGGGCTTTGCCCAGTTGCTGCAATACCACATCGGCGCTTTGGGCTGCAAATGCGCGGAAGGTGGTCCACTTGCCGCCGATCAATGACAGTACAGGTATATTCGTGCCGGGCAATTGATCGCGGGCAATGGCATGATCACGGCTAACGGTGCCGATATCCTTGCCCGTGCTGCGTGGAAGCGGGCGCACGCCACAATAAGACAACAAAATCTGCTTCGGTGAAATTTGAATTTCCGGCATGATCTCTCGGATCACATTAATCAAATATTGCGTTTCCTCAGGTGAACAAGAGGCCTCATCAGGATCATTCACAGCAATATCTGTGGCACCAATCAGCACATGACCAAAGAAGGGATAGACTAGGTTGACGCGACCATCAGCAGTTCCAAAATAAATCATGCGACCTTTCAGAGCCGCGACCAACTCAGGGTGATCCACAATGAGATGTGAACCCTTGGAGCCCCCTATATGGCTTGATGCAATGCCCAGCGCGGCATTGACCTTGTCGATCCAGGCCCCGCCAGCATTGATGATGACATCCGCAGTAATGGAAGCGGATTCCAATGTGATTGAGTCAGCAAGAACAAATTCATTAGGCTTAGTGCCTCTTGTCGCAGTGGTATAGGTACGCAAGGCGCTCTTAATATTGGCGGCTAAGCCATCCATCACCAGTTCAAGGCCTAACCTTTCCGCATGGGTGATGCGGCCTTCATAATAAAGGCCCGCCGCCACAATATCTTTTGTGAAGCCTGGATATTCCCCGCGCAACCGCTTTGGCCCAAAGAAGCGATGATCTGGCAAAGCCTGAACCTTACGGCTGAAGGCATCATAGATTCGCAAGCCAATTTCGGTGATCACGGCACCGCGATCTGCCAGTTTGGTATTGAACCCTAAGAAGCGCAATGCCGACGGCATGATGCCCCCCAGCCAAGAACGCACGGGCACTACGGTTTCCAGCGGCTTCACAAAATGGGGCGCATTGCGCAGCAGGCGATTGCGCTCCATGGCCGATTCTTTGACCAAGCGAAACTCACCTGTTTCGAGATATTTGATACCGCCATGAATAAGGCGCGAAGGAGCCGCACTTGCCCCTTCACAAATATCACCCCGATCAATCAACAGGCAATCTACACCCTGTAAGCACAAATCGCGAAACAGCCCTGCACCATTTATGCCTGCGCCAATAATCAGCACAGAATAATGAGGTTTCAATTCCGTTTCAGATTTGGACGCTGCTTTTGCCATCATTATTGTCCAATAATGGCAACCTTAATGGCGGAGCCCTGCTCAGCAGTGGATAAGGCGGTGGCTATTTCTTCCAGCGCAAACCGATGAGTGAGCAGGCTGTCCACCTCCAAGTTGCCACTGGCGATCACTTTCAGGGCGCGCTCAAATTGAAGGCGGGTGAGACCAAACGAGCCTGTGACCACCAGTTCATTATAATGGATCGCATTCACATCAATCTCAGCTTGAGCACCTTTATTGAAGCCAGCAAACAGGCTGACGCGACCGCGATGGCGCACCACACCAATGGCATCGTTGGCCAACGTGGGCACGCCAATGGCGCAAATGGCCACATCTGCCCCCAGACCATCTGTTGCCGCACGCACGCACGCATTCAAATCTTCGGCAGTGGGGTCAATCACAAGACCAGCCCCTGCTTTAAGAGCGGCCTCACGACGCACCGGATTTGGCTCACTCACCACAACCAGCCGCGCGCCGCTGAGACGCGCCAATTTGACATGAAGGATGCCAATGGGTCCTGCGCCTAGCACCACCACCACATCTCCCATATATACGCCCACCCGTTCCTGGCCATTCATCACGCAGGCCAAAGGCTCAGCCAACGCGGCTTTTTCGAAACTTAGGCCACCGGGCACAGCAAACACATTGCCAGAAGCCACACCTGACGCAGGGATGCGCACATATTCAGCAAAAGCACCATCAATCTCGTAACCCATGGCCGTCATGTTGCGGCACAGGTTTTCAGCTCCCCTGATGCAATATTCACAATGACCACACGTAAATTGTGGGCAAACGCAAACGGCGTCACCCACTTTATAGTGGTGATTGCCTCCGTTATGCTCCACCACACCCGCAAATTCATGACCCAGCACAGAGGGATAGCGAATACCGCTGGTTTTCTTGCCCCGCAGAATGCGAAGGTCTGTGCCGCAGACCGTGGCTGCTTTGACTTTCAACAGCAGATCGCCCGGCTCGAGCTGCGGTTCAGCGATATTCATATAGCTGATTTCGTTCACATTCTTCAAAACCCCAGCTTTCACGGCGCACCTTCCTATTTTTATTTAGCATCTCGTTCGAACAGGATATGAACATTTTATTTTTTAAATGTCAAGATGTTCATTGCTCCCGTCACTATTTTTGATGAGACGCAGAATGAACCAATTCGATGCATAGTAAACCAGTCGGACAAAGCCACCTTGTTTAATAAAATAATTGGCGAAACAATAAGTTAGAAAGAATTTAAGCATGCAGAAAAGAATCTAAGCATGTAGATAAGCCGCAGAAACTTTTGCGCCTCGCATAAAAAAATGACTCGACAAATTTGAACATTCAACTTAAATTGCATCTAAATGTTCGATTGAGAAACACGTTATGCCAAGCAAAACGCACGATTATACGTCCATGGGATTCTACACTTTCGACTGCTTGGGCTGGCCTTTCACCGTTGTCCCTCCCGGTGGTGGAACTGTGCTGATTGATGAGTTTGCCCTAGCGGTTTCAGGTGCGGCCGGTGTTGCCGCCATTGCAGCTGCCAAAATGGGGCTAAAAACTCTGGCTGTGGGCGGCTTGGGTTATGATTTGATGGGTGATTGGGTGTTGCAGCGGCTGAAGGATTTCGGCGTTGATCTCAGCGGCATGCAGCGCCAAGCTGGCTGGAAAACTTCATCCTCTATCGTCACCACGCGTGCTGATGGCTCACGCCCCGCCCTGCACATGAAGGGGGCCACCGGCAATTTCTTTGTGGACCCAAAAGACTATGCAAAGATGACAGACGCCACTGTGTTTCACCTTGGTGGTGTTGGTCTTATGGATGCCATGGATGGTGAGCCTAACCGCAATCTTATGCGTTATGCCAAAGAGCATGGCGCTATAACCACGGTGGATATTTTTGCTGGCACGGCTGAAGATTTGCCGGATGTTGCCGCTGTTCTTCCGTATACGGATTATTTTTTGCCCTCGATCGAGGAAGCGCGCGCCCTTTCGGGCATTGAAGACCTGGTCGATTGCACCAAGTTTTTTCACGATCGAGGCGTGGCGGCATGCGTGTTTACGCTGGGGGCCGATGGCGCTTACTACAGCCATGTAGATGGCACACGTTTTCGTGTTCCAGCATTTGAAATTCAAGTGAAATGCACCTGCGGTTGCGGCGATGCATTTGATGCAGGCTTTGCGGTGGCCCTGTGCCACAAAATGGACCCTGAAACGGCAGTGCGCTTTGCGCAGGCCACATCAGCACTCAATGCGACTGGCCTTGGCTCACAAGCGGGAGTCGAATCTTTTGAACACACCTTAAATTTCATGAAGAAAACCCGCACACGGGCCTGAGGTTTCAAACTTCCAGCCTTGCTGGAACATACAGAATTTCCGGGCAGTAAGGTTGCCGCCCGGCGAGGCCAAGACTGTTTTGCTGGACAGTCTTGGCAAGATCGATTGAAGCGCGGCCCATGCCAAACTTCAACGGTTTTTTTCATGCAACTGAAAATTGGAAGGAAACGAAATGAAGTTTAAGATCTTAGCTGCGCTTTCAGGCGCTGCATTCGCACTCACATCAACTTTGGCACTTGGCGCTGGTCAAGAAGCCTTGATTCACCCCATCACCAAAGAGATGACTTTTGTGTTCGTGCCAAAAGTCATTCATCCTTGGTATGACGTCGTGCAAGCCGGTGGCAAATTTGCTGTCGATGAGCTTGCCAAAGATGGCATCAAGGTCAACATGATCTGGGATCAACCGCCAAAGGCTGACGTTGCTGATCAAAACGCTCGCATTGAAGCCAATATCGGTCGCCATCCTGATGGTCTGGCTGTGGCTTGCCTTGACAAGGCCACTAACGTCGAATTGCTGAAAGAAGCCGTCAAGGCTGGTATTCCAACAGTCACGTTCAACTCGTTCTGTGATGATCAATTCCCCTTCATCGGCCCTAAGAGCTCGGAGCAGGATGGCGCAGACCTCGCTGACTATCTGGCCAAAACCCTGAAAGGAAAGGGCAAGATTGCCATTCTTTCAGGCAGCTTGACTGCCCCTGACCACGTGCAGCGCATCACCGGCTTTAAAAAGGTTCTGGAAAAGTTTCCAGATATGAAAGTCGTTTTCGAACAGCCTGACAATGACGTAATGGAAACAGCCGTAACTTTGACGGAACAAGCCCTCTCGGCCAACCCTGATCTGGACGGTATTTTCGCTGCGGATGCTTCCAACCCGATTGGTGCGGCCCGCGCTGTGACCAATGCTGGCAAGTCTGGCAAGATTGCCATCGTCGGCATGGACGATCTGCCAGAAGCTGTTGACTTTGTGTGCAAGGGCACTATCAACGCCCTCAAGGCGCAACGTCAATGGGATATGGGTTATTGGGCCATTAAGTATCTGGTGGCCGCCAATGCAAACCATACAATCCCGATGTTCCACAACACGGGTTCGCGCTTCCTCACCAAAGCGGATTGCAAGTAATATCGGCTGCAAAAAATCGAATGCGTGGGATAAAATCCCGCGCATTCTCTTCCAAGGACAGCGGCCATGAGCCAATTTGCATTTGAAGCCCGAGACATATCACGCTCTTTTGGCGTCGTGCACGCGCTTAAGGGTGTTTCCCTTGGCATCAAGCCGGGAGAAGTGCACGCCATTATTGGCGAAAACGGCGCTGGCAAAAGCACTTTAATGAACATCTTTTGCGGCAAGCTGCATCCATCATCAGGATCATTAGCGCGTAATGGTGAGCTTGCAATTTTCAACTCCCCGATTGATGCCCAGGCAGCAGGTGTTGGCATTGCCCCCCAAGAAGTGAGCTTGGTGCCGCAACTTTCGGTTTACGAAAATATTTTGCTTGGTGCGCATCGCACCAAGGGTGCTCGCATTGACTGGGCGCAGACCAAGGCTGAAGCCATTGAGCACCTGCACGCGGTTGATGACACCATTGATCCTGAAATGACGGTTCATAAATTGTCCAAAGCACAGCAACAGCTGGTGCAAATTGCACGCGCGGCCGCCACTAAAGCCCGAATTCTGATTTTTGACGAGCCCACTGCAGCTTTGACCTATCGCGAGACAGAGAAGCTCTATTCTTATATTCGCAGCTTCCGCGAGGCGGGTGGGTCGATCTTTTATATCTCGCACCGTCTTGATGAAATTCTCGCGTTGTCTGACCGCATCTCAGTATTGCGCGATGGCATGTTTATCACTGAGCTTGATGCCAAGACTACCAGCAAACAAGCGATGGTTAACCACATGGTGGGACGTGATGTGAACCGCACGGAAAAGATTATACGTCCGAATTTTGAAAATGCTGATCTGGTCTTGGAAGTTGATGGTCTCAGTCGCGCTGGAGAATTTCACGATATTAGCTTCAATTTGCGAAAAGGCGAAATTCTGGGTGTTTCAGGCTTGGTTGGTTCCGGGCGCACCGAACTTGCAAAATGCATTTTTGGTTTAACGCCCAAGAATGCAGGCAAAATTAAACTTTATGGCGAAGAGAAACCTATCTCTTCGCCCGCAGATGCCATCAATCGCGGGCTCGTGTATCTGCCAGAGGAACGCAAGCAGGAAGGCATTTTTCCGGTGCTGTCGATTACCGAAAATGTGGCTATGCCCAATCTCGAGCGTTTTCGCAAAGTTTTCTATATGAACTTTGCCGAGATGCAAAAAGAGGTGCAGAGCTATGTTGAGCGCTTGAAGATCAAAATTGGCAAGCAGAAAGACAGGATCACTTCGCTCTCAGGCGGAAACCAGCAAAAAACAATCATTGCGCGCTGGCTGATGAAGAACTCCAAAATTCTGATCATGGACGAACCAACCCGGGGCATCGACGTGAATGCCAAGTTCGAAATTCAGCGCGAGTTGCGCCGCTTCACGGAAACGGGCCTCTCCATCATCTTTATCAGTTCAGAAATCGAAGAAGTCATCGATGTTTCTGATCGTATCATGGTGATGCATGAAGGTGAGTTAAAAGGCATTCTAAATGCGGATGAAGCCAGCCCTGAAAGGCTGATGCAATTGGCGATGAGCTAAGAAAGGATAACGTTCATGACGTTGGCAACTGAAAGCGCGAGCAGTAAGACAATGAAGTCCGGGCGAGACACTGGCTTGGTAAAACGCTTTTGGCGGTGGGAAGCAAGCGGCGTTTTAGTGGCGCTGGTGGCGCTGATAATAGCAGTTTCGCTTTATACAGACAAATTTTTAACCCCCTTCAATGGCCAAGTGTTGGCGAGGCAAGTATCGTTTGTTGGCTTGGTGGCTTTAGGTCAGACACTTGTGTTGCTGATCGGCGGTATTGATCTTTCCGTGGGTGCGGGTGCCGGCCTCTCTGGCATTATTGGCGCCTTGATGCTGACAGGGGCAGGTGTTCATCCTTATCTCGTCATCCCGCTCACCATGGTATTTGGAATGTTGCTGGGCTTGATCAATGGCGGGCTGATTGCGGGCCTAAGGCTCAATCCCTTCATCGTCACTTTGGCGACGTGGGAAATTTTCGCTGGTATGACGATGGTGATTACCAAAGGTTACCCCATTAATCCGCTGGGCGAAACGTTTGGGATTTTTGGCAAAGGCGAATTTTTCGGAGTTCCATTGCCCGTTATCATTTACATTTCCATTGGTGTAGTTCTGATCTGGATGCTGACGCAGACGCGCTTCGGTCGCAACATTTTTGCGGTGGGCGGCAACAGGGAAGCCGCCATTTTGGCTGGCATTCATGTTCGCCGCGTTGAGTTAATCGTCTATGGCCTAGCGGGGATGTTGGCTTCACTCGCGGGCATTCTTTACGCCAGCCGCCTTGATGCCGCGCAGCCCTCAGTGGGCGAAGGCTGGCTGATGGGGGCGATCACGGCCTCGATTTTAGGAGGCACATCCTTGCGCGGGGGGCAAGGCTCTATCATCGGATCCATGCTTGGTGCATTGTTACTGGTGGTTTTGGCAAATTCCATTGGTCTGGCCAATGTGAACAGCTATTGGCAGCGTGTAATCGTGGGATTTGTGGTGCTACTGGCTGTGTTGATCGATGTGTTCCGCAACCGCGACTGATCTCGAGTTTTCTGCGGATTCTGCTCGAAGCCTTAGCGCATGATCTGCGCTGGCTTTGACCGACCCGCGACCGTTAGAGTTTTGGCTGATTCCCCGCCATGAAAAACGACTGCTGCCGGGACATGGAAGCTGGGATAGTGAATGACAGAAAAGCAATCCAGTACTGATTTTGAGTTTGGCGACGATCTTAAAACCAAGGTCGCCTGGCTTTATTACATGGAAGGAATGACTCAGGATGTGATTTCCAAATCGCTGGGCCTCAGCCGTTCGCGCGTTTTGCGCTTTCTGGCAAATTCACGCCAGAGCGGCATGGTACAAATCCGGGTCACTACCAAGCTGAGTTACTGCGTGGAATTGGAGCGCGGCCTCGAAACCAAATATGGTTTGGAACAGGCCATCGTAATTCCCAAGCCTCAAAATGCGGAATCGATTCGCGATATCATCGGCGCTGTACTGGGGGGGTATATCAGCGAGAATGTGACAGAAAACATGACTGTTGGTCTGGGCTGGGGCAAAACCTTGATTGCGGCGCTGCCCAACATTGAGCAGCGCGAGCCATGCGGTGTGAGCGTTCTCTCCATGCTTGGGGGCCTCACACGGGTGAGCGGTGTCAACCCTTCCGAATTTGCATGGCGCTTGGCCGACAGACTATCAGCTGAATGTTATTTAATGGCAGCCCCTGTGTTCGCGCCCGATGGGCGAACGCGTGACGCGCTGTTGACGCATCCCGGCATTCAGGAGATTTTTCAGAAGGCTTCACGGCTTGATCTGGCCGTTTTGAGCGTGGGTGAGCTTTCGCCTTTCTCCACCATGTCAGAATATCATTTGTTACAGCGCGAAGACATGGCAGCACTTCAGGCAGCTGGTGCCGTGGGTGATGTGATGTGCCGCTTTATTGACGGTGAAGGCAATGTGATCAATCACCCGATCAATGATCGCGTAATTGCCTTTGATCCGCATGAATTGCGCAATGCCCGCAAGGTGGTTTTGGCTTCGGGCGGTTGGCAGAAATATGATGTGATCAAAGGGGCGCTGCGCCTGCTGCATCCGCATGTGCTGGTCACCGATGAATCGGTGGCCGAACGCCTGGTGGCCGAGGCCAAATAATTAGAGCCTTGGACGTTCAGTCTGAGTCGAATTTGATTCACATATCAGCTGCGAGGTGATTCAAGGTCTGCGGAGGTGATCGCCATGCCGCATCCTCTGTCGAAAGATCTGCGTGAACACGGTGTTGGATTTGTGAATGAAGGCCACGCGCGGCGCGAAGCCAGCGTAGCATTTCAAGACTGCTGCTGCAACAGCTGTGCGGCCGGTGCGGCAATGGAAAGAGACGGGTAGCCTTGATACCAAACCGCGTGGCGGCTTTCGCTATGGCAAACAGCTGCCCCACCGCACAGCAAAAGGGAGGCACCTAAGCGCTTCCCTCTCGCTGATTAGGGCCGCGATGTTATTCTTTTGAAGAACCTCTTGAACCAGATATTTCCTGTCCGCTGCGTTGATCTTTGTTATCAGAAGAACGCTTGTCCTCGCCGGAGCACTTAATGTCAGTTCCGCTGTGGCCGCCTGATGTGCTCTTGCTGCCTTTGTTTTGCGTGTTGTTGCTAGATGAGTTGGTCATGGTTGAATTTCCTTTCATGATAATCGAACTGCACCGAAGTTTAAGATTCCGTGCTGCCAATCAAACGAATCAACAACGATGTGGTTCCCCAATTTGCGGGAATTTATTAGGCCCATGCATGAAAACATCATACCAATCAGCTGACGATGAATTCAAATGTTTTAACTGCACGAGCGTGGTCGTGCGGAGAAGGGCCCACAGCAAATGAATTTTGATCTTAGCAAAAACGATCAATGATGAAGGAAAAGATAAAGTAAAATAATTACCGGAATAGGAATACCTAATAGCCACAACAAAATCCCACGTCCCATGATAGGCTCCTCTAGTCAAAAGATTGCAATAACTTTCAAACTGACAGGAAATTGAAAGGTTCCCAAAAAATTAAATTAATTTCGAACAAACCAAGATATTTCCTTGCATTCATGTGAATACCCGAACATCTCGCCATTAAATGAAACCGGATTTGCGCTTCCGGTTGCAGTTACGCTGGTTAAACGTCTGCTTATTAATTTGCCAAGTGCTGCCTTTGAGATGGTTTTTGTAAAACTCAAGCATATCCTCAGAAAAGCCATATTCACAATCCTCGAGGCAGCACATTATTTCCGCGTCGATCAGTGATCCGTCGTTCAATTTCGTAATTCGTTCTACTTCACCCCTAACCGGGTTTTCATGCGGTAGCCCGCAGAATAGCTCAATCGCGCAAAAGTAACGGGCTCAAGGCCCAGCCTTGTAAATCGTTCCGCAACAAATATGGCAGTGCCTTCACGGACAGCGAGGAACTGTCCAATTTCCTCACTAACTGCTTCCGCCAGAAAATGAAATTCCGCAACGCTGAATGGAACTGTATTGACCAACCATTCATTTGGACTCTGGGTAGTAAAATCCACATGTCTCACGGCCGGCACAGCGGCAATGTTGATCCAACGATCCTCATGAACAAATGCTGCCGAATTCGCAAAATGCAGACAGCGTAAATGCATCACTTTCCCACGCGCTGGAAAATCAAACCGCGTGCGCAACCACGATGGTATCGTGACCGCCACAGCGTCGATCAATGCATAACGGTAAGTAGCACCCGTGGCTTCGATCTCCTTTCTGATCAAAGGAATATCGATACGGGCGTGCCGAATCGGCGCATCGGCAACGCGCGTGCCTGCCTTTCTTTTGCGTTCGATGAAGCCTTCGTCTGCCAACTCACGCATCGCGCGGTTCACTGTCGCTCGTGCGCAACCAAATTCTGCAACCAGATCAATCTCACTCGGAATAAGATAGCCCGGTGGCCATATCCGCTTTTGCAGGCGCCTTATGATTTCCTGTTTGACCTGCCTGAATCTTGTGTGCACTAACTTGTCCATGGTGCAGCCATGAAAATTATTCGTCGTTCAGAATTCAAATCCGTACCTTGGAAAAACCACGGGGGAGTTACCCATGAAATTGCTAAACATGAGAATGACCGGAACATTCGTTGGCACCTCAGCATTGCGGAGGTGACACAAAATGGTCCCTTTTCCCTATTTGAGGGTCTGCACCGCTCACTCACCGTGATCACGGGCGCTGGAATGGACTTGCACGGTGCAAGTGGAAATCTAGTCCATGATGCACCGCTTTTGCAGCCCATCACATTTTCAGGCAGCGATGTGCTTATTGGAGTTTTGCGAAATGGGCCCTGCCAAGATTTCAATTTGATTTTTGATCCCAAAATTTTCGAAGGGCGTGTTGATATTATCGACACTGTAAGTGGCGTAGCAGACTTAACGCCGCCAAACGTCAGCACGGGCTTGTTATGTCTGGCTGACACAATGAATTGTGGCGGACAAATTCTTGACTGCCATGACTTTGCATTTCTGAGCCCAACAGACGGAACTGTAAAACTTTCGTCATCGTCCAAAGTCTTGCGCGTAACGTTGAGGCAACTGTAGCGCATATCAAAGCTTTACCGAAAGTTTTGACATTACGTTGCGGTAACGCTTTGAGATTGCACTGCGCTGGATGTGTTGGCCTTGCTTCACACAATGCCGACCCGCTGACCACAGATCTGTAATGATATTTTTATTTTCCGTAAAGATGAATCCATCAATAACTTGCTCAGGGCTAAGGGCGCAAAGCTGATCGTTCGTGGTATCAAGCCCAACAAGATCGGCCCATGCACCAACAGCAATTTCTCCGCTCTGGCGGCCAAGCGCCCTTGCGCCGCCAATCAATGCATTCTTATAGAGTTGCAACCCCGTCGATCCCTCAGTCATGGCCAAGACATTGCGCGCCTTGTATTTGAGGCGCTGGCCATACTCCAGCAACCGAAGTTCGCCACTGGCGCAAATAGCAACATTGGAATCTGTCCCAATTCCAAATAATCCACGAGCTTTCATAAATTCGGGAGCCCTGAAAATGCCATCACCTAAATTGGCCTCGGTAATGGGGCAAAGCCCAACCACCGCCGCTGATGCCGCAAGCAAGTCTATTTCTACATCTGACAAATGCGTGGCATGGATAAGACACCAACAATCATTTACAGGCAGCGAATTCAAAAGCCATTCTACAGGCCGCGCCTTCAACCAATCCAAAATCTCATCCACCTCTTGCTGCTGCTCAGCAATATGAATATGGAAAGGCGCATCGGGGAAAGCTTTTGCAGCTTCCATAATTATATGTGGTGAAACAGCGCGAAGCGAATGTGGCGCAACCCCGCTGTTACAATCCGCAGAATTATTGTGCCGTAGAGTTTCCTGCGCAGATTCGGTGAGGGACAGAAATTCATCGAAGGTTTTTCCAAAACGCAACTGCCCACCCGTCAGCGGCTTTTCTCCCGCACCACCAAAGCAGTAAAGCACTGGCAAATGCGTGAGGCCAATGCCCGTTTCTGACGCTGCGGCCAGAATGCGGTTCGACATTTCAGCGGCGTTTGCATAGGTCAACCCCGATTGATCGTTGTGCAAATAATGAAACTCTGCAACGGCAGCAAATCCTGCTTCTTGCATTTCCATAAAGGCCTGCGCTGCAATGGCCTCCACATCATCGGGTGAAAGTTGGCTTACGAATCGATACATCACTTCGCGCCATGTCCAAAAACTATCTGGATTTGGCCCGCGCATTTCAGTCATGCCTACCATGCCACGCTGAAATGTATGCGAATGCAAGTTTGAGAGTGCGGGAAGCAACATATCAATCCGCACATCGGCCTCTAAAGCTTTGGCCGACTTTAATATGTTCGAAATCCGACCGTCAACAACATCCACGCGAACAGCTTCGTGAAAACCGTCCGACAAAAGGCAAGCTTGCGCGAAAATTGAGGTTGACGGTAAATTTTTATGTCTAGACATAAGTGCTATAATACCATACATAATAAGAAACACAAAAGGATTCAGGGATGCAAAATTCAGCACCCAGTTTTGTTGTCGTTCATAATGCAAACATCGCCACTTTGGCGCAAGGTAAGCCGCTCTACGGTCTCATTGAACATGGAGCGATTGTACTCCATGGAAAACATATTGAATGGGTTGGCCCACAATCCGCGTTGCCACAGCAATACCGCTCATCGTCCACAATCGACATGTTGGGCCGCTTGATGACGCCGGCCCTCATTGATTGTCACAGCCATATCGTATTCGGTGGCAACCGCGCGAAAGAGTTTGAGTTACGTTTGCAAGGTGTCAGTTATGAAGACATCGCCCGCGCCGGAGGGGGCATTGTATCGACCGTAAAAGCAACACGAACGGCGACATCAGATGAACTTTTAGCCAGCGCTTTACCACGCGTTGATGCTTTGATCGCGGAAGGCGTTGCAACACTCGAGATAAAATCTGGCTATGGGCTGGATTGTGAAACAGAACTGCGGATGTTGCGCGTCGCACGGAAAATTGAAGAGTTGCGGCCCATCAAGATCGTCACCAGCTTTTTGGGCGGACATGCCATTCCACCAGAATATAGCGGCGAACCGGATCGCTACATTGATGAGATTTGCATTCCAACCCTTATACGAGCTCATAACGAAAAACTTGTTGATGCCGTTGATGGCTTTTGTGAAGGCATTGCATTTTCGCCTGCCCAAATTGAACGCGTGTTCATAAAAGCAATACAACTCAGATTGCCGATAAAATTACATGCCGAACAACTTTCAAACCTCGGCGGCGCGGTTCTGGCCGCTAAATATGGTGCCTTGTCCTGCGATCATCTCGAGTATCTTGATCAACACGGCATAGACGCAATGAAAGCCGCGGGTTCGGTTGCAGTGATATTGCCCGGGGCATTTTATACTTTACGCGAAAAACAGCCTCCACCTATCGCACAACTTCGTGCCGCAGCTGTGCCTATGGCTGTGGCGACGGATTGCAATCCGGGATCATCCCCCATGACTTCGCTGCTGTTGGCGATGAACATGTCCTGCACTTTGTTTAGGCTTACGCCAGATGAGGCACTTGCCGGGGTCACGCGTCATGCCGCAACAGCGTTGGGCATGAAGGATCGCGGTATCTTGGCCCCGGGCCTGCGTGCAGATTTGGCAATTTGGAATGTCGAACACCCCGCCGAACTGTCTTATCGCATGGGCTTTAATCCACTTTACAAACGGGTTTTTGAGGGCGTGTTATGAAATCGATGATCTTAACGCCAGGCGCAGTCTCATTGGAAATGTTG
>JAYVOQ010000137.1:0-3745 GCA_043757845.1 Hyphomicrobiales bacterium | reverse complement strand
TCAAGAATTTGGCAACCGAAACCAAAAAACTATTGGGCCTTACGTTCGTTCGTGGGCCGGTGATGCAGGGTTACATGGAGGCCATGGCGGGTGCCAAGGCAAAAAACTAAGGGACGCCATCGGGGTCTGCTTTGTGCACAGCAGAACCCCCGTGGTGAGAGACAATAAAACGGACGACTGGCAAGCTGATCTGAAAAGCTTTGGTGTGCCGGATGACGAAATCAAAAAGGCAGCTCAAGTGTTAGAGGCAAAAGAAATCAGCGGTGTTGACCCACAGGGCTTTTTGCTCTGGCCACAACATGCTGCGCCGTTTCTAGTGTTTGATGCTGCGGCCACACAGTGGCGCTTCAAAGCCAATGGCATGGCTCCATCAACATATGAAGGCCTTGACTACGCTGGTGTCAAAGTAGTGATGGAAGGTGAGGGCTTAAAACTTGATGCCCAGGGCTGGCGCGATTTGCGCGTGTTGGAAGATGAGGCATTAGTTTACTTTAATAAGGCCAAGGCCACATCATGAGCATGCGACTTTCACTGCTGATTGATGGCAGCTCAAAAGAGGCGATTGTTGCTGTCAAAGAACTTGGCAACGAACTCGAAAAAACGGGTCTTAAAAGCAAGACATCAGCTGACACCATAAAAAAATCAATGGGTGATGCGGCTAAGAATGTTGAAGGCGCTGCTAAGCTTTCGGCACAGCACCTCACCAATATGCAATATCAATTTCAGGATATTGCAGTGGGCCTCTCGTCTGGGCAATCACCCTTCACGGTCATGATACAACAAGGTTCGCAATTGGTCCAAGCATTTAAGGCTGGCACAGGGCCTTTGGAAGCGATTAAAAGTTTGGGTGGCGGTATTGCAGCATTTCTCACCAATCCGCTCAATTTGTCTGTGGTCGCCATAGGTCTTGCCGCCAGTGCAGTACAAATGTTGTTCAGTGCCATTAGTTCAGGTGCTGATAAAGCTGAAACAGCCCTAAAAAACCATGAAGACTTGATTAAGCGCATTGGCACAGCCTGGTCTGATGCTTCACGCAAAGCTGTAAAATATTCGCTGGATACAGATGCCGTGTTGCTGCGCCAAGCCAAGCGCGATGCTGAGACAATCGGGGAACAATTTGGTGCCGCATTTAGTGTGGCAATGCAAAAAGCCATGGTGGGTGCTGGCAAGGCCGTAGGCTTTGTTGATGCCATTGGCGGTGTAAAGGTTAATGATATTGGCGGTGCTGGAAATGCCGACTTGTCTAATGCTGCAACGGAGTTTGTGAAAGCTGCTCGCACCGGCACACCGGATGTGAAAGCGTTCATCAACGAGATCAGCAAAATCTCCAATGCCTCGGATTCCACTAAAGTCCACCAGATGGTCGATGCTATAGTGCGCAATTTGGAAGAGGCCGGCAATCTTCAACTCAAATTGCTTCAAACCCAAGATACGATCAAAGGCTTTAATGGCGATACCCGCGCAATGAATGATGCTTTGGGCAAAGGAAGCTCGGCCGTCAAAGGTTTCACATCTGACCTTGCAAAACTCGGTAATCTTGGAATTGGAGCGGCATTCAACAATGGCATGAACGCGGGCGGCCTTACAAAGGAGTCGGCCACCTTCAGTGGTGTTGGTTCAGTCAACGGCTTGGGCAGCACACCACAGCAATTCAAGCAGATGATTTTAGATGCAGCCAAGCTGTTTGGTTTGGACGCAGACATGCTGGCGCGACAAATTCGCCAAGAGAGTGGCTTTCGTCCCAATGAAATTTCCCCAAAGGGTGCGATGGGCTTGATGCAGCTTATGCCGGGTACGGCCAAAGAGTTGGGGGCACAAAATCCGTTTGATCCCAAGCAAAATATTTTTGCTGGTGCCAACCAGATGTCGAATTTGCTTCGCATGTATTCGGGAAATCAAGAATTGGCGTTGATGGGTTATAATTGGGGTCAGGGCAATGTTAAAAAATGGCAGGCTTCAGGATCTGACCCAGCTCGAGTGCCTAAAGAAACCCGAGACTATGTGAACAATATTTTGGATGGCGGCTCTGTTGTTAAAGCGGGCAAGGCGATTGACAAAAGTGACGATAAAATCAGCGAGAAAAAACTCGCTCAGCAGGAACGCTGGAATGAGCTGATCGGCAAAAATAACAGCCTGATTGCGGTCTCGGCCATGAATATTGGCAAAGACACGTTTGCAGCGGCGCGCAACAAAGCTGAAATTGATCTGATGATTCAAGCAAAGTCTATTTATGGCGATCGCCTGGATAAGGAACCGGCTCTATATGCGCGGGTTACAGAACAAGTGCGCAAGCTGGCGGCCGAGCAAGCAAAACTTCGTGCCGAAGAGGCAGGACATGCGATTGCTGTTGAACTGCAAACCAAAAAAGCGGCCGATAATTACCGCGACCAAATTACCCTTCTCGATGAGCAGCGCGGTTTGATCCGTGGCTTTGTGTCGGATTTTTCTGATGCTGAAGTTGCAGGCAAGGGCTTCTTAGAGGGTTTGAAATCATCGTCTGATAATTTGCTCAACAGTTTTATGAAACTCGGCGAAACCAAATTTCTTGATTTGTTATTGGGAAAACAAGGCACTGGCGATACGGGTTTTTTAGGGAATATATTTTCGACAATTTTTGGTGGCGGTAGCGGCGGCAGTATTTTTGCAAACGGTGCAGCTTTTGCGGGTGGTTCTCCCATCAGTGCTTTTGCCAAAGGAGACATATTTCATTCGCCGACGTTCTTCCCCATGAGTGGAGGTAAGACAGGATTGCTTGGTGAGGCAGGGCCAGAAGCCATCATGCCTTTAGACAGAGCTATGCGCATTGGTGTTGCAACACCTAGCGGCGAGACCACATTGCCACTCACTAGGCTTGCCAGCGGCAAGCTGGGGGTGAGAGCTAATCATGCCTTTGCTGATGGCGGCGTTTTTGGGGATGACGGTTCGGGCGGTGGATATGGCGGTTCCGGCAATGGTGTAAACGTCAATTTCAACGTCAAGAATTTTAGTTCAGAGAAATTCACCGCTGGCAAAGCCACGCGCGGCCGTGATGGGTCAATCAATATTGAGGCTCAGGTGGGTGCCATAGTGAACAAGGGTTTTGCTGAGGGTAAGTTCAATAGGGCTCTGCAATCACAATTTACAGGCATGAAGCGCCAAACGGAAAGCTATGGCTGAGATTTATTTTCCAGCCGGTGTTGCTGATGATCCTATCAAAGGGTCTGTGGTGTGGCGACCCGTTAGCAACGGCAAGTTTTCGCGCATCGGTTCGGGCTTCACGCGGGTAGCCCCTGTCAACACCGGTGTGGCCGTTGACATGGCGGCCGATTATCCCATGTCTGAACACCAGTTTAATGGTCTGTTCTTGCCTTGGTGGTTGGGGCGCAAGCTGCAAGGTGGTTGCGAGCAAGGCTGTGTGCCCTTCTGGCTGCGTGATCCCGTGCAGCGCACACAAGGCGTGCGAAAACCTTATCGCTGGATTGCCCAAGAAAGTGAACCGATGGTGCCCACACGTGACGGCATTGGCTGGATCGTAAGATTGGCGTTGCAGAGATTGCCAACATGAGTGAAACCATGACCGCCACATTTTGGAACAACCAAGCCAAAATGTTTGCTGAAGATGCAGGCCTGTTTCTGATCACCCTCATGCATAAGGATTGGCTGCAGCCTTTGCGCATTGCCAGCAACAATATGGATGTGACATCACGCGGCAATGTCTATTTGGGTTGGCCGCTGGCCGTGAGATGGCCCAACAAATCAGAGGGCA
>JAYVOQ010000136.1:0-3754 GCA_043757845.1 Hyphomicrobiales bacterium | reverse complement strand
CCCGCAAAACACAACGTCAATATCGCTTGCAAAACGCAAACCAGCGTCCATCACACAATCGCACGTCAAAACAACAATTGATCAGAGGTTCCTTAAGTCTTTTGAGGTAAGTGATGAGCGATCCAGAACAATATCCAGATAACCATCGTGATAAGATGTCACCGCGTTGGGATATGAGTCAGGAGAGAGCATTCATGGAGACCCTACTTGGCCAACGGGTCAACTTTTTGCTTGTGTTTTTTTCTGTTGTAATTGTAGGAGCTGTCAATGCTTCTAAAGCAGAAGAAGATTTTCTTCAGGCAGCAATTTTGACAGTTGGATCAGTGGTTATCTTGCTACTAGTCCTCAGTATTAGGCGCGCGCAAAACAAGTTAGATGTCATTTTTGATTTATTGTACGGCGACCCAGTCCACCCAGTCACTATCGTAAACAGCAAAACAAAAGGCGGCGGCCGTCGAAAACTAGTAGGTTCAGTTATTCCTGTGATATGTTTTCTAGTTTTAGCTATGTGGGCCTTATATTGCTGGGTTAAGCTCTTCTTGGCACACTATTGCTTTTGAATATTCGCTGCATAGATGGCCTGCTCTCAGCTCTACCTAACGCCACCGCAAGGTACTGATTTTGAATATTGGGAGAATAGCCATCGCCACTTCCCCGTGCTATCCCCACTGCGACACTCCAGGAACCCCACCCATGCTCGCACCCACCCGCACCGAGACCGACACTTTCGGCCCCATCGAAGTTGACGCCTCCAAATACTGGGGTGCGCAGGCGCAGCGGTCTTTGCAGAACTTCAAGATCGGCTGGGAAAAGCAGCCGGCCTCGGTGGTGCGCGCCTTGGGCGTGATCAAGCGGGCGGCGGCTGAGACCAACATGGGCCTGGTCCATTTGGACAAGAACATCGCCGCTGCCATCATCAATGCCGCGCAAGAGGTGATGGAGGGCAAGCTCAACGATCACTTCCCGCTGGCCGTGTGGCAAACGGGTTCTGGCACGCAATCCAACATGAATGCCAATGAGGTGATTTCAAACCGCGCCATTGAAATGCTGGGGGGCGTGATGGGTTCCAAAAAGCCGGTGCATCCCAATGACCATGTGAACATGTCGCAATCATCCAACGACACTTATCCCACGGCCATGCACATTGCCTGTGCCGAGGAAATTCATCACCGCCTGCTGCCTGCCTTGCAACATTTGCGCAATGCGCTGAATGACAAAGCGCATCAGTTCGCCAAGATCATCAAGATCGGCCGCACGCACACGCAGGATGCAACGCCTGTGACTTTGGGCCAGGAATTTTCTGGTTATACGCAACAGGTGGATAACGGAATTGCTCGCATTGAGCAGACCATGCCGATGTTGATGCAACTGGCCCAAGGCGGCACGGCCGTGGGCACTGGGTTGAATGCGCCCAAGGGATTCGCTGAGAAGGTGGCGGAGCGCATCGCCAGTATCACGCGCCTGCCCTTCACCTCTGCGCCTAACAAGTTTGAAGCCTTGGCAGCACATGATGCGATGGTGATGACGCATGGTGCCATCACCACTGTGGCGGCATCGCTGTTCAAAATCGCGAATGATATTCGTTTTCTCGGTTCTGGCCCGCGTTCTGGCTTCGGCGAATTGCAATTGCCGGAGAATGAGCCGGGCTCATCCATCATGCCCGGCAAGGTGAACCCCACGCAGTGTGAAGCCCTCACGCAGGTGTGCATTCAGATATTTGGCAACAATACCGCGATAACCTTTGCCGGTTCGCAGGGGCATTTTGAATTGAACGTGTTCAACCCCGTGATGGCCTATAACTTCTTGCAGTCGGTGCAATTGCTGAGTGATGCGTCCATGAGCTTCACTGACAATTGCGTTGTAGGCATCGTGGCGCGTGAAGATAATATCAAGGCCAATCTCGATCGCTCCTTGATGTTAGTCACAGCTCTTGCGCCAAAATTCGGTTACGACAAAGCCGCCAAGATCGCCAAGACGGCGCATAAGAATGGCACCACTTTGCGTGAAGAAGCGTTGAAGGAAGGCATCTCGGCGGCAGACTTCGACGCCATCGTGCGGCCTGAAAACATGCTGGGGCCATCATAGTGGGCGAAGTGATCAATCTGCGCCAAGCCCGCAAGGCCAAAGCTCGCACTGAGAGTGAACAAAATGCCGCCAGCAACCGCCTGCAATTTGGCCGCCGCAAGGAAGACAAGGAATTGCTGCGCTTGCTTGATGAGCAGAGCGTAAAAAATCTTGATGGCCACATGTTAGAACAAGATGGCCGCGAAGACTGAATTCAAACGCTCGCTCACCATTGCTGGCCACCGCACCTCACTGTCTTTGGAGTCGGAATTTTGGGAAGCATTGAAGCAAGCCGCCAGCCAAGACAAAAAATCCTTGGCCGCACTGGTTGGAGAAATTGACGCAGGCCGTGAAGGCCGCAATCTTTCAAGCGCGATCAGAGTGTGGGTGCTAAAGCGAACCCAAAATTAGCGCCTTCATCGCCGTTTAACTTTGGCCGTTCACAGCAAGAAATTGTCAGTCGCGCGGAAGTGCGGCGACTGACTGTCACATATCTTCCTCCCACAATCAGGAGAAGAAAATGTTCATTGCCATTGTCGAATTTGAAGTTGCCAAAGAAAATCGTGAGCGTGCCATCGGCCAACTGCTTGCTGAAGTTCCGGCCGTTCGCGCCATGAATGGCAATGTTGGTTTTAACACCTATGCCGATCCGTCGAACGAAACCAGCGTTGTCATTTTGCACCGCTGGAAATCACCAGCAGATTTTCAGAACTACACGGCAAGCGAAGCCTTCGCGCGTTCTGGAAAAATCCTCCGCCCTCTGATGACGGCCCCGCCCCAAAGCAATCGGTATGAGGCAAAGCTCATTGAAAAGGTGGTCTGATGCTGGCACAAGCAGCCCATGTCTCATGCCGATGCCCATGTCGTCTTTGGGGAATTTGCGCCCGCACCGCAAAGCAAGTTTGAAACGCCGCACCACTATTTGCTCTATGCAGTGAGTGGTGCTTTGGTGTTGGAAGCAGAGGGCAAGCGCTGGTCATTGCCCCCCGCGCGAGCCGCACTGATTGCAGCAAACCATCCGATCTTGGTGTCTCTGCCGCAAAAAGTCGTCGCTTGTTCAGCATTGTTTGCGCCGAACTTTGCGCCTGATCCGCCGACAACTTTGACAGTATTCGATATGTCCTCTTTGGCGCGAGAGTTACTTTTGTCTCTCCGCGCGACAGCGAAAGATACTGTCTTGAACGCTTATGCGACCGCCCTATTTCAAGCACTGATCGCGGAAGTCTGGCGACTGGCTTTGCAGCCCTCGCCAGTTGCCATGCCCTTGCCCAGAACCGAAACGTTGAAACGCGCCCTCGCCATCACTGAGCAGCGGCTGGAACAAGATTTACATTTTGAAAATTTAGCACGTGAAGTTGCCAGCACGCCGCGTTCTCTCGCCCGCCACTTCATGGCAGAACTCGGCATGACATGGAGCCAAATGCGTCAACGTTTGCGCTTGCTCAAAGCCATTGAACTGATGGCCAAAGATGAAATATCACTCACAGAAATTGCCATGTCTGTCGGCTTTTCTTCACAATCAGCTTTCAATGATGCCTTTCGAAAATTTGTCGACAAAACCCCTGCGGCTTACCGCGCCAGCTTTAAATCAAGGGAACCTCTGATTTAATGTCTTGCTGAATTTGCATTGATGTGATTCTTCTGTGTCGGAGGATTTTCCGATGCGGCAGATGACATTTTCGAATTCGGG
>JAYVOQ010000135.1:0-46781 GCA_043757845.1 Hyphomicrobiales bacterium | reverse complement strand
AAAACCGTTCTGCCAAGCGAGCAAGATCGACCTGATATCGCCAGACGGCGCTATTGGTGGAAGAAGTATCAGGGCCGGATTGATCCCTCGCGGCTGGTTTTCATTGATGAGACCTGGATCAAGACCAACATGGCGAGACTGCGCGGCTGGAGCCCACGAGGCCAACCTCTCAACAGCAAACTGCCCCATGGGCACTGGAAGACGCTCACCTTCCTTGCGGCGTTGCGATGCGACGGCCTGACCGCTCCTTGTGTCATCGACGGCCCCATCAATCGCTTGAGCTTTGAGGCCTATGTCGCGCAAATCCTCGTGCCCACATTGAGGCCCGGCGACATCGTCATCATGGACAACCTTAACAGCCACAAGGGTGATCGCGTCTGGAAGATGATCATCCTCGATGACTTCTCGCGTTACGTCATTGCCTGGAAGCTGTGCACCACCATGAAGTCCAGTGATGTGACTGACACACTCAATATGGCCCTTGCGGCTTCTGGCTGTGACAGTGCCAAGGTCATTCACAAGCCAAGGCTGCTCAGTGACAACGGTTCAAGTTACATCTCCGGCGAATTGGCTGATTGGCTCAATGATAAAGGCATGGATCATGTGCGTGGTGCGCCTATGCATCCCCAGACCCAAGGCAAGATCGAGCCTTGGCCCCAAACCCTTAAGAACCGCGTCCTGCTCGAAAACTATTATCTGCCGGGCGACCTTGAACAAAAGATCGCTGACTTCATCAGCCACTACAATCATCTGCGCTATCCGCTGGCCGACAAGCGTTGTTTACAACGCTGAGAGGCACGAAAGCATCGCCAACCTCACGCCCGCTGACGTTTACTTCGGACGAGGCCAGACCATCCGCCTCGAACGTGAAAGGATCAAACACCAAACCATCAAAATACGACGCTTGCATCATCGCGGCATTGCCGCATAAAATGAAACATCTGATGCGCCAGAGCCTCCATTATATCAGGCTGCCATTTGTCTCAAATTATCTGACGACGGACAGTGCTCTGAGCAGCGGCGAGAGTGAGGGGCACGAGGTGTTTCCTTCCTATTCGTCATTTGATCCAAGCCGAAACATGGCGCAGACGCGAGCAGGGATTACGATGGTCTGGTTACGCGGCGCAAGGTGAGATTTATTCTGCCACCCTCTTTCAGCAACGTTGACGTTCCGTTCATTACACGGTCGATCCCGTGAAAACACAGTCGCGATTTTCCGCCCATCACCAAGATATCGCCCGAGGCAAGTTTTACGGTTTGGGTTTTGCCGCCGCGTGTTGTGCCGCCGAAGCGAAACACTGCAGTATCTCCCAAGGAAATTGAAACCACGGGTACTGCAAAATCTTCTTCGTCGCGGTCTTGATGCAGGCCCATTTTTGCGCCTTGCTGGTAGAAGTTAACGAGGCAAGCTTCTGGCAAATGCGGATGGTTTGCAAAACGCTGCCAGATTTCCAATACCGCTTCCGGCATGGTCGGCCAAAGTTTATCGGTTTCAGGATGCGTGGGTTGATAGCGATAACCAGTCTTGTCAGAAACCCAGCCTAGAGATCCTAAATTCGTCATCCGCACACTGAAGGGCCTGCCGGTGCGCGGCATGACTGGGGTGAACAGCGGGGCAAGTTTGACGGCCTCACGTAAAGCCTCAACCAGTGCTTCTTGGGCTGGACGGTCGAGAACGCCGGGATGAAAATCAACGCCTTCAAACATATCGCAGCTTACCCTCATAAATTTCTTCTTTTCCCAGCCTTGATGGGCTATGGGGCCCTCCCTATATAGCCCCTGAACGCCAATTGCGGGTGGAATCACTCGCAAGGCAGAATTTAACAGGGGGCTTGTTTGGGTGCCTGACTATTGGGGCCCTGACGATAAGCCTGCCAGAGGAGAATTAAATGGGTAAAGTCATCGGTATTGACCTTGGCACCACGAATAGCTGTGTTGCCGTTATGGAGGGGAAGAACCCCAAAGTTATCGAAAATGCGGAAGGTGCGCGCACCACGCCTTCGATCGTGGCCTTCAACGCTGAGGGCGAAACATTGGTGGGCCAGCCTGCCAAGCGGCAGGGTGTGACCAATCCTGAAAACACATTCTTTGCCATTAAGCGCCTGATTGGTCGCCGCATGGATGACCCAATGGTCGCCAAAGACAAGAAGCTTGTACCTTACAACATTGTCAAAGCCGACAACGGCGATGCATGGGTTGATAGCCGCGGCACAAAATATGCTCCATCCCAGATTTCCGCTTTCACTCTCACTAAAATGAAAGAAACTGCTGAGCGTTATTTGGGTGAGCCTGTCACGCAAGCTGTCATTACAGTTCCTGCCTATTTTAACGACTCGCAGCGTCAGGCCACCAAGGATGCTGGACGCATTGCTGGTTTGGAAGTGTTGCGCATCATCAACGAGCCTACGGCTGCTGCCTTGGCTTACGGCCTCGACAAGCGCCAAGCCGGCACGATTGCAGTTTATGATTTGGGCGGCGGCACGTTTGACGTTTCGGTTCTCGAAATCGGCGACGGCGTGTTTGAAGTGAAATCCACCAATGGTGATACATTCCTTGGCGGTGAAGACTTTGACATGCGCATTGTTGATTTCTTGGCCGATGAATTCAAAAAAGAAAACACGATTGACCTGCGCAAAGACAAGTTGGCTTTGCAGCGCCTTCGTGAAGCAGCTGAAAAGGCCAAAGTTGAGCTTTCATCTGCCATTCAAACTGAAATCAATTTGCCCT
Source organism: Hyphomicrobiales bacterium (assembly GCA_043757845.1). Taxonomy (GTDB): domain Bacteria; phylum Pseudomonadota; class Alphaproteobacteria; order Rhizobiales; family Aestuariivirgaceae; genus Aestuariivirga. The sequence continues at coordinate 44,054 of JAYVOQ010000135.1, read as the reverse complement.
TCATCACCGCCGATGCCTCGGGCCCGAAGCATCTCACCGTAAAGCTCACGCGCGCCAAGCTTGAAAGCCTTGTGGATGATCTGATCCAGAAGACGGTTGAGCCATGTCGTCAGGCTTTGAAGGATGCTGGTGTTTCTGCGTCGCAGATCGACGAAGTGGTTCTGGTGGGCGGCATGACGCGCATGCCCAAGGTGATCGAGATTGTAAAATCATTCTTCGGCAAAGAGCCACACAAGGGTGTGAACCCTGACGAAGTGGTGGCTATTGGCGCAGCTATTCAGGGCGGCGTGCTGAAGGGCGAAGTGAAGGATGTGTTGTTGCTTGACGTAACACCTCTGTCACTGGGCATTGAAACGCTGGGCGGTGTGTTTACGCGCCTTATCGACCGCAACACGACTATCCCCACCAAAAAGGGCCAAGTGTTCTCAACCGCTGATGATAATCAGACGGCGGTGACCATCCGTGTCTTCCAAGGTGAACGCGAAATGGCGGCAGATAATAAGTCTCTTGGCCAATTTGATTTGATGGGCATTCCATCTGCACCGCGCGGTGTGCCTCAAATTGAAGTGACCTTTGATATTGACGCCAATGGCATTGTGAATGTGTCTGCGAAAGACAAGGCCACGAATAAAGAACAGCAGATCCGTATCCAAGCTTCTGGCGGTCTCACTGATGCAGAGATCGAAAAGATGGTGAAGGACGCAGAGGCCAACGCCGTAGATGACAAGAAGCGCAAGGATGCTGTGGAAGCGAAGAACCAAGCCGAAAGCCTGATTCATTCTACGCAAAAGACAATGAAAGATGCGGGCGACAAGGTGCCGGAATCTGACAAGTCTGCCATCGAAGCTTCCATCGCTGATCTCAAGACATCGATTGAGTCCAATGATGCTGAAGCGATCACCGCCAAGACCACGGCGCTCATGCAGCTTTCGATGAAGTTGGGTGAAGCCCTTTATAAGGGCGGTGGTGCAGGTGCTGAGCCACATTCGGGTGCGCCCGATGGTGATCACGGGCACGACCCAGAACCTCCACGTGATGAGTTTGACGATGTGCTGGACGCTGAGTTCACCGAAATCGACGAGAAGAACAAGAAGAAGTAATTGGGCGCGGGGCTTGCATTTTGAATGTAGGCCCCGCACTCTCACGAAAAATGGCCAAGCGCGATTATTACGAAATTCTGGGGGTTGCCAAAGGTGCCGATGAAAAGGCGCTGAAAACTGCTTATCGCAACCTCGCCAAAAAGCTGCATCCTGACGCCAATCACGGCAGCAGTGAAACCGATGCCAAGTTCAAGGAATTGAACGAGGCTTACGATGTGTTAAAAGACTCTCAGAAAAAAGCAGCCTATGACCGCTTTGGCCACCAAGCCTTTGAAAACGGCGGAGGTGGTGCGCGTGGGCCTGGAGGTGCTGGCTTTGGGCCGGGCTTTAATTCTTCGATGTCTGATATGTTCGAAGATCTCTTTGGTGACTTTATGGGTGGTGGGGGCCGCCAACAAAAGGGCCGCGGTGCCAGTGGCGCACAGCGCGGCAGCGACCTTCGCTATAATCTGGAAATTAATTTAACTGAATCCTTTACAGGCAAGACAGCGCAAGTTCGCGTTCCATCATCCGTTTCATGCGAAACGTGCAAAGGCTCTGGCGCCAAACCGGGCACGCAGCCCACCACTTGCCGCACGTGTGGCGGCGCTGGCGCGGTACGCTCACAATCTGGTTTCTTCACTGTTGAACGCGCCTGCCCCACCTGTAACGGTCGCGGACAAGTCATCGCCGACCCATGCACTGTGTGTCACGGTCAAGGCCGCGTCACCAAAGAACGCAATCTTTCCGTCAACATTCCACAAGGTGTGGAAGATGGCACACGCATTCGTCTTGCTGGGGAAGGTGAAGCAGGTTTACGCGGCGGGCCCACGGGCGATCTCTATATTTTCCTGTCGATGCGGCCGCATGAATTCTTTAAGCGCGATGGTGCAGACTTATTCTGCCAAGTTCCCATTTCCATGGCCACGGCCACTTTGGGCGGCGAGATTGAAGTGCCCACCATTGATGGCAAAAAAGCCCGCGTAACGATTCCCGAAGGCGCACAACACGGCAAGCAATTCCGCCTGAAGCAAAAAGGCATGCCAGTTTTACGTTCCAGCCAACATGGCGATATGTATATTCAGGTGAGCGTGGAAACCCCAGTAAACCTGACGCGAAAGCAACGCGAGTTGTTGAAGGAATTCGACAAGGATTCGGGGCAGAACAGCCCTGAGTCTGAAGGTTTCTTCGCCAAGGCGAAGGCATTTTGGGATGGGTTTGGGGGGTAAGTACCCGCCAAAAAGCGCCATTTCTGCGAATACAGTTTGCATAAATGCTGATTCGAATTTGCAAATGTACTGATTTTGAATTGCAATTGTGCACCAAATCACTGCATAAAAGCACTGCATCAGTTCCATAAATGGAATGTGCTGTCCAAAAAGTAAGCAAGTAGTAGCTGCTACCTGCTTGTGACACTTGGGTTATTTAGAAGTCAAAAGACAATTGGTTTGGCCAACGGCGGATATGGGCACTGACATGCTCATTCCGCCCCAACCGAAACCGCAGATATGCTCGTACATGTACAACACGCATATTGCTCTCCTTTCGTGGAATAGTGAATGTGAGTTCACCTACTCCGGTTCGCCTTGTGCGCCCCGCGGCTAAAGGGCGGATTACGGCGAAGTAGAAAGAAGTTGGTAGCAGCTACCGATTCGCAAACTACCAGTTCGAGACAAGGGCGCGCAAACGGATTCTTCATAACGATCCGTACACGGAACAAATTTGGTTCACCCATCTTAAATGCGTTGCGCCATTCGCTCCGTCATGCCTGTGGAGGCAGATATCCAGCTTTATTTATGGCATCAAAGGCCCGTGGCTGGCTTGCTAGTGCCTTCGCAGGTTTGGCGGAATTAAGGTTTTGATTTCGTAGGTTCTTGACCGTCGGCCATGTATTGATATTTTTCTTTTAGCCTTGCAAAAACTTCCTCGGCAGGAATTGTCCGCCCAGCTTCGATGTCAGCCATGCCCCGCGCTATTGAAGTTTCGAAGTCTGCCAACCGTGTTTCGCGATCTTGCACCAGTCTAACACCTTCGCGCAGAACTTCGCTTTTAGAATTATAGCGGCCTGATTTTACAAGCTTGCTGACATATTTTTCTAGGACTGGCCCAAGTTCGACGCTGAAAGCCATTGTCATTCTCCAAATTCAGTGTCTATACTATCAATAACAGTTATTGGCAAGGAATGCCCTTATGACTCCCATCCCTCGCTTCGGCTTCGGCACTTGGAACCATGGTGACGATGAAACTTACCGTATCGTGTGTGATGCTTTGGAGATAGGTTATCGCCATATCGACACAGCAGAAGGTTATGGCAATGAGGCCGCAGTTGGCCGTGCGATCAAAGAGTCTGGCATTAAACGCAGCGAGCTTTTTATCACCACCAAGGTTCCGCCGGAACACTATGCACCGGGGCAGATCTTATCTCATGCGAAAGCTTCAATGGACAAATTAGGCATCGAGAAAGCCGATTTATATCTGCTGCATTGGCCGTCGCCGCACGACCAATTTGACGCCAATGATTACGTCACTCAACTTGGCGAAGTTCAAGACAAAGGCCTTGCCACGGAGATTGGCGTTTCCAATTTCACCAAAAAATATCTTGAGGTGGCGTTGCGCATTCTGGGGGCCGAACGCATTTCCACAAACCAAGTGGAATGCCACGTGTTGATGCAGAACCGCGTGATCGTGGATTACACCAAAGGCCAAGGCATCAGCATCACCGCTTATTGCCCTTTAGCCCGCGGGCATCTTTCGGAAAGTGCCGGGCTTGTGGCCATCGCCAAGAAGCATGGTGCAATGCCAGAACAAGTGGGCCTCGCCTTCCTGCTGGCTGAAGGGCACATCGTCATCCCGTCGTCGTCAAAGCGCGAACGCATTCAAAGCAATTGGGATGCGCAGAAAATAAAGCTTTCAACCGAAGACACCGCCGCTATCCGCAAGTTAGATCAAAACCACCGTTTGGTGAATGGGGCTTGGTGCCCGGTATGGGATACTTAAGGGCTTTCCCAGCTGCGCTTGGGTTGCTAAAGCACCTTTCATGACAATCAAACTTGCAATCGCTGGTGCTGCTGGCCGCATGGGCCGCGAACTGGCTCGCATCGTTTTGGAAACTAAAGGTGCAACACTCTCCGGCGGGCTTGAGGCTCCGAATTCTCCACACGTGGGCAAAGACTATGGTGAACTCATGGGTGTTGGCAAAAATGGTGTCATCATCAGCGACAAGCCGGAAGTGGTTCTGGCAGCCTGCGATGGGATTATTGATTTCACCATCGCACCCGCCACACTTACATTGGTGAAGCTCACCGCTGCCCACAAAAAGATCCATGTTATCGGCACAACGGGCATTGATGCGGAAGGCGATGCAATCATCAAAGCTGCATCCGCACAAACTGTGATTATGAAAACCGGCAATTATTCGCTGGGCATCAATCTGCTTGCCTCGCTGGTCAAGAAAGCAGCCGCTGCTCTAGGCGAAGAATTCGATATTGAGATTCTGGAAATGCATCACCGCAATAAAGTGGATGCGCCTTCGGGCACAGCTTATCTTCTGGGCAAGGCTGCTGCTGATGGCCGTGATATTTCCCTGAAAGATAAATCTGTGCGTTCACGCGACGGTATTACGGGCCCACGCAAAACAGGTGATATTGGTTTTGCCACTTTGCGCGGCGGCTCGGTGATCGGCGATCACACTGTGATTTTTGCTGGTGGCGGCGAACGACTGGAGCTTCGCCATGTGGCTGAAAACCGCGAGTTGTTTGCACGCGGTGCCGTGAAGGCGGCCATGTGGGCCATCGACAAGAAACCTGGACTTTATAATATGAATGACGTTTTAGGATTGGATTGAAATGAGCGGAACATTGGTGCTTGTCCGTCACGGACAAAGCGATTGGAATTTGAAGAACCTTTTTACGGGTTGGAAAGATCCTGACCTTTCACCCAAAGGCATTGAAGAAGCCAAAGCCGCCGGCCAGCGCTTGAAAGCAAAGGGTTTGAAGTTTGATATTTGCTTTACCTCTGCTCTCACACGCGCACAGCATACTTTGAAACTCATCTTGAACGAACTCGGCCAAACGGGCCTGCTTGAAATGCGCGATCCAGCCTTGAATGAGCGTGACTACGGCGAACTCACCGGCCTTAACAAAGATGATGCCCGCAAGAAGTGGGGCGAAGAGCAAGTGCTGGTCTGGCGTCGCTCCTATGATGTGCCACCACCCGGCGGTGAGTCTTTGAGAGACACACTGGCTCGTTCATTGCCTTATTATGTGCACATGATTCAGCCGCATGTGCTGGAAGGCAAAACCGTTTTGGTTGCCGCACACGGCAATTCGTTGCGCTCGTTGATCATGGCAATTGAAGGCTTGACACCAGAACAAATTTTGAAGCGCGAGTTAGAAACAGGTGTGCCAGTGGTGTACAAGTTGAAGGCCAACTCGTTGCCATCGCATATTGAAATTTTGGCATAGCAGCCATCGGTTCAAGTTTCTGGCTTTATACTTCGCGACCTAGAGCGGCGGATGCTCACGTAGGTTCGTAAGGCCGCTCCAAGTATCTATTTGGTCGCATCTTTTCGCTCGCAAGTGATGCCACTTGCTCGCCCGATGCTCTAGGTACCACAAACCACTAGCCCCGCTGCGACGATGATCGCGCCAGCGGGGCCCTCGGGAGGATCGAGTTTTAGCTTGAATTGATCCGGATGTAACCGAACCAGTAAAAAGTGAGGTAGACTCACTTAGCAATTTAAATTTATGTGTTTAGCAATCCGGTACGGAATTCACGGTATTCAGCCGCACGGCGGAACCGGAAAGTGATCACATGAAATGATGTGATCAGTATTGGTAGTTTGGTGGAGTCATGGCCCCTCCAATTCCTGTTGAAACTTTTAGGTTCAAATCAGCGCCAGTCACTGCTGCTGATAATTCGATGTTGAACCTCTTATAAGAAATGTCAAGAGATTGTGCGTGATGTTGGTTTCAAAAAAATGAACAAAAACAAAATTATTTCGGAGCGCGCTTGGCCAAGATACGCTGAAGTGTGCGTCGGTGCATATTCAAACGTCTTGCTGTTTCAGACACATTGCGATTGCAGAGTTCAAACACACGCTGGATATGTTCCCAGCGTACGCGGTCGGCTGACATGGGATTATCGGGCAAGGCGTTGCGGTGATCCTTGTCGCCGATGAGCGCACCGTAAACTGCATCCGCATCCGCAGGCTTAGCGAGATAGTCGATTGCACCAAGTTTCACGGCTGTGACAGCGGTGGCGATGTTGCCATAACCTGTCAATACGACAACGCGTGCATCTGGCTTGGCGGCGTGCAGAGCTTCTACAACATCTAAGCCGTTGCCATCGGTTAGGCGTAAATCAACCACCGCAAACATAGGCGGCATTTTTTTCACTTCGGCCACACCCTCGGCAACTGTATCGGCTAAACGAACTTCAAAGCCGCGGACTTCCATGGCTTTTCCCAGCCTTGTGAGGAAGGGCTTGTCATCATCTACGAGCAAAAGTGTTTTTAGGTTTTCTGTCATTGGTTATCTCTTACTTACATCTACGGCATCGCGCGGCCAATGGATCGTTATCATGGCCCCTTTTTGTGGATATTTACGATTAGCCAGAGTGACGCTGGCACCAGAGCGTTCTAGCAAAGTTTTGGCGATGAATAGGCCAAGTCCCATGCCCTCATGTTGGCTTTGATCGCCCAGAGCCGCATTGCCATAACCCGGCCTTGTCGTAACGAATGGATCGCCCAGCCGATCAAAAATGTTTTGATCAAAGCCCGGACCATCATCTGAGACTATAACGCTAACCTGAACCGGAGACCAGCGCGCATCTACATCAACCCGTGAGGATGCAAAATCAATGGCATTTTCTAACAGATTTTCGAGGCCATAATTAATCGCTGGATTGCGACGAAAAATCGGTGGTGGGCTATAGCCCTTTTGGTCTTTTAACATAGTGCCAACACTCACCGAAATATCAGAACCTCGCAACGGGGCCACCATGTCTTCCAGCATGGCCTCCAAGCCCACATGTTGATAGACTTCATCTGAGAGCTGTTCGGGAACCGCGAGCCGTGTGAGAATTTCGCGACAGCGTGCGGCTTGCGAAATGAGAAGATCAATATCTTCGGTGTGTTTGAATTTTTTGGGGAGTTCGCGTTTCAACTCTTTCGCCACAAGTGCAATCGTGGCCAGAGGCGTTCCAAGCTCATGGGCTGCCGCAGCTGCCAAGCCGTCAAGGGCTGAAAGTCTTTGCTCGCGCGCCAAGATCATTTCAGTGGCTTGCAAGGCGGAAGACATGATGCGCGCTTCTTCCGCAATGCGCCTTGCATAAATAGCCGAAAAAATGGTGGCGCTGACAATGGCGGCCCACAGGCCCAACAAATAGAGCGGTGGAGGGGAAAAAGGTTGCACTCCGTCCCAAGGCAAGGGCCAATGGAAGAAAGCCAAAAGTGACGCGCTTGCCAAAGCCAAAAGGCCCAAAGCTGCGGTCCAGATCATTGGAAGTGAAGTGGCTGAAACGGTGACAGGCACCAAGAACAGCAAAGAGAATGGATTTTGCAAGCCGCCGGTTAAATAGAGCAATCCAGCAAGTTGCAACACGTCATAGCCCAAGAGCAACCCTGCGGCCTTGGCTGACAGCTTTTGACTGCCCCGCCAGCGGAGTGTTAGAAATACATTCAGCCAAGCGCTAACAGCAATGAAGGCAAGGCAGGCCGCAATTGGCAATTTGAAGCCAAGTGGGAATTGCACCAACAAAACCGCGACGGACTGCCCGATTACGGCCAGCCAGCGCAAGCGAACCAAAGTTCTGAGCCGCAACAGGCCCAGCTCTGGGAAAGGTTTCATTTGGGTGGTTTCGGACATGTCCAACAGGCCTTAGATCACTGTCTTTTAGAGGCAATAGCGCCCCAATGCAAAACGACAGGTCTTAATGGCTATACCAACAGTTAATTTTTGCTGTTTAATCTGGTATTGCAAATTATTGGATAACACCCCAGATTTCGTGCTAAGGTTTCGACAATGACCAATTTTCCAGCGCCTGCCTCTATGCTTTATCCCATGTTTGAAATGAACCACATGGCCAGCCAACCTTTTCGGTTGATGGCCCATGCCAATCTTTCATTCTGGCAAAATGCCCTAAATCCGTTCAAGGAATCAGCCTTTGCTAAGCAAACTACCGCCGCCCTGATGATGTTTGAGCGGGCCACCCGGCGCTATGTCAAGCCCAGCTTTGATATTGCCGAGATTGGTGTTTCGGGCAAAAACTTTGCTGTTGAAGAAGAAGTTGTTTGGCAAAGTCCGTTTTGTAACCTCCTGCATTTTGCAAAAGTGGGTCTTGGCCAAAAGCAGCCAAAGCTTTTGCTGGTCGCACCTATGTCTGGCCACTATGCCACCTTATTGCGTGACACGGTTAAATCTATGCTTCCGCATTTTGACTGCTATGTGACTGATTGGCAGGATGCGCGTGACATCCCAGAGCAAGCAGGATCATTTGATCTTGACGACTATACCGACACGGTTATCACGATTTTGCATCACCTTGGTGAACGCGCCCATGTGATGGCTGTGTGCCAGCCTTCAGTTCCTGTGCTAGCTGCTGTTGCTTTGATGAGTGCAGACAAAGACAAGTTAGCGCCTCTCTCTATGGTTTTAATGGGTGGGCCCATTGATACACGCAAGAGCCCAACGGCTGTGAACAAACTGGCACGAGACAAGCCGATTGATTGGTTCCGTCAGAATGTGACCATGAAAGTAAGCGGCGGGCATGCGGGTGTAGGGCGCCAAGTTTATCCGGGTTTTATGCAATTGAGCGGCTTCTTATCAATGAATGCTGATCGCCATTTGAAGGCGCACCGTGAGCTTTATCAACATCTGGTTGATGGCGAAGATGTGAGCGCAGAAAAACACAGTGACTTCTATGATGAATATATGGCGGTGATGGATCTGACTGCTGAGTTCTATTTGCAAACGGTTGAGCGGGTGTTCATGCATCATGATTTGCCAAATGGCACTTACGTCTATCGTGACCGCAAGGTTGATCCCGAAAAAATCTTGCAGACTGCCTTGTTAACCATCGAGGGCGAGCGCGACGATATTTCTGGTATGGGTCAAACTGAGGCTGCTCAAGTCATTTGTTCCGGCATTCCAGCAACAAAGAAGAAGCATCATTTGCAGATGGGCGTTGGACATTACGGCGTTTTTTCCGGCTCAAAATATCGCACTGAAGTTGCTCCAATGATTGTAGAATTCCTTAGCCAGCAAAAACCTTGATTGGGTTTCTTCGTGCGTCGCTTTTGAAGCGTGCGGCGGCGCCGGCACCCGAACCGATTTCGCTCGATATTGATGGTCACAAAGTTCCTCTGCGGTTTCGGCGCAACTCAAAAGCACGACGTCTGGTTTTGAGACTTGATGCCAAGACTCAAGGTTTGGTGATGACCTTGCCCAAGCGCACAGGGCTTTCAGAAGCTTTGCGATTTGTTGAAAGCTCGCGTGAATGGATTGTTCGTGCGCTGAGCAAACAAACACCCACGGCAACCATTGCCGACGGCGCAAGCATGCTCTACCGCGGCATGCCGCATAGTTTGCGATTTACGGGCGGAAAACGCGGTGTGGTTTCGGCCTCAGATGGCTTTTTGCTTATACCCGGCGATTCTGCACATGCGCCGCGACGCTTGCGTGATTATTTGAAGGCTCAAGCTATGAAAGAGCTATCGGCGGCATCGCACAAATATGCTTTAGCCATGGACACAAAATATGCCCGTATCAGCATTCGAGACCAAAAGAGCCGTTGGGGATCATGTTCGGCAAGTGGTGTGCTGTCTTATTCATGGCGATTGGTCTTGGCTCCGGATTTTGTCCTCGACTATGTGGCGGCCCACGAGGTTGCGCATTTGCGCGAGATGAATCATGGGCCAAGGTTTTGGCGCTTGGTCTTGACTCATTGCCAACAGGCGCGCGACGCTAAGCAGTGGCTCAAAGCGCATGGCCGTGACGTGCATCGTTACTTTTAAGCGACTATCGCTGCAATATGTTGTGAAAACTCAGGCGTCGCCATCAGGGCTTTGCAGCGGTTGAAACGGTTCGCGGCATAAACAGCAAAGTTTTCTGCTGGATTATTATTGGCATGTTGAATGAGACCCCAAAGGGCCCAGAGCAAATCACACATGGCTTTATAGATCACCATCCGGCCATGGTCGGCGGCAGAAGCGGGGCCCCCGAAGTAAGCATGGATCAAAACCTCATCTTGGTTTGGTGTGAAGGCACCTTCAACTGAAAGATCGCCCAAATCCCACATCGGATCATTCATGCCACCATATTCCCAATCAACGATCCACATGCGCTTGCCATCGTCTATGAAATTTTCACAAAGCGGATCGCAGTGACAGGGAACAAGTGGTGCTGGCTGTTGGGCTAAACTATTGCGAATGATTTCGGCCTCTTTCATCGCGTCGTGATAACCATCGGGCAGGGCATAATTTTTTGTAACGAGAATCTTGAAATATTCATTCATCACCGCAAAAAGTTCGAAGCGTGATGGAAATGAGCCGTTTGAGTGATGCAGCTTTGCAAGAGCCTGCCCTGCCCTTGCGACGGAGCCTACGTCGGTCTTAAACTTCTCGGGCGACATAGTGACGCCCAAGACGCGCCGCGTGATCATAATACCGGACTTTGCGTCTGCATGGATTACTTGCGGGCTGACACCAGCCATAGCCGCTTCTCTGGCCATCACAACTTCATTGGCACGATTGATATATTCCTCCGTACCCGTGCCAGGAATGCGCAAGACATATTCACCCACGGCGTAAACCCGATTGGTTAGCCCACCGAGGCGTTGTGGCGCGGCTTTGATTTCGGCCAAGGCCGGAATGGCGTGGATCAAGCGCTGAACTTCGTTTTGCTCTTCAGGTTTCATGAGCAAAAAGCTAACATTGTTTTTGCGAGGTGTGAAATGCCAAAACACGATGGGGCGTTAGGAGCGGTATATGAAGCCAAAACGACTGACGAAGTGGCGGCCCTGTATGATAGCTGGGCCAATACTTACGACGCCGAAATGGCAAAGGCCGGTTATCGCCACCCGGCCATTGGCCTTGCACTTTTGTCACGCCACTTGTCACCCGGTGCTGCCCCGATTCTCGATGCAGGTGCTGGCACGGGCTTAATCGGTGAGTGGCTGGCCATTATGGGTTATCCAACCGTTGAGGCCCTCGACATTTCTGAAGGTATGCTGGATGTGGCGCGAAAGAAAGGTGTCTATAGCGCCTTTCACAAATTGGCCTTGGGTGGGCCATTGCCATTTGCGGATGAGGCCTATGCGGGGATCATCTCGGTTGGCGTTTTCACCACCGGACATGTGGGTGCGGAGGGTTTGGATGAACTGGTTCGTATTTGCCGCAAAGGCGGGGTTATTGTGATTACCGTTAAAAACTCTCTGTGGGAAAATGGCTTTACGCAGCGCATTGCGGAATTAGTCAGCGCTCGAAAACTTAGTGTCAGCGAAGAAACGGCACCTTATGTTTCCATGCCCGGGGAGAGTGGCACTATTCCCAGCCGCGCCATAGCGCTGCGCGTCGTCTAGCTAATACAGCCCGTTGCCCTGCGGTGGTGGTTGCGTGCGTTTGCCAAAGAGTAACTCAAGAAGATTCTTTGGTTGTCTTGGTGCTTGCTGGATTGGGGCACTCATAATGTCTGGGTTTGCGCCTTCGCCATTTTGATCAAGTTTAACGGCTACCGTGTTGGGCGTTGGCTGCTGTCCTTCAGGTGATCCCGGCAAGGGCATCCACGACAAGCCTTGATGAGCTGGTTCCATAACATCGCGCCAAATCACCGCAGGGAGCGAGCCGCCCGTGACTTGTTTGGTAGGCGAGTTATCATCGTTGCCCAGCCAGATGCCTGCCGTTAGATAAGGGGTGAAGCCCACAAACCAAGCATCGCGGTAATCTTGGCTGGTGCCGGTTTTGCCACCAATATCCCAATTACCAAACTGTGCTTTGGTGCCCGTTCCTTGCCGGACGACGGCGCGGAAGAGTTGGTTCATTTCGCCTTCAGCTGTTGCAGAAACCACTTGGCCCAGCCCATCGCCCTTGCGTTCATATAGTACTTTGCCTTCGCGTGTTGTGACGCGTTTCACCACATAGGGCGCTACCGCCGTTCCACCATTGGCAAAGGGCACAAAGGCTGCCGTGAGTTCTAGCGGTGTCACCTCAGAAGTACCCAGCGCGAGTGACGCATCATGGCCCAGAGTTGATGATATGCCCATGCGTTTGGCGGTTGCGGCCACTTGGTCAAGCCCCACATTCACGGCCAGTTTTGCCGCCACCGTATTAATGGATTGCGCAAAGGCTTGTTCGAGCGAGACTTGGCCTTGATATTTATGTTTGTAATTTTCGGGCGACCAGTTGCCTATCTTCACGGGTTCATCCACTTCCAATGACGAGGGTTTGTAACCCTGTTCAAAGGCGGTGAGATAGACAAATGCTTTGAAGGCGGAACCGGGTTGACGCTCAGCTTTCAGGGCCCGGTTGTATTGACTTTTCTCATAGGAACGACCGCCGAGTAAACCCAGTACGGCACCTGTGTTATCCATCACCACCATAGCGCCTTGGGAAACACCCAGTTTCTTGCCGTTTTGCTGCAAACGAATGCGCAATGCTTTTTCAGCATTTGCTTGAATGGCCGGATCAATTGTAGTTTCGATCACAATCGATTCATCATAGGTCTTCACCAGTTGGTTCAGCTGACTATCAACCCAATCCACCACATATTGGCGCGCTGGCAGGTGATCAATCGTCACCACATCACCTGACTGATCCAAGGCATCTACGGCGTCTTGTTCGGTGATGAAGTTCTGGTCTTGCATTTGCGCCAGAACCAATTTAGCGCGTGCCGTGCTTTCGTCAGGATTATTTGCCGGGTCGTAAGTCGTCGGCGCCTTTAGACTGGCTGCAAGCCTTGCGGCTTCAAGCAATGAAAGCTCGGAAGATGATTTATTGAAAAATGTATGTGCGGCCTGCTCTATGCCGTAAGCGCCGGATCCAAAGTAAACGCGGTTCAGGTAAAGCTGCAGGATTTCGTCTTTCGTATATTTTGACTCTAACCAAATCGCCAGCACAGCTTCTTGGGCTTTGCGGGTGAGGGTTTTCTCTTGGGTAAGGAATAGATTTTTGGCGAGCTGTTGCGTCAGGGTGGAACCACCTTGCACCAAATGGCCTTTCAAAATGTTACGGCTCATAGCGCGCGCAAGGCCGATGGGATCAATGCCATAATGCGAACGGAAGCGGCGGTCTTCAATGGCAATCACCGCATTGGGCACATAGTCTGGCAGCTGGCTGATCTTAGCAGCGTCACCGAAGAAAGAACCTTCCTGCGCCAGAGACGTGCCGTCATTGGCGAGGATCATGATCCCCGGCTGGCGTTTTGGAATTTGTAAAAGTCCGCGCTGATCCAGTGAGAACCAAATGAATGCGAAGGCCAAAACGCCTGCCAGGCCAGACCAGAACCCGGCGACGAGAAAAAAACCGATGAACCGCCAAAGCCTGGATCGGCGCCTGGGGCCGATTTTACGTTTTTCAGAGCGCAGGGAGTGGCCTTCATCGCGAAAAAGGCGCGGCTCTATCCTGCGAGTGCCCCCGCTACGTTTTGCGCCCTTCTTGTTTTTGTCCCCCATGGGAGCAGTTTAGCCCTGTTATCTTGACCATTCATGAATGACCAAAAAGGGCGAATCGGGGAAAAATAGTGGCAAGCCTGCGGCAACTACATCACTGCGCCAATATACCAAGGGACATATTCATTTTCACCATAACCTAGTTCCTCAGACTTGGATTTCTGGCCTGAGGCGGTTTTGAGCATCAAATCGAAAATTTGTTGGCCCTTTTCCGCCAATGAAACGCCCTCAATCACATCGCCGCAATTGATGTCCATGTCTTCAATCATTTGATTGTAGATCACCGTGTTGGTGGCAAGTTTGATCGAAGGGCAAGGCTTATTACCGTAAGCTGACCCGCGGCCCGTGGTGAAACACATCAGATTGGCCCCACCCGCCACTTGGCCAGTGGCTGAAACAGGGTCATAACCTGGTGTGTCCATGAAAACGAAACCTTTGGCTGTGACAGGTTCTGCGTAGTTGTAGACGGCCTGCAAGGTGGTAGTGCCGCCTTTGGCTGCCGCACCCAAAGACTTTTCCAGAATGGTAGTGAGACCGCCCAGCTTGTTGCCCGGAGATGGGTTGTTGTTCATCTCCATGTTGTTGCGGCGGGTATAATCCTCCCACCACTTGATAATGCCCACGAGCTTTTCCCCAACTTCTCTATTGGCTGCCCTGCGCGTGAGGAGATGTTCGGCCCCATAAATTTCCGGTGTTTCAGAAAGTATGCCCGTACCGCCATGGCGCACCAGCATGTCTACTGCTGAACCCAATGCCGGATTGGCCGTAATGCCGGAATAACCATCGCTGCCACCGCATTGCAGCGCCACGATGAGTTCGGATGCGGAGCAAGTTTCGCGCTGCACGGCATTCACTTTAGGCAGCATTTCCATGACGGCTTTGACTCCCGCCTCTACAGTTTTGCGTGTGCCACCGGTTTCTTGGATCGTCATGGTGCGGAAAGTATCGCTTTCCTCAACTTTATAGGCTTCTTTGAAACGGGGAATTTGGAAGCCTTCACAGCCAAGACCCACCATCATCACGCCGCCCATATTTGGATTGGTGGCATAGCCCCAAGCGGTGCGCTTAAACGTATCGAATATCACGCCGCGATAATCAATCACGCAGCCATTATCTTGGGTGAGAGCTATCACGCCATCGATGTTGGGAAAATCTTTTAGCAGTCCACGCTTTTCAACTTCTTTGGCAATGTGGGCCGCAACTGTTGCGGAGCAGTTTACCGATGTCATGATGCCAATGTAATTGCGCGTGCCGACTTTGCCGTTTTTTCGCCGGTAACCCTGAAAAGTAGCGCGCTCATTTTCGGGCAAAAGCTTCTCAACCTTTGCTTCCTTGGCAAAAGCATAATCATGAGCCAATTCGCCCATGACCACATTATGTTCGTGGACCCAATCGCCGGCAGCTATGTCTTGTTTGGCGAAGCCGATAATCTGGCCGAACTTACGGATCGGCTCACCTTGTTGGATGAGTTTAGATGCCATCTTGTGGCCGCGCATGATTCTGGCGGTCGCTATCAAACCTTCAAAACCCTCACCTTTTTCTACAATGCGGGTGGAGATCAATACATTATCCGCGCCATTGAGGCGCAGCATTGAGGGGGCTTGCTGGGCGGGAGAAGTCATGGTTCACTCTATTTTTGAACGATATAACATTAGACTAGCAGGGATAACATGAAGCGTAAAATCTTTAAGGCACCGTCTGGTGCGTCCATTCCATTCACCCAGCTCGGCTTTGGTTCGGCACCGCTGGGCAACCTCTATAGCGCCATTACTGAAGATCAAGCGAGCAATGTGCTGGAGGCTATGTGGAAGGCCGGGCACCGCTATATTGATACTGCACCACTATATGGCCTCGGGCTTTCTGAAACGCGGCTTAATCACTTTCTGCGCAGCAAAAAGCGCAATGACTATGTGATTTCAACCAAGGTTGGGCGGCTACTTGAAGTATGCGCACCACCACAGCGCACAGGCACTGGCAAATTTTTTGACACTCCAAATCGCCGCGAGAAATACGATTATAGCTATGACGGTGCCATGCGCTCTCTGGAATTTTCGCTGGAACGTCTTGGGCTCGATTCCGTCGACATTGTTTATGTGCATGATCTCGATGTTTTTACGCATAAATCCGAAGCAGTACGCGATGCCCACACGAAAGACTTCATGGCGGGTGGCTATAAGGCCTTGGTCAAGTTGCGTGATGAGAAAGTGATCAAAGCGTTTGGTGCAGGCATCAATGAATGGCAGGGTGCAGAAACCTTGGCTAAGGCTGGTGACTTCGATCTTTTTCTGCTGGCTGGTCGCTATACTTTGCTTGAGCAAGAAGCCCTGAATTCATTTTTACCGCTCTGTGAAAAGCGTGGCATCGGCATTGTTCTGGGCGGGGTTTATAACTCCGGGATACTTGCATCCGGGCCTGTGAAGGGTGCCATGTATAATTATGATCCAGCACCTAAGCTCATCATGCAGCGGGTGGCGGCGATTGAGGTCATCTGCAAAAAACATAGAGTGAAGCTGGCTGAGGCCGCCTTGCATTTTCCGCTCAATCATCCTTGTGTGGTTTCGGTCATTCCAGGCGCATCGTCGACGCAACAGATCGCTTTCAACGTGAAAACGATTTCAAAGAAGATTCCAAAAGCTTTATGGAAAGATTTGAAGGTTGCGGGCCTTATGGATGAACGTGCGCCCACATGATGATCGATGCTCATCATCATTTTTGGAATCCCGCGCGAGGCGATTATTTCTGGATGGTGGGCGAGGCCGTTGCGCCCATTACAAAAATGATTGGACCAAAAGATTTGGCCCCACATTTATTGAAGGCTGGCATTGTCAAAACCGTTCTCGTGCAGGCAGCCCCAACCATCGCTGAAACCGAATATATGTTGGGCCTTGCTGATGCCACCGAACATGTTGCCAAAGTTGTGGGTTGGATTGATTTCGCAAATCAAGATGATTTGAAACAGCTTGAGCGTTTGGCAAAGCATCCCAAATTTTCTGGTGTGCGACCGATGATTCAAGATTTGCCTGACCCGGAATGGATGCACCGCGCAGATGTGCAATGGGCTTATGACGCAATTATCGATCTTGATCTCACTTTTGATGCCTTGGGCTTTCCTTTACATCTCGATCCGTTCCTGCGGTTATTTCAACGCTATCCAAAAATGCGAACCGTTATTGATCACTGCATGAAGCCAGCCATTCGTGACGGTGCGTTTGAACCTTGGGCTTCAAAAATGGCGGTGATTGCCAAAGAAACCAATGTGTTCTGCAAGTTTTCAGGTCTGGCCAGTGAGGCCAAGCCCGATTGGGTTGTCGAAACTCTGCGCCCCTATGCAATGCAGGTTCTAAATTGTTTCGGGCCGTCACGGATGATGTGGGGCTCTGACTGGCCTGTCCTCAATCTCAATGGCAGTTATGATCGGTGGTTTTCAAGCGCGAAAGCACTGGTTCCTGAAGCGCAACAGGAAGAAGTGTTTAATGGTACAGCAACGGAATTCTATAGAATAAAATGATGTTATTATCTCAACCAATGATTGTCGTTACCGATCTTTTATGATGTAAATACATCTTTACATCAATCTTTTTTCTGTCATGTTACCTCTAACAATGGAGGCAATCATGAATATTCACGCCAATGCACTTGTGGGTGAACAGATTGAGGAAGGTCGGGATCAGTTTATCCGTTCTCAGCTTTCTGGCTTTGGACTGCGTTGGCTAGGCAGGGTTTCGTGGAATGAATCCAATGTGAGGTTGGTGCAAAAGTCGGTCGCTCGTGAGGAATCCCGTCTTTCCGAAACGGGAGCCTTGGTTGTTGAAACCGGGGCCCACACCGGTCGTAGCCCGAAAGATAAATTCATCGT
This sequence comes from Hyphomicrobiales bacterium, assembly GCA_043757845.1. Lineage (GTDB taxonomy): Bacteria > Pseudomonadota > Alphaproteobacteria > Rhizobiales > Aestuariivirgaceae > Aestuariivirga. The sequence continues at coordinate 26,456 of JAYVOQ010000135.1, read as the reverse complement.
GCTTGATGATGAAACCGCAAGAACAGTCTGGTGGAACAACAATAAGCCACTAAGTCGTAAGCACTTCGATGCCTTGAAATCGGATATGCTTCAACACGCCCAACTGCGGGAGGTTTTTATTCAAGACCTTGAGGCCTGCCCCGGGGCTGAGCAGGCATTGTGTGTGCGACTTGTTGCTGAGACTGCATGGGCTGCCCTGTTCTTACGGCAACTTTTGAAGCCGACAGCTGCTGAAAACCAATTCGTGCCTGAGCTTACGATCCTGTGTTTACCCAGCTTCAAGGCCAATCCATTGCAGCACGGAACACAGTCTGAAACGGTGATTGCCTTAGACTTTGCTAAACACACAGTTCTCATTGCAGGCACTGCCTATGCGGGGGAAATGAAGAAGGCGGTCTTCACATTTCTCAACTACCACTTGCCGGCCCAAGGCATTTTGCCAATGCACTGTTCTGCCAATGTTTCCGACGGGGGTTCATCGGCATTGTTTTTCGGGCTTTCAGGAACGGGTAAGACCACGCTTTCGGCTGATCCATCCCGCGCACTGATCGGCGATGATGAACATGGCTGGGGCGATGACGGCATCTTCAACATTGAAAATGGCTGCTATGCAAAAGTTAGCAATCTTGACGCCGCGCAAGAGCCATCCATCCATAAAGCCGCGCTTGAATTTGGCACGGTGCTTGAAAATGTCGTTATGGACGATGAAAGCGGCAAGGTTGATTTTGCTGACATCAGCAAGACGGAAAATACCAGAGCAGCTTATGCCTTGTCTCAGATTTCTGGGGCAACGCCTGAGGCCATGGCCCCACATCCGCAGGTGCTGATCATGCTGACGGCTGATGCATCGGGTGTGTTGCCGCCGGTTGCTAAGCTTACGACAGAACAAGCCATGGAACAATTTCTAATTGGCTATACGTCTAAACTTGCGGGCACAGAATGCGGGGTGAAAGAGCCGCAAGCAACATTCTCAGCCTGCTTTGGTGCACCTTTTTTACCGCGCCCACCTGCGGTCTATGCCAAACTCCTCGGTGAAAAAATCCAGGCGCATGGCACGCGCTGTTATTTATTGAATACGGGCTGGACAGGCGGTGCTTATGGTGTGGGCAGCCGCATGAAGCTTTCGGACACGCGTGCCATTCTCAAATGCATATTAGACGGTAGCGTTGATCAAGCAGAAGTTCGGGTTGATCATAATTTTGAATTCAATGTTCCAACCATACTAAAAGGTGTTGATGCGAAGCTTCTTAATCCGCGCGAAATATGGGCAGACAAGGGTGCGTTTGATACGGCTGCAAAGGCATTGGCTGAGAAGTTCAAGGCCGCCAAGGCGCATTAAAAGCGTTCAGCCCTCGTCTCATGACAAGGGCTGAATTGCTTTTACTTAATAACGATAATAATCTGGCTTGAACGGGCCTTTTTTATCCACGCCTATATAGCTAGCTTGCTCATCTTTCAGCGTGGTGAGCTTGGCGCCCAACTTGCCGAGATGAAGCATGGCCACCTTTTCATCCAGATGCTTAGGCAGCACGTAAACTTCGTTCTTATATTTGCCAGACTTGGCATTGGTGAACAGTTCGATCTGAGCCAGAGTTTGATTAGTGAAAGAGGCAGACATCACGAAACTTGGGTGGCCCGTGGCGTTACCTAGGTTAACAAGTCGACCTTGTGATAGAAGAATAATGCGGTTGCCTTTCGGGAACTCAACAAGGTCAACTTGTGGCTTCACATTGATCCACTTGTGATTGCGAAGACCAGCAACATCAATCTCATTATCGAAGTGGCCGATGTTGCAGACGATCGCCAGATGTTTCATCTTGCGCATATCTTCGGCAGAGATCACGTCTTTGTTGCCAGTGGCAGTTACAAAGATGTCTGCAGAATCTACCACATCGTCGAGTGTTTTTACATCAAAGCCGTCCATTGCAGCTTGCAGCGCACAAATTGGATCAACTTCGGTGACGACCACGCGGGCACCGGCGCCAGCGAGCGACGAAGCTGAGCCTTTGCCGACATCGCCATAACCCAAGACGACAGCAACTTTGCCCGCCATCATTACGTCTGTGCCGCGGCGAATTGCATCTACCAGTGATTCACGACAACCGTATTTATTGTCGAATTTTGACTTGGTTACAGAGTCATTCACGTTGATTGCAGGGAAAGGCAGATCGCCTTTCTTTTGCATTTCATAGAGTCGGTGAACACCCGTGGTGGTTTCCTCTGAAACGCCAATGATGGCTTTGCGCTGCTTTTCAAACCAGCCCGGCTGGTTCTTGATGCGTTTTGCAATCTCAGCATAGAGACATTCTTCTTCTTCGTTCGTCGGCTTGGAAATCAGGGCCGGATTCTTCTCTGCCTTTTCACCGAGCAGAATATAAAGCGTGGCATCGCCACCGTCGTCCAAGATCATGTTTGAGGGCTGGCCATCTGGCCAATCGAAAATCTTGCCGGTGTATTCCCAGTATTCCTTCAAGGTCTCGCCCTTAACAGCGTAGACTGGCGTGCCTGCGGCGGCGATGGCAGCGGCGGCGTGGTCTTGCGTCGAATAAATGTTGCAAGAAGCCCAGCGCACATCAGCACCCAAGGACTTTAAAGTTTCAATCAATACGCCCGTTTGAATGGTCATATGCAGCGAGCCAGAGATGCGCGCACCTTTCAAGGGTTGGCTTTTGCCATATTCTTCACGCGTGGCCATAAGACCCGGCATTTCAATTTCGGCCATGCCGAGTTCGAGGCGGCCCCAATCGGCCAGCTTGATGTCTGCGACGAGATAATCGTTGGTTTTTGCCATATTCTGCTCCTGATTTTGGGGTTGCCCTAGCACGGGCGGAAAAGGGCAGCAAGAGCTATATAAAGATATCTTTATATGTTCAGTTTGTTTTGAGGCGATTGATCATATTGGTCAGCTCGACATCGTCCAGCTTGCTGATGCGAACAGAGAGTTCATTGGCGAATTGCGTGGCCAGTGGTGACAGACCGCTGGTGTCGATGGTCACCTTAGGGTGCGACAGGCGCGACAGTTTGATCAACTCCTCAGCTTCATCCCAAATGATGTTCAAATGGGCGATTATGGACTGAATGAGATGCCAGCTGGGCCGCCCGCGCTTGCCATGTTCCAAGGCGGACAGATAGGCCGGAGAAACGCGAATGGCCTTGGCCATATCCGCTTGGGTGAGGCCTCGCTCATGCCGCAACTTTCTGAGCTTGGCACCAAAAGGCGTCATTCACGGATGCCTTCATGTTTGCGCAGACGCACGTAGAAAGCACCGCCACCTCCGTGGCGCGGGTGTGAAGGCTGGAAGCCCACAACATGAATGCGGAACTGAGTTTCTTCCAACCACAACGGTAATTCACGCCTGATCTTACCTTCGCGTTCAGGCGCATTAAAATGCTTGATGCCATGCAAAGTGTGCCGCGCGAAGGGCGATGCACCTTTACCGGTGATCACCAGCACCAGCCGCATGCCCTGCATGCGTCGTGATGACAAAAAGTGAAGCAAGGCAAAGCGGGCATTCTCTAATGTTTCACCATGCAGGTCGATGCGGGCTTCGGGTTCTGATTGGCCGCGGCCAAGTTTCTGGGCTGTGCGGCGATCAAAAGCGGCAAGTGCTGGCGCTGTGGTTCGCGCGGGCCTTATGACTTGCAGTGTAGGCACAGATTTGGCGAAGCTGGAAATTGAAGGCAGAACAAGATCAGTTTTCGCTTTGCTGCGCCGCGCTCTTTTTATGGGGGACACCGAAGTTTTCACTTCTTCCCACAGCGCTTGATCTGGCACTTCAAAGCGCTTTTTTGTCATTGCAGCAATCTTTGCGCCAAAGCTTTTGGAAGAAGTGCGGTTATTGCACCTTTTGATTTCATGTGGCCAGCATTTTGGCTGGCTGTCTCACCCCAGCCCCAATAAACATCGCCACGAATAAGCCCACGAATTGCAGTGCCCGTATCTTGCGCAATCATCAAATGACGAAACGCGATTGCACCATGCTTGGATTCAGGTGGTTCGTGCGTGTCAATAAACAGCGGTGTTCCAAACATCCAATTGGAGCGATCAACGGCCAGTGACCTCAATGGTGTGAGATTAACTTTGGCAGCGCCTATGGCACCCAAGTGCGGATCATCAATCTCTATGACGCGAAAGAAAACAAAGGAGCGATTACTCCACAATAGCTCGCGCATTTGCGATGGGTTTTTCGCCATCCATTCACGCAGGAACTGCATTGACATTGTTTCAGGTGTGCCCACGCCGCGCGCAAGCAATTCGCCACCAATGCCAGTGTAGGTTTGGCCATTCTTAGCGGCGTAAGAGAGACGAATAGTTTTTCCGTCGTCTAAGACCACGCGACCATTGCCTTGCACGTGAATGAAAAAAGCATCAACCCAACTTTTCACATAACAGATTTCAAGGCCGCTGCCCGCCAAAGCGCCATTCTCAATTTGTTGCCGCGTATGAAATCCAACGGGATTGCCATTTTCAAGGCGACCATAGTTAAAACCAATTGCCTTGCGCTCTATCTCTGCAAAAGTCACAAGCTCCTCTGGTTTGGCGTAAATAGGAACAGCATAATCTTCGCTTTGTGTCAGTGAACCTTGCGTCTCAGGTTCATAATATCCCGTGAAAAGACCCTCGGGGCGCTCATAATCATGGACGCGTAAAGCTGAAAAATGCTCTTCAAAAAACGCTCTTGCGTCTGTTGTTTTCAAAGCTATTTCACAAATGGGAAGCCACTCAGCGCGTGTGCCGCCGAAACGTGCGGCGCGTTTAAAACCGTGGCCGTTTTCCAAAATCTCTTTGGCTGAGCGTTGGAAAGTTGAAAGTGCGGAATTCACATCGTCGTCTACCCAGCCCGCAATGTCTTTAAAGCTTACCGGCTCAAGCATGATCAAGTAGATCGTTGGTTTCGGACAAGCGCCACGTATCAGCTGCATTTTTTAGATTGCGCTCGAAAGTCCAAAGTTCCTTAATTTCTGTTGCCCGTTTGTCATCACCACTGATTACTGCGCCCGCTGCATTCTTGATCGCTGAATACACTGATGAGGTGAAAGCAACTTCAATCTGGGCATAATCCTCTTCCAAAATGACTTGCTTTATCAGCGCTGCTTTTATCGCCACAAATTTGAATGCGGCTGACTCACTAGCGGCCTTTCGACGTGCGATTTCTTTTTCAAATAGAACTATCGTATGTGAGTTCAACAGCGGGCTCAGCGCCTTGATGTCGCCACTGGCAAAGGCATTTAAGACGGTCTCGTGGGTGGATTTTGCCCAACTGAGAAACTGATTGCTGTCATATTGGAGATCACCAGCCGCCAGTAGGTCGAGGTTCTTGGCAAGCTCAGAGCCTTCAATGGCATGGCCTTGCCACGAATTCCTTTGCGGCATCTGGGCTGCTGAAAGCTCCAAATCTGTGGACAAAGGCGCTGTTTTGAACTCTGGCATCGTCAATGGGCGTTCGGCACCACTGCGTTTGCCTAACACTTGCCACAGCCTGAAGCCAGCAATAGCGGCAATTGCAAGAAAAACGAGATTGAGCGGGTCTGAAAAAATCATCATCCCCCCATTTGGCACCGACAGCGCTTGAATTCAATGCGGCCTTAAACTCCTAGCTGCTTGTCTTGCGGCGCAAAGGCTTTTCGTGATAGTTCGCTCGACCAACAAAAACGAGGCGAATGATGGCTAAAGGATTGAAGACTGCTCCCCGCAAGGCACCGCCCAAGGTGTCAAATAGCACTAGTGCGATAAAAGTTTCGCCTGCTGCAGCTGCACCCCAGCCACAGATTACTGCACCGGTGCCGACCCCCGGCGCGCAGCCCTCGATGCGAATTCTGGGTCAATACCTGAAAGACCTGAGTTTTGAAAACCCAAATGCGCCAACTTCGCTGGCCCCGCAAACCAAACAGCCGGATATTAACATCTCGGTCAACGTGAATGCGCGCAATCTGGGGACAGCAGATTTTGAAGTTGAACTTCACATTGATGCAAAAGCCTCCGCAGATGGGAAAGTTATTTTTGCAGGTGAGATCCTTTATGCTGGCGTATTCCGCATGGAGAATTTTCCAGAAAACCTATTGCACCCTGCCGTTTTGATTGAATGTCCACGCATGTTGTTTCCCTTCGCACGCCAAATTTTGGCCGACGCCACACGCAATGGTGGGTTTCCCCCCTTGATGCTTGATCCTATAGATTTTGCCGGCATGTATCAGAAGCGGATGCAGACCCCAGCGGCAGGCCAAGCTTAATTCTTCCAGAGGGTTGAGTTTCCTAAACTTGCGACGGCGTTGTCATGGGCGGTGATTTCTGCTTGCGACAATCTTGAGGGCAGAGGTTTTGGACGTTGAATAAATGATGATGGCATTGACGATAGAATCGTTTTGGTCTTGGATTTTACTTCGGTGAGACCAAAACTGGTTTGTTTGCCTCCAATCATTTCAAGATAAACATCCGCTAACAATTCTGCGTCGAGCAGCGCTCCGTGTTTGGTGCGCTTGGAATTATCTACCCCGTGTCGTTTGCAAAGTGCGTCAAGATTGTTTGGACCCATCGGATGGGTACGACGTGCCAGCGCCAAGGTGTCAATCACGCGGTCCATGGAGATGGCCAAGGTGTTGCAATAACCCAATTCCGCATTGATGAAGGACATGTCGAAACTGGCGTTGTGGATGACAAGCGTTGCGCCCTCAACGAATGCCATAAAGGCTTTTAACTGGCTTTCAAACAGCGGCTTATCTTTCAAGAACACACTGCTCAATCCGTGAACGGCCTCGGCCTCTTTTGGCATATCGCGTTCGGGATTGAGATAGACGTGATAGGACTTGCCGGTGGGCATATGATTGATCAACTCAACCGCGCCAATTTCGACGATGCGGTGGCCTTGCGCCGGATCAAGGCCAGTTGTTTCAGTATCAAGAACAATCTCACGGGCCATTCTCAAACTCCCCATTTTTTCATTTGTTCAATGAGCTTTATTTTTAGCTCTGCGATCGAACCATTATTTTCTATCACCACATCAGCTAATGAACGCTTCTGATCATCTGGCATTTGGCGTGCCAAAATCATTTTCAGACGCTCTTCAGTCATATTCGGTCGAGCGAGTGCCCGCATTTTTTGCGTTTCATCACTTGCAGAGATGACGATGGTCTTGTCGACATCTTTCTGGGAACCCGTTTCGAACAAGAGCGGGATATCAACCACCACCGCTTTGGCACCTTTTGCAGCAGAGGCTGCAATGAAAGCTTCGCGGCTTTTGCGAATTTCTGCGTGTACGACTTTTTCCAAATTTGAAAGCAATGACTGATCGGCCAACACAGCTTTTGTGACAATTTCGCGGTTGACTTTATTTTCGCGCGTTGCCTCTGGCACAAAAGGTGTGATCAATTTGGCACCCCTCTCACTGTCATAGAGTTTATGGACTTCGGCATCCGCGTCAAACACAGGTAAGCCAAGGCCAGCAAAAATTCGTGCGGCTTCTGACTTGCCCATTGCGATTGAACCGGTAAGGCCGATGACCAGCATTATTTTAAATTCGGATCGATATCGCGTGCCACAAGTCGGTAGAGTTCATCAGTGACTTGTGGCTTCACGCCATACCATTTTTCAAAACCAACGACCGCCTGATGCAACAACATGCCTAAACCCGCAACAGTTCTCAATCCTCGCGCTTCGGCAACCGCCAGCAACTTGGTTTTCAACGGAACATATACAATATCGGCAACAACTGCATGAGGCGGCAGGTGATCCAGATTGATTTCCAAATCAGCTTGCCCCTTCATGCCTTGCGACGTGGTGTTGATCAGGATGTCAGCCGTTTTCGATTCGTTATCGAAATGATCCATTTCAATCGGCATCACTTTGCTGCCGAAAAGGGCGTTAAGTTCTTTTGCCCGCGCTTGGGTTCGGTTCAGAATTTTGATCACGGCAACATCCGTCCGTAGAAGCCGATCGATGATGGCCCGCGCGGAACCACCTGCACCTAAAATAATCGCCGTTTTCGCAGTTGAATCCAATTTCGGTATATGTGCTAAAAGGTTCTGATAAAAGCCTTCACCATCGGTTGATGTGGCGTGAAGCGTTCCGCCCTCGAAATAAATCATGTTGAGAGAACCTGTGCGTTTCACCACATCGTCGAGATGCGGGACAATCGCGACTGATGCTTCTTTATGTGGGATAGTCACATTGCATCCGATATATCCTTCGGTGTTGAGATTGAGGAGGAACCGTTGTAGATCTTCAGGCTTCACCTCCCGTTTCTCATAAAGGCCCTCCAGACCATAATGGCGCAGCCAATAGTTATGGATCAGCGGCGACCTAGAATGAGCAATCGGATAACCTATGACACAAGTTTTCTTCATGAGGCTATTATAGAGGAATGTCGCAAGAATGAGAGGAGGGGAAGCAGTGGTAGACCTAAAATTGTTGAAAGGTCTCCTTCAACCTTCTCAAAAAGTTGAACGCCTTGCCCTTCATAAAAGTAGCAGCCCACGGCAGATAAGATGTCTTTGCCGGATGCCTCGATATATTGGTCGAGAAACGCATCAGTGAAATGGCGCATGGTGAGGGCAGCGGTTACAACTTCCGAATGAATGATTTGTCCTTTTCTGGCGCAAGCAAAGCTGGAATGCAAATGATGGGTTTTGCCACGCAGGCGTTTTAGCTTTCGTTTTGCCTCTGAAAGTTTGACGGCTTTATGGAGGGGTTTATATTCAAATTCAAGAATCTGATCTGCCCCAATCACAAACGCACGAGGGTGAACCAAACTCACAGAAATCGCTTTTGCTTTCGCAAGCTCCATCGCAATTTGTTGTGGTGGCAAAGAAACCATTTCGCGACGTAATTCATTTTCATTCACAAGTGGCGGCATTGGATCGAAAGCAATTCCAGCATGGGTCAATAAGACTTGGCGGGCCTTGCTGGTGGAAGCGAGGATGAGTTTGGCTTTATGCACAGATGGTTGATGTCCTAGTGGATAAGTGGGTATGAGTTTAAATGGTGGCAGGAGTTTAGGGGTTTTGTCTTCGACTTTTCCACAAACGACTTTGCCAGCCCTATCGTAAGCGATAGATGTTGAAAAAGAACGTCCTTTGCAATCAGTCAGGTATGTTGATGGATTCATAGTTTGAATCAGATCAGAATTATTTTCGGTCTCAGCTTTTCCACATGTTATGAGAGCCTTTTTTGGTCTATCCACATAGTTGTGCCTATCCTATGGCCAACAGAATAAGCACTTAAGTATATATCTTAGTTTATGGAGAATAGGTTGAAAGCGATACTCGATGTTCTGGCAGGTCGTATTCCTCACAGAAGACCAATGTGGATCATGAGACAAGCTGGTCGTTATTTACCTGAATACCGCGAACTGCGGGCCAAAGCTGGATCGTTCTTAGACTTGTGTTATAATCCAGTATTGGCAGCGGAAGTGACCTTGCAACCGTTGCGGCGGTTTGATTTTGATGCTGCGATCTTATTTTCAGACATTCTGGTTGTGCCTCACGCGATGGGGCTTTCGTTGGTGTTTAAGGAGGGTGAGGGCCCGGTGCTGGAAACCGTGCATGAACTAACTGGTGTGCAGCGTCTAGCCGTTGACGGCAGTCAGTTTGACCGCATTTATGAAACGGTAGGACTAGTGAGAAAAGACTTGTTGCCCCATCAAACGTTAATAGGTTTTTGTGGTGCACCTTGGACGGTGGCCAGTTACATGATAGAAGGTGGAAGTTCGAAGCGGAAGGCTGCTTTGGCCGTGGCTATTGAAAATCCTGCGTGGTTTGCATTGCTGATGACGAAGTTGGTGGCGGCATCTACAACCTATTTGCTGGGCCAGATCAAAGCCGGTGCAGAAGTGGTGCAGATTTTTGATAGTTGGGCAGGGGATGTGCCAGTGGCTCATCTCGAACGCTTGGTGATTAATCCCATCACCGAGATAATTCGTGGTGTCAGGGCATCGCACCCTGAATTTCCAGTGATTGTTTTTGCTCGCGGCGTGGGATTCGAGCATGGACGCATTGCGGCGGCTACGCTTGCAAATTGTGTTGGGCTTGAAGAAAATGTGAACATTGCGTGTGTATTGGAAAGCATGCCACTTGGTGTTGCCGTGCAAGGCAATTTATTTAACGAGCTTCTTCTGGGTAGTGAAGATGACTTGATCCGTCGCACGCAGGAAATTTTGGTTGCGGTGCCACGTGAGCGTCACATCTTCAATTTGGGCCACGGTATCTTTCCGCAAACTGAAATCAAAATGGTTGAGCGACTGGTGCGAGAAGTGAGGTCGTTCGGCTGATGTTTTATGCGTGGATCAAGGTTGTTCATATTGTTGCCGTGGTGGCTTGGATGGCGGGTTTGTTCTATTTGCCACGGCTATTTGTTTATCATGTGGCCCAAGCCGTTGGATCAGAAGGTGATGTTCTGTTCAAAACCATGGAGCGGCGCTTGATGGTTGCTATTATGCGACCGGCAGCGTTGGTGGCCCTACTTGCCGGTATGGCCACGGTTGAGGCAGCTGGGTTTACTTGGACTCAGACCTGGCTATTGCTCAAGCTTTTAGGCGTTTTGGGTTTGGTTGGCTATCATGGACTACTAGAGGTTCATCTCCAGTCTTTTGCCCAAGGCGAGCGACAACATTCGCAGCGCTACTTTCGGATCATCAATGAGGTGCCCACACTGCTGCTGGTTTGGATCGTGATATTTGTGGTTATTAAACCTTTTGCATAATTTTATTTTGCTTGCAGCCTAATTGTGCTATTGGTTTGATTGCCCGTCCGGGTGATGGCTGAGCTTTGCTCGCCTGTAATTTTCCGAAGTAGAAGTGAATGACTGACACAAATGAATTGAAGGAGATGAAACTCTCCGAACTAAAACGCAAATCGCCTGCTGAACTTTTGGTTTTGGCAGAGCAGCTTGAGGTGGAGGCGGCCAGCACCTTACGCAAACAAGAGTTGATGTTTGCTATTCTTAAATCCTATGCCAACCGAAATGTTGAAATCATTGGCGAAGGTGTGATTGAAGTTTTGCTGGATGGCTTTGGCTTTTTGCGATCGGCAGATGCCAATTATCTGGCTGGGCCCAATGATATCTATGTGTTGCCAAGCCAAATTAGAAAATACTCGTTGCGAACGGGTGATACTGTTGAAGGCCCAATCCGCGGCCCTAAAGATGGTGAGCGTTATTTTGCGTTGGTTAAAGCTAACACCGTCAATTTTGAAGATCCGGATAAGGCCCGTCACAAGGTAAACTTTGACAACCTCACACCGCTCTATCCCGACCAGCGCCTTGAGATGGAGATCAATGATCCCACCCGCAAAGATGCATCAGCGCGGGTGATTGATATTGTGGCCCCTATAGGCAAGGGCCAGCGTGGGTTGATCGTGGCCCCGCCACGTACTGGCAAAACCGTATTGCTGCAAAACATCGCGCATTCCATTACAACCAACCACCCTGAATGTTATCTCATTGTTTTGTTGATTGATGAGCGCCCCGAGGAAGTTACAGATATGCAGCGCTCAGTGAAGGGCGAGGTTATATCTTCAACCTTCGATGAGCCGGCGACACGCCATGTGCAGGTTGCAGAAATGGTCATTGAGAAGGCCAAGCGCCTTGTTGAACATGGCCGCGATGTGGTGATCTTATTGGATTCGATAACACGTTTGGGGAGGGCCTATAATACGGTTGTACCAAGTTCCGGTAAGGTGTTGACGGGTGGCGTGGATGCCAATGCGCTGCAGCGCCCGAAGCGCTTCTTTGGTGCAGCACGCAATATCGAACAGGGAGGCTCTTTGACGATTATTGCCACCGCGTTGATTGATACGGGAAGCCGAATGGACGAAGTGATCTTTGAAGAATTCAAAGGCACGGGCAACTCTGAAATCATTTTGGACCGTAAAGTGGCTGATAAGCGGGTGTTCCCGTCAATCGACATTCTGCGTTCAGGTACGCGTAAGGAAGAACTCCTCGTCAAGCCCGATACACTCAAGAAGACCTATGTCTTGCGCCGGATTCTCAATCCTATGGGCACGGTTGATGCCATCGAATTCTTATTGGATAAGATGCGCCAAACCAAATCCAACGGCGATTTCTTCGATAGCATGAATGCCTAATGGCATTGGGCCATTAGGATTCGATTCGATTCCGAAATGATCATCCCAAGCTTTCCCGATACCATTTTTGCATTGAGTTCCGGCTTGGGTAGGGCCGGAATTGCCGTGGTGCGGATTTCGGGCCCAAGGGCCTTGGCCACGCTCAATTCTATGGCTGGGAAAACGCCACAACAGCGTTATGCGGTGGTTCGCAAGATCAGAACACGCGACGGGCAGATCATTGATGAGGCCGTGGTGTTATTTTTTCAGGGGCCACATTCGGCAACGGGCGAAGATATCGTTGAGTTTCATATTCACGGTGCTCCTGCCATCATAACTTTACTGTTGAAGGACTTATCTGATCGCGAGGGTTTGCGCCTTGCTCTTCCTGGTGAGTTTTCCAAACGTGCGTTTGCTCATGGCAAACTTGATCTGGTTGAGGTTGAAGGCCTGAGTGATTTGCTGGCGGCACAAGGTGAAGCACAGCGGCGCTTAGCCATGCGGCAGTTTTTGGGTGAAGCAAGCTTGGTTTATGAAACGTGGCGGCAAGCTGTTTTAACGGCCTTGGCTCTTTACGAAGCATCGATTGATTTTTCTGATGAAGAAGATGTGGCGGAAAAGGCCCGGGAGAGCACTACACCAATTATTTCTGATTTGGTTGCACAACTCTGCGAAGCCCTGAAGCTATCTGAAAACTATTCTGCCGTGCGCAATGGTTTGCGCTTGGTCATTGCAGGTGCGCCAAATGTTGGTAAGTCATCTCTGTTGAATGTGCTTGTGGGGCGCGAAACGGCGATTGTTTCGTCCCAAGCCGGAACGACACGAGATGTTATAGAGACCCAAATGATGTTTGAAGGTATGCCAGTGAGTTTGGCAGATACTGCCGGGTTGCGCAGCGAGACTTCAGACGAGATTGAACAGGTTGGTATGGCTAGAGCAAAGTCCGCAGTAAAAGATGCGGATATTATGGTTTGGGTTCGCTCTCCAGATGTGATTGAGACGGTAGGGCCGCCACGAAAGCCAGATGTTATTGTGCTCAATAAATCCGACCTTATTTCGATTCGGAACCAGAACGATATGGTTTTGTCGATTTCAACCCATTCGGGCCACGGCATTGATGAACTCCGTGAACAACTGAAAGCCTGCGTTATGGGGCGAATGAGTGGGTTAGAAGATGCAGTTGTTGTGCGGCAGCGTCATATTACTGCGGTTCGAAATTCGATTCGGTTGCTTAACGAATGTCTTGAGCAGCCGGATCGGCCGTCAGAACTGGTCTGCGAAGACCTGCGTGGGGCTGCTCGTTGTCTGGGTGAGATCACGGGCCATGTTGAAGTTGAAGAATTGCTCGGCAAAATCTTCAGCGAGTTCTGTATTGGGAAATAGTGTTTCACGTGAAACTAAACGTGTGATTCACTTCATCCGTAGGCTGATGATTTTAATCAATCTTTAACCTTCTTGCGCCGCGCTATCTGCGCGCGGCCTCACGCCCTTTCAATGTTTGCCTGTTTGGGCTAGAGGCGCAGATCTTATGCGGAAGTTTGATGTGATCATTGTGGGTGGCGGACATGCAGGCTGTGAGGCTGCTGCGGCTTCAGCGCGTTTAGGCGCTGCCACGGTTCTGATCACACATAAACAATCAACGATTGGCGAGATGTCTTGCAACCCTGCAATTGGTGGTTTGGGTAAGGGCCATTTGGTGCGCGAGATTGATGCCCTTGATGGTTTAATGGGCCGCGTTGCCGATAAAGCCGGCATTCAATTCCGCCTGCTTAATCGTTCCAAAGGACCAGCTGTGAGAGGCCCTCGGGCGCAAGCGGACCGCAAACTTTATCGCCAAGCGATGCAGCAAAGTTTGGCGGATCAGGCCCATCTTTCCATCATTGAGGGTGCTGCCGTGGCAGTTCTTATTGAAAATGGCACCGTCAAAGGGTTGACACTTGCCAATGGCCAAGAGGTTTACGCCAAAGCCGTTGTTCTTACGACAGGCACTTTCCTTAATGGATTGATTCACATTGGCGAACTAAAAATTCCCGCGGGGCGTGTGGGCGAAGCCCCTGCGATTGGACTTTCCGATCAACTTATCAAAGCTGGGTTGGCTTTGGGACGGTTAAAAACGGGAACGCCAGCGCGGCTCGACGGCCGCACAATCAACTGGGCAATTTTGGAAGAACAGAAGGGCGATCATCCACCAACGCCCTTTTCGTTTCTGACGGAAAAAATCACAACGCCGCAAATCTCATGTTTTGTGACCACCACAACGGCCGCGACCCACAAGATTATTGCCGATAATATCAGTCGCTCACCGCTCTATTCGGGCCAAATCTCTGGAACCGGACCGCGCTATTGTCCTTCAATTGAAGACAAAATCCATCGTTTCCCTGATAAATCTGCGCACCAGATTTTTTTAGAACCAGAGGGATTGGACGACGATACGGTTTATCCGAACGGTATTTCCACCTCTTTGCCAGAAGATGTGCAGACCGCTTTCATCCATTCGATGCCCGGTTTGGAAGCCGTTCGTATCATCAGGCCGGGTTATGCCATTGAATATGACTATGTTGACCCCCGCGAACTGGGGCATGACTTGCAAGTCAAGAAGCTGCCCGGCCTCTACCTAGCTGGTCAAATCAACGGCACCACGGGGTATGAAGAGGCGGCGGCCCAAGGCCTTATTGCTGGTTTGAATGCGGCAAGGGCAGCGGGTGGTTCTGGTATGGTCACTTTCGACAGGGCGCAGGGCTATTTGGGTGTGATGGTGGATGATTTGGTGATGCGCGGCGTTTCTGAGCCTTACCGCATGTTTACATCACGCGCCGAATACCGCCTTTCTTTGCGGGCCGATAACGCTGATGAGCGTTTGACACCGAAAGGCATTGAACTTGGGCTGGTTGGCGAAATGCGTGCCAATGCCTTTGTTCATAAGATGGACATCATTACTCAGGCGCGAAGTGTTGCACGTGAATCATCGCTTACTTCTTCGGCTTTGGCGAAGCTGGGGTTACGGGTGAATCAAGATGGCCGCAGCCGCAATGCCATGGAGCTGATTGCTATGCCGGATGTTGGCTTTGCCCGCGTACAAGAAATATGGCCAGCGTTTGCAAACCTGCCACACTTCGCCAAGGAAGCGCTGGAGGCAGATTCCCTTTATGCTGGATATATGCACCGCCAAGAGGCCGAGATTGTGGCCTTGCGCAAAGATGACGCCATCGCCCTACCCGCCGAAATTGATTATTTTGCCATGCCCAGCCTTTCCATTGAATTGCGCCAGAAGCTTTCGAAAGCCAATCCACGTACCATTGCGCAAGCCTCGCGTATTGAAGGTATGACGCCAGCGGGTTTGGCGGTTCTTTTGGGACATCTGAAAAAATCCAAAGCCAAGGTAGCTTAAGAAGTGTCCGAAGTCAGCCCAGAAACCTGGCAAAAGCTGGGTGTTTCACGTGAATCCATCGCGCGGCTGGAGATTTTGGTTTCTGTAACTCAAACTTGGCAAAGTAAGATTAATCTTATCGCGCCCTCTACAGTTCGCGATATCTGGGTTCGGCATATATTGGATTCGGCACAGCTGTTGCCTTTGATTCACAAAAACACTTCGGCGCTTGCTGATCTTGGATCAGGCGGTGGATTTCCTGCGCTGGTCTTGGCAGCAATCCAGCCCGCTCCAGTTCACATGTTTGAGTCTAACGCCAAGAAATCTGCCTTTTTGGCTGAGGCCCTGCGGCAAATGGGCGTGAAAGGATATATTCATACTGAGCGTCTTGAACTGCGCAAGGCACCCAAAGCCATGCCGCTTGTGCAACTTATAACCGCGCGAGCTTTTGCGCCTTTGACTGAGCTTCTTGGCTATGCCGAACCGTTTTTCGCCCACGGGGCCACAGGGCTTTTCCACAAGGGACAAGATATTGATGCAGAATTGACTGAAGCTGCTAAATCTTGGACTATTACGGCACAGAAACATTCCAGCCTCACTGATTCGCAAGCTGTGATCCTAGAAGTGAAGGAGTTCGCCCATGTTGACAAATAGTGCTGGCCAAAAACCGCGCATCCTTGCTGTGGCCAATCAAAAGGGCGGCGTTGGCAAAACCACAACTGCGATAAACCTCGGCACCGCATTGGCCGCCGTAGGTGAGAATGTATTGGTCATCGACATAGACCCCCAAGGCAATGCCTCGACCGGCCTTGGTATTGCCAGACGTGCCAATCAGAGATCGTCCTACCATGTGCTGATCGGAGAGGCAGACCTTGACGAAGTGATCGTTGAATCGGCCATACCGCGCCTGCATTGTGCGCCAGCCACGATTGATCTTTTAGGTGCCGAACTTGAGCTTGCTGATCTACCAAGAAAAACCCACCGCCTGCATGATGCCATTCAATTGATGCTGGCCATGCCGGGCCGGAACTACAGCTATATTCTTGTTGATTGCCCACCTTCGCTCAATCTTCTCACAATCAATTCACTCACTGCTGCCGACGCCATTCTGGTTCCACTGCAATGTGAATTCTTCGCGCTAGAAGGCTTGAGCCAATTGCTCAAAACGGTTGAGCGGGTGCGCACGACTCTGAATCCGAAGTTGGTTATTCAAGGCGTGGTGCTTACCATGTTTGACAAACGCAACAGCCTTTCAGACCAGGTGGCGCAGGATGTGCGCGAGGTTTTGGGCGACAAAGTCTATGAAACGGTTATTCCCCGCAATGTGCGTGTTTCGGAAGCGCCATCTTATGGCAAGCCAGTGCTGCTTTATGACCATGCTTGCGTTGGTTCGCAGGCCTATATCAGGCTAGCCTCAGAGGTCATCCGGCGTGAACGTAATCTGCGCGCAGCTTAATCGATTCACTAACGAAACAACTTTAAAAGGCATACATTCATGACACAGGTACAAAAGCGCAGACTTGGACGAGGCCTTGCTGCTTTGATTGGTGATGACACAACGGAAGAAGCCGTGGTGCAAGATATCAGGTCACTTCGCCATGTGCCCATCGAGCTTCTACAGGCTAACCCTAACAATCCGCGCAAACACTTTAATGAGGATGAGCTGAATACGCTGGCCGCATCGCTTAAAGAAAAAGGCTTGTTGCAACCACTAGTGGTTCGCCCAAGGGCAGGTGGCTCATTTGAAATTGTGGCCGGTGAACGCCGTTGGCGTGCAAGCCAAAGGGCGGGCTTGCACGAACTGCCTGTGCTCATTCGTGACTTAGACGACAAAGAAACTTTAGAGATTGCATTGATTGAAAATGTGCAACGTGCCGATCTCAACGTGTTGGAAGAAGCCAGGGCTTACAAACAGCTTGTTGATCAGTACGGTCACACGCAACAACAACTTGCTGACGTGATTGGCAAGAGCCGCAGCCACATAGCCAACACCATGCGACTTCTCAATCTTCCGCAATCCACGCAAATTCAAATTGAGACGGGCCGCTTAACGGCAGGTCATGCCCGAGCTTTGATTGCCACAGATTCACCCGAAGAGCTTGCCGACAAAATCATTAAACTTAATCTTACGGTGCGCCAAACTGAAGAATTAGCACGCGACAAAAATGCATCATCAAAAGCAAAGATCAGTAAAGACAAAGATGCTGATACGCGCGCCTTGGAAAAACAAATGAGTGAAGCGGTGGGCCTTTCAGTTTCAATCAAGCACAAAGACAAATCAGGTGGGCATGTGATCATTGCTTATAAAACACTTGATCAGCTTGATGAAGTGATCAAGAAACTCGGTGGGCACGTCGGCTAGAGCGCTCTGGTGTTTCATAAAAACATCAAAACACTTTAAGCTATGATTTCAGGGTAACTAAAACCGTGCGTGGCACTGGCGTGCGATTGCCAAAAGAGCGCGGTTGCTAATGGCATCTGAAAGATCAGCATTTTTTCGCGATAGAAAAGTTGATTCCTGAATTGCTATTTGAATATCAATTAAGTTTTGTAAAGATAACTGCCGTAGCTGATTAGCTATCGCAGACTTGCGTTTAAAAAAAATGGGGGGCTTGGCGTTACGTACGGCCATCTCCGCATTCATACCGCGTTCCATTTCCATCGCGAGACCCTGAAGCTTTGTGATATGCAGATTAAACAGAGGAAAAAAACTCCGCAACTCGGCACCCATGCCATTAGCGATATGGTCAGATCGTTCAAGATCACCGCCAAGTACCGCATCTGTTAAATCGTCGGCATCGAATTCTGCAGTATTACCACAAATCGCCATAACATTCTCGGCTGAAATTTCACTTTGCCCGTGTGCGAACAACGCAAGTTTTTCCGCTTCGCCTGTAACCAGCGCACGATTCCCGCCAACGACCGCATAAAACTGATCCTCAGCATCCGAACCCCACGTAAGACCGTGGGCCGAAATCAATTTTCGAATTCGGGCATGAAGCTTTGCTTCGTCTTCCTCATAAACAGCCAAGCAGCCGAACAATGTACTTTCTTCGGCGGCCAGTCTCAGTTTCGAAGTTTTCCCCAAGGCTGAACACAAGACCACAACAAAATTCGCTAAAGCAGAATGTTGAATTGCAGGCTCTAAAAACTTCAGGCATGCCTCGTCGGCGCCATCTAAAATAAACGTTTCGCGATCACCGAACATTGACAAAGACAAAAAACGATCAAGGAATTCCCCTGGTGCAGACTTGCAATGGGCTCCATCTAAACGCTGAGTTTCTACGGCAAGATGCTTCGTAACTTGATGGCCCAAGAGATGAACGGCAGCTTCGTCGGCACCATGAATAAGCAAGCCATTCATTGTCTTCAGCCTGCGACTTAAAAAAACATCCAGTTCGTCGTCGCGCAGAATAGTCATGTCTAGGGCGTTTTCGTTGCAAGGAAAGTTGCCAATCGTAAACGAATGTCTTGGCCAAGTTCCTCAGCGGCACGAGATCTTGCCGCATCTTCCGCCTGCAGATCAGATACAGGCACGTTCACAGTATCAAACTCTACGTTTGAGAATGCGTCACCCGCCGTAACTGGCTTATCGGACTTTGCATCGAAAAACCCATAATGGGCTGTGAGGTTAAAACGTTTGCGCACTGCGGAAGATGAAGAGAGACCCGCCACGTAAATAACTCGTTCCGTAACCTCCAATTTCAATTGAAATCGTTGCTGGCCAGCAGAGTGACTGCCGTCAAGCAGCTCGTTGCGCAGAAGTTGACCAGACCGGGTGTGCTGTTCAGAGACCGACATGGCCGATAAGTTAATGGCCACACTCGTACCATCTGGCCCACTGCCATAGAGCGGGCGGTAAGCACCGCAAGCGGCGAGCAGGAAGCACAACAACAATGCGACTGCTACCTTTAACATACGATGTTCACGATTCTGTCTGGCACGATGATGATCTTCTTTGCTGGTTTGCCTTCCATGGTGCGCACCACGTTTTCCAGATTTAAAACTTGCGCCTCCAAAACTAACTTATCAAGCCCCTTGGCCACTGTGATTTCATCGCGGCGCTTACCGTTGACTTGAACGGCGATTGTTACGGTGTCTTGGGTGATGAGGGCCTGATCGAACTTGGGCCAAGGTGTATCCACCACAGGAACCTTATGACCCAATACACGCCAGCACTCCTCAGCCAGATGTGGCATCATGGGGGCAACAAGTAGCGTTAAGAACTCTCCGGCCTCGCGCAATGCACCCGCAGGCTTTTCAGTTGCCGCCAAAGCAGCGGCAATTGCATTGGCAACTTTATAGATATTGCTGATGGCAACATTGAAGCGCAAATTGGACAAATCATCAGTGATTGCCGCAACTGCACGGTGACACGCGCGGCGAAGTTCCAGACCACCTGCGCTCATATCCGGCGATACTGACGGAAGCTCTGCAATGTCATCCACCAAGCGCCAGATGCGTTGGGTGAAACGCCATGAAGCTTCAGCGCCTGACTCAGTCCATTCAAGATCACGCTCTGGCGGTGTATCTGAGAGCATGAACCAGCGGGCAGTATCTGCTCCATAAGAAGCGATAATGGTATCAGGGTCTACGACATTCCTTTTTGATTTCGACATTTTTTCAACGCCACCAAGAATGAGTGGTGTGCCTGATTTAGCGTGAACCCAGGCTCCCTCTTTTTGCACTGCTTCAATCGGTAAAACCCATTCACCCTTTTCAGTTCGGTAAGTTTCATGGATCACCATGCCTTGGGTGAAAAGTGAAGCGAATGGCTCGCTTATTCCAAGCTGACCAATTTTTTCCATCGCGCGGGCATAGAAGCGCGAATAAAGTAAATGCAGAATGGCATGTTCAACGCCGCCAATATATTGATCCACGGGCAGCCAGTATTTCGCCGCCGCTTGATCTACAGGTTCGGTCGCGTGTGGTGAAGTGAAACGGGCGTAATACCAACTTGAATCAATGAAGGTGTCAAACGTGTCGGTTTCACGTTCGGCCGGTTGCTTGCAATGTGGGCAATAAGTGTGCCGCCAAGTGGGATGGTGCACCAGTGGATTACCGGGCTTATCAAACTTTGCGTCATCCGGCAGCGTCACAGGTAATTCTGATTTCGGTACCGGAACAATGCCGCAGGTTTTGCAATGTACGACGGGAATAGGGCAACCCCAATAGCGCTGGCGCGACACGCCCCAATCACGCAAGCGGAAATTAACCACGCGCTTGGCCGTGCCCATGGCTTCCATGCGCTTGGCCATTTCCAACTTGGCTGCTTCAAAACTGAGCCCATTCAGAAAGTCTGAATTAATGAGCTTTGCTTCCTCGCCATCTTTCTCAAGGTAAGGGCCTTTGGAAACATCCGCAGACACGCCATCTTTTGAGCCGACAACGGGCAGGATAGGAAGCTTATATTTGGTAGCAAAATCCCAATCTCGTTGATCATGTGCAGGGCAGCCAAAAATCGCTCCTTCGCCATAACCCATCAAAACGAAGTTTGCGGCATAAACTGGAATTTTAAACGTCTTATCGAAGGGGTGAAGGGCATAAAGGCCCAGCGGATAGCCCTTCTTCTCAGCACGTTCGATATTTTCTTCTGACGTGCCGAGAGCTGCAACTTCCTTACGAAAAAACTCAAAGCCTTTGTCCGTATCGGCCAATTTTTTACACAGCGGGTGATCGACCGAGACGGCGCAAAAACTTGCACCAAACAAAGTGTCGTGACGCGTTGTATAAACCGTGAGACCACCTTCCACAGGCTTGCCCGCAGCATCGACCAGATCAAATGTAAACCGCAAACCCTCTGAACGTCCGATCCAGTTTTTTTGCATCAGGCGCACTTTTTCAGGCCAATCTTTCAGGGTATCCAAAGCTGAAAGTAAATCTTGCGCGTAGTCAGTGATCTTCAAGAACCACTGCGCCAACTCGCGCTTTTCCACAGCTGCCCCTGAGCGCCAGCCCTTGCCATCGATCACTTGTTCATTGGCCAGAACAGTTTGATCAACTGGGTCCCAATTCACTTGGCTGATACGCCGATCGACCAGACCTGCGGCCATGAAATCCACAAACATCGCCTGCTCATGCTTGTAATAACTTGGATCACAGGTGGCGAACTCGCGCGACCAATCCAGTGACAGGCCCATGCTTTTGAGTTGGGTTTTCATTGCGGCGATGTTGTCGTAAGTCCAAGCCTTAGGGTGGATGCCGCGCTCGATGGCAGCATTTTCTGCGGGCATGCCGAACGCATCCCAACCCATGGGGTGCAGCACGTTGTAACCGCAAGCACGGCGGAAGCGCGCGATGACATCGCCCATGGTATAATTTCGCACATGGCCCATGTGGATGCGGCCAGATGGGTAAGGGAACATCTCGAGGACGTAATATTTCGGCTTCGAAACGTCTTCTTTGGCCTCGAAGCTTTTTGCCGCAGCCCAATGAGCCTGCCACTTGGGTTCGGTTTCGCGGTGATTATAGCGTTCAACAGCCAATTTTTCAGTCCTCAGATCAGATTGATGTTCCATAACCGTCCTTGAAATGGGCCGCAAGCATCGTCATAGGAAAGGCATGAGCGAAGTGGTTTTACGGTGGCGGGAAATTTTTGACAAAGTCGCAGGGCGCGCAACCTTGGTTACTGTGTCAAAGACTTTCAGTGCTGCTGAGATCGCGCCGGTGATTGCTGGCGGACAACGCATTTTCGGTGAAAACCGTGTGCAGGAAGCGGCGTCAAAATGGCCCGCTTTGCGACGGCACTATCCAGATTTAGAATTGCATCTCATTGGGCCTTTGCAAAGCAACAAAGCGGCGGAAGCTGTGGCGCTGTTTGATGTCATTCAAACGATTGATCGTCCAAAGATCGCAGAAACTTTGGCCAAAGAAATGAAGAAGCAAAGCCGCACGTTGCGGTGCTTTGTGCAAGTGAACATCGGGCATGAAGCGCAAAAAGCGGGCGTAATGCCAGAAGCCTTAGACGAATTTCTTCGTCTGTGTCGTCAGGGTTTTGGCCTCAACATCGTAGGGCTGATGTGCATTCCCCCCGTCGAAAACGATCCCAAGCCCTACTTTAAGGCCATGGCCAGAATGGCCGCGCACAACGGGCTTAAGGAGCTATCCATGGGCATGAGCGGGGATTTTGAGACTGCAATAACCGAAGGAGCAACTTATGTGCGGGTGGGCTCTGCGATCTTCGGCGGGCGTGGCTAAATGAATAGATAAGTCGTTCTTGAGCAGGCCGCCAAGACCTTGCGTAAATCGCTGTCCCTTAGAGCCACGCAGCCTTCGGTGCCGATGGCCCGTTGCCGCCATATATGAAGAAATATGGCACTTCCTGCACCCTGAACGCGAGGGCGCTGATTGTGATTGGTGGTGACTATTAAGTCATAAGCCTCATCAGGTCGCCACAGCGCTTCATGGCTCGAGGCGAAGGGCAGGCGGACGTGGCGGTTATAGTCTTTGTGACCCATAGCATCGCACCAGCCGTCGACTTTAAGTAAGGCCGCGGTGCGCAGGTTGGATGCGGGCCGTAGTGTTTTATCTGATCGGAAATAGAGCTTTTCCAACTTCCATGTGCCGCGTGGGCTTTTATTATCACCTTCGCGTTTCAAGTGAGTGCGGCCCTTTTGGCCAATGATACAAGGGAAGGTGCGGGAGCCCATTTTTAACCATCCACGCGAATTTCGGGGGCTGATCGCAAAAACGTGAAGATGTGCTATCAATCTGCTCACAGTGAGTTGTGTTGCTCATTACCTTGGGTATCTTCATAGCCTGCCTGACAAAGAGTTGGAAAAAAATGTCTACGGCCAAAAAACTTTTGATTGTTGATGATGATGATGCGCTGCGTGAGGCATTGAAAGATCAATTTTCGCTGCATGACGAATTCACTGTTACAGACCATGCCTCTGCCACGGCAGGTGTTAAGGCCCTCAAGGCCGAACATGCTGATTTGGTGATCCTTGATGTGAATATGCCTGACATGGATGGCCGCGAAGCCTGTAAGCTCATGCGGCGCAACGGTTATAAAGGCCCAATCGTCATGTTAACTGCCGAAGGCTCAGATGCAGACACCATTTTGGGGCTTGATTCGGGGGCCAATGACTATGTCATCAAGCCTTTCCGATTCGGCGTTTTGCTGGCCCGCATTCGCTCTCACTTGCGCCAACATGAGCAAAGCGAAGATGCCATTTTCCAAGTCGGACATTACCAATTCAAGCCCGCTTCCAAAGTTTTGATCAGGGATGATGGTAAGAAGATCAGGCTGACGGAAAAGGAAACATCAATTATCAAATTTCTATACCGCGCCGGAGAGCAGGCTGTGAACCGCGAAACGCTGCTGGCAGACGTTTGGGGCTATAATGCTGGCGTTTCCACTCATACGCTGGAAACCCATATTTACCGTTTGCGCCAGAAGATTGAGAAAGATCCAGCCCACGCCGAAATTTTGGTCACTGAGGGCGGGGGCTATAAACTGATCCCTTGATCTTTGACGGCTTTGGCAGTCAAACCGCTTCATGAGTGTTCGGGCTGATTCTGAAACCTTGCGGGCCATACCTATTTTTCGAGACTGTGACACAGTTGCGCTGCAAATTCTTGCCTTCGCGGCTGAGCGTCAGGCATTCTCAGCTGGAGAAGATATCGTCGCACAAGGTAAAAAGGCGCGTGCTGCATTTCTGATTTTAAGTGGCCAAGCTTCAGTGAAAGATGGCCAGACCGAAGTTGCAGTTGCTGAACCTGGTGCCTTCTTGGGTGAAGTAGCGATGGTGCGAGCCGGGCCTTATGCCATTACAGCGACGGCTGTTGATGCTGTTGAAACAGCGCGCATTACGCATGAGCTTTTTGTGCGTGTGACCAAAGAGTATCCGGAATTCGGGAAGAAGGTTTTGCAAAATATGGGTGAACGATTAGATGTTCATATGCGGGAATTAGAGGGCATTCGTGTGATGTTAGGTAAATCCCGAAACTTTGCAGATCTTTCTTAGGCGAAATCGATAATTACGGGAACGTGGTCAGAAGACTGCGTCCAGCCCCGCGTTTCTTTCACCACAGACATCTTCTTTGATTTGGCGGCGAGGTTAGGCGTGGCGAGAATGTGGTCCAACCTCCGGCCCTTGTTGGCCACTTCCCAATCGGCGCTGCGATAACTCCACCAGGTATAAAGCTTCTCTTCTGGGGGAATAAAATGGCGCATCACATCCACCCAACTTCCGGCTTTCATTATTTTAGAAAAGCGTTCAGTTTCAATCGGTGTGTGGCACACGACTTTCAAAAGCTGTTTGTGGTTCCAAACGTCATGCTCCAGAGGCGATACATTCAAATCACCCACAAGGATGGCATCTCCCCCTTTGGGCACAGCATGGGTTTTTGACCAGTCTTCCATTTCTTCTAGAAACGAAAGTTTATGGGCAAATTTTTCATTTATCTTGGGATCAGGCTCGTCACCGCCGGCGGGCACATAAAGATTATGCAAGGTGAAAGGCAGCTTTCCCTCAAATCGCACACTGATATGGCGACTGTCGCCTTTCTTGCAAAAATCGCGGCTGTGTTGATCAACAAATGGCAAACGCGAAACAATAGCAACACCATGATAGCCCTTTTGACCGAATTCAGCGATGTGCCGATAGCCCAGTTCATGAAGTGATTTTGATGGGAACTGGCCGTGTGGGCATTTGGTTTCCTGCAGACAGAGAATATCTGGCTGATGTTCCTTCAGCAGTTTTTCAACAAGACCAATGCGCAGGCGAACAGAGTTTATATTCCAAGTAGCGAGACGAAATCCCATAGCTTATGTCATGGCATGGGATCGCGGGCGCGGCAAGCGCCAGCTTCGCGCCAGTTGCTTTCAACCGTGTACCTGACTAAGTAACTGTGTTCCGGGGTGGTCAAAGCAGGTGCAACATGTCGTCTTCAACTGACAAGACTGAGGAAACACTTGACCCGCAGGACTGGGAGGAAACGCGAACTCTCGCTCACCGCGCTATTGATGACGCCATTGCCCGACTGCAAAGCTTGCGCGACCGCCCGCTCTGGCAACCCATGCCTGATGAGGCACGTTCGTTCTACAAGCGCCCGGTGCCGCGCCAGCCTGAACTGCTCACCCACGTCTATGATGATCTGCAGCAATATCTCTTTCCATACAGTATGGGGAACATTCACCCGCGTTTTTGGGCCTGGTACATGGGTGCTGGCAACTTTACCGGGGCGCTAGCCGAATTTCTCGGTGCCATGGATGGCTCAAACCTCGGCGGAGGCGATACCGCGGCCAAGGCCTTGGAAGAACAAGTAGTGGGCTGGCTGAAAGAGCTGATGGGCTTTCCCGCCGATGCCTCCGGCACATTGACCAGCGGTGGTTCCCTAGCCAATCTTGTTTGCTTGTTGGTGGCGCGCAATGTCATGGCGGGCGTTGACGTCAGGGCCCAAGGTGTTACCGAACTGCCGCAACAGCTGCGCTTTTATGCCTCCGATCAGGCCCATTCAAGCACCCAGAAGGCAATGGAGATTTTGGGTCTTGGCGCAAAGTCTCTTCGGCTCATTGCGTCAAAAACCGATTTGACGATGGACACGGACGCGCTTGAAAAGGGTATTGCCGATGACAAGGCCCAAGGTCTCAAGCCTGCTTGCGTGATTGCCACCGCAGGAACAACCAATTCTGGCGCTATCGACGACATTGCCGCCATCCACGGCATCTGCCGCCGCGAAGGGCTATGGTTTCATGTTGATGGCTGCATCGGCGCATTGATCAGGCTATCGCCAAAAAATGCCAACTTGGTGAAGGGCATTGAACTTGCGGATTCACTGGCGCTTGACCCACACAAATGGCTCCATGCCCCATTCAACGCGGCTTGCGCCTTGATCAGAAACCGCGAGCAGCACCGTTCAGCCTTGGCCTTGCACCATGCCTATCTTGAAGAAAAACCGCGCGGCATTGCTGCGGGGGAATTCCTCGCAGATTACAGCCTTGAACTATCGCGCAGCCCCATGGCGCTCAAGATCTGGATGACCTTGAAGCAGCATGGTTCAGAAAAGTTTGGCCGCCTCATTGACCAGA